>CACYPS010000002.1 GCA_902776305.1 uncultured Lachnospiraceae bacterium | reverse complement strand
CTGTTTTTTTAAAATTCAGCAGGAAAATGTGGGGGAATTTAAAAAATGGAATCTCTGGAAGCCAGTATTTATGCGGCCTAGAGATTCCGAGAGTCTATACATAAATACAGGAGGAAATTATTATGGGTAAAATTATTGGTATCGATCTTGGTACAACAAACAGCTGCGTAGCTGTTATGGAAGGTGGACAGCCGGTCGTTATCGCAAATGCGGAAGGTGCAAGAACAACACCGTCAGTTGTTGCGGTTACAAAGGCAGGTGAGAGACTTGTAGGTGAGCCGGCTAAGCGCCAGGCTGTTACAAATGCAGATAACACGATCGCTTCTATCAAGAGAAAGATGGGAACAAGCGAAAAGGTCACAATGGGTGGCAAAAGCTACACACCGCAGGAGATCTCCGCGATGGTCCTTCAGAAACTGAAAGCAGACGCTGAGAATTATCTCGGTGAGTCTGTAACGGAAGCAGTTATCACAGTTCCGGCTTACTTTAACGATGCTCAGCGTCAGGCAACCAAGGACGCAGGCAAGATCGCCGGTCTTGAAGTAAAGCGTATCATCAACGAGCCGACAGCTGCAGCTCTGGCTTACGGTCTTGACAATGAATCCGATCAGAAGATCATGGTCTATGACCTTGGCGGCGGTACATTCGATGTTTCTATCATCGAGATCGGTGACGGCGTCATCGAGGTTCTCGCTGTTAACGGCGACTCCAGACTCGGCGGCGATGACTTTGATAATGCAATCACACAGTATATGCTCGCAGACTTCAAGCAGAAGGAAGGCGTTGATCTTTCCGGCGATAAGATGGCGCTTCAGAGACTGAAAGAAGCAGCTGAGAAGGCTAAGAAGGAACTTTCATCTTCCACAACAACGAACATCAACCTGCCGTTCATCACAGCTACATCTGACGGTCCGAAGCACTTTGATATGGACCTGACAAGAGCAAAATTCGATGAACTGACAAGAAGCCTTGTAGAGAGAACAGCTGTCCCGGTTCAGAAAGCACTGCAGGATGCAGGTCTCACAGCATCTGAACTTACAAAGGTCCTCCTCGTTGGCGGTTCCACTCGTATACCGGCAGTTCAGGATAAGGTCAAAGCCCTCACAGGCAAAGAGCCGAGCAAGAACCTCAATCCGGATGAGTGCGTAGCAGTCGGTGCTTCTATCCAGGGCGGTAAGCTTTCCGGTGACAAGGGTGCAGGCGATATCCTTCTTCTGGATGTAACTCCGCTTTCACTGTCCATCGAGACAGAAGGCGGCGTGGCAACTCGTCTGATCGAGAGAAATACAACGATCCCGACAAAGAAGAGCCAGGTATTCTCCACAGCTGCCGACAATCAGACTGCTGTTGATATCAACGTTCTTCAGGGTGAGAGACAGTTCGCAGCGGATAACAAGTCTCTCGGCCAGTTCAGACTGGATGGTATCCCGCCGGCAAGACGTGGCGTACCGCAGATCGAAGTTACATTTGATATCGATGCCAACGGTATCGTAAACGTATCCGCAAAGGATCTGGGAACAGGCAAGGAGCAGCACATCACGATCACTGCTTCCTCCAATATGTCTGATGCAGATATTGACAAGGCTGTCAAGGAAGCAGCTGCTTTCGAAGCTCAGGATAAGAAGCGCAAGGAAGGCGTTGATGCCAAGAACGAGGCAGAATCCATGCTGTTCCAGGTAGAGAATGCTATGAACGAAGCCGGCGATAAGCTCGAAGCAGGCGACAAGGCAGACGTTCAGGCTGATCTCGACGCACTGAAAGCAGTAGTTGAGAAGTATAAGAACAACAATAACCTTGGCGACAGCGAGATCGCAGAAGTCAAGGCAGCTAAGGATAAGCTGATGAATTCCGCTCAGAAACTTTTCGCAAAGATGTATGAGCAGACACAGCAGGCAGGTCAGGGACCGCAGGGCGGTGCTTATAACGGCGGCAGCCAGGGCGGAGATGACGATGTTGTTGATGCAGATTATACAGAGGTATAATTTCATAGTAGGCTGAATGAAAAGGCTCCCGCTTAGGAGTGGGAGCCTTTCTTTTACTGCGCTGTAAGCGTATGACAGATTCATCAGAGGGGATTTATGGCAGATAAGAGAGATTACTATGAGGTGCTTGGCGTCGGTAAGGACGCCGATGACGCCGAACTCAAGAAAGCATATCGAAAACTGGCTAAGAAATATCATCCGGATGTGAATCCGAGCGAGGAAGCGGCCGAGAAATTCAAGGAGGCTTCGGAAGCATATTCGGTTCTTTCCGATCCGCAGAAGAGGAAGCAGTATGATCAGTTCGGCTTCGCCGCGTTCGAGCAGGGTGGCTACGGCGGATTCTATGACGGATTCGGCGGAGCGGATATCTTCAGCGATCTGTTCGGCGACCTGTTCGGTGGCGGAGGCAGAACGAGAACGCGCTCTGCGAACGATCCGATGCGCGGTGCGAATGTGCGCACGTCCGTCAATATCAGCTTTGAGGAGGCAGTCTTTGGCTGCGAGAAGCAGATAGAGATTAATTACAGGGAAGAGTGCGAGACCTGCCATGGTACAGGTGCGAAAGCGGGAACTTCGCCTGAGACCTGTACAAGGTGCCACGGAACCGGACGCGTTGTACAGACACAGCAGTCAATCTTCGGTATGATGCAGACAGAGGGCGTGTGCCCGGAGTGCCGTGGTGCAGGTAAGATCATCAAAGAAAAATGCCCGGATTGCCGGGGGACCGGTTATAAGACGAAGAAAATCAAGATCAAGGTCCAGATTCCTGCAGGAATTGATAACGGCATGTCCGTGCGTGTGCGCGAAAAGGGCGAACCCGGCGTTAATGGCGGCTCAAGAGGAGATCTTCTTGTCGAAGTACGTGTTGCCCGACATCCGATTTTCCAGAGAAATGATACAGAACTGTATTCGACTGCACCGATTTCTTTCGCGAAAGCTGCTCTCGGCGGCAAAATCCGCATAAAGACGATCGACGGAGAGGTCGAGTATGATGTGAAAGCCGGAACACAGACGGATACGAGAATCCGCCTGAAAGGAAAAGGTGTTCCGTCCCTTCAGAATCCCAACAGGCGCGGGGATCATTATGTGACGCTGGTAGTGCAGGTCCCGACAAGGCTGAACAAAGCGCAGAAGGAAGCGCTGAAGAAGTATGCCGAGGCTTGCGGCGAAAGCTGAAAAGTAAATATCGGTCCTTCGAACTGAGGAAGAATTATCAGGGCTGCTGCACTGAGATGATACACGGCTGCATATGCAGGCATTTGCAAGAAGCAATTGCATATGCGGAAAGTGTGTTGTATAGTGCAGCGGCTTTTTTATGTCATAGGAAACTTCGTTTCCTATGACATAAAAACGCTCAGCTACACAATGCTCCACTGGAGCATTGTTACGCATGCATAGGCACGCGAGGATGCGACTGGTGCGCAGATGAAGATGCAAGCTGACGCTTGCGCGCACCAGCGCGCAAAGAGTCGCAAAGCGATTCTTTGTTCTTCTTCATTGCGAACTACTTGTGTGGAAGGCGCCTTGGCGCCGCGCATGTCGCGTAAGGAACGTCGAGGCGTTCTTGACTCTTTCGTGAGAGACTTAAGGAGTGAAACGCCGGATTTCATATTGCATAATCTCCGAAAAGGTGTTAACAATATGAGAAGACTGTTAAAGGATTGAGCCGTTAATGCTTTGCAACAGAATGGGAGAGATACCATGGAATGGACAAAATATACGATTAATACCACAGAGGAAGCAGAGGACCTGGTCTGCTCGATGCTCAGCGAGCTGGGAATTACCGGCATAGAGATAGAAGATAAGGTTCCCGTGCTGCCGGAGGAGAACGGCGGCTACTTCGGGGATGTTGTGCCGAATCTCGGATACAATGATCATAAAGCCAAGGTCTCGTTTTATGTAGAGATCCCGGATGAAAATGCCGAAGAGGCAGAGCAGAAAGATTTTGCGGATGAGGATGAACTTCTTCAGAAAGTCATCAAAGGCCTTCTCGAGCTGGGGCAGATCGTCGACGTGGGTGAGGGCTCTATTGAAATAGGAACGACCGCCGAGGAAGACTGGATCAATAACTGGAAACAGTATTTCCACCAGTTCACGATCGATGATATACGCATCATACCGTCCTGGGAGGAAGTGCCGACGGAAGATTCCGAGGAGATGATTCTTCACATTGATCCGGGTATGGCGTTCGGGACCGGCAAACACGAATCCACACAGCTTGCGATCCGTGGCATTCGCAAATACCTGAAACCGGGAATGCGCATGCTTGACATCGGAACCGGCAGCGGCATTCTGGGAATTATCGCCTTAAAGAGCGGCGCTGAGTATGTATTCGGAACGGATCTGGATGAAAATGTTCTGCCGGCGATAGCGGAGAATCTGGAGAAGAATGAGATTGACGCGGCTGCATTTGAATACTGTATCGGAGATATAACGGAAGAGCAGGCGGTTCAGGAGAAGGCCGGAGCGGACTATGATATCGTTGTCGCGAATATCATTGCCGAGATCCTGGCCGGAATCACGCCGCAGGTACCGCACCATCTGAAGAAAGGCGGGTATTATATCACATCCGGTATCCTTCAGACGCATGCGCAGGTGGTCCGTGATGCAGTTGCCGAGGCCGGGCTCACGATCGTCGAGGAAGTGCCCATGGGTGAGTGGGAGAGCATTGTTGCCCGTTTCTGAAATGAGGTGAAAATACATGTTTCGATTCTTTATAGATTCCGATCAGATCGAGGGCGGTGTGCTCAGCGTTACAGGCGGTGACGTCAATCACATCCGCAACGTTCTGCGCATGAAAATCGGGGATGATATCGAGGCCGTTGATGAGAACGGAAATGTTGCGACCTGCCGGATCAGAGAAATCACCGCGGATGAGATATACGCGGATGTGCTTTTTACGGAGGTGAATGAGGCGGAGCTCTCGAACCGGATCACTCTCTACATGGGACTCCCGAAATTTGATAAGATGGAGCTGATCGTTCAGAAAGCGGTCGAGCTGGGAGTGTATCGAATTGTACCGGTCAGGATGAAGCGATGCGTTCTGAAACTGGATGAGAAGAAGGCCGAGGCCAAAGTGAAGAGATGGCAGAGCATAGCCGAGGCGGCTGCGAAGCAGGCGAAACGGGGAATTATTCCGGAAATCGCACCGGTCGCGACATACATTCAGGCTCTGTCGGAAGCCCGCAATGCAGAGCATATCCTGTTCCCGTATGAGTGCGCGGAAGATATCGCAAAGACCAGAGAGTTCATAAGCGGAATAGGTCCGGGCGAGTCCGTAGCTGTTTTTATCGGTCCGGAAGGAGGATTCGATCCGGCGGAAGTGGAAGCGGCAAAGGAATCCGGAGCGCATATTATAACTCTCGGACGGCGTATTCTGCGGACGGAGACCGCAGCGATCTCTGCAATGTCCGTTCTTATGTTTTATCTCGAAAAATGAACCGGCAAATTGGTTGCACAAAAAACTATATTTAACAGTTGTGATTTCAAAACAAATGAGTTAAAATAACTCCCAATATATGATAAAGGAGAGTATGTATGGCTTTTTACTTCACAGAACCGTCTCGTACATTTGGTGAATATCTGCTTGTTCCGGGTTATTCTTCTTCAGAATGTGTCCCGTCAGCTGTTTCTCTGGAAACTCCGCTTGTGAAATATAAAAAAGGCGAAGAAGAGTGTCCGCTCAAAATGAACATTCCGATGGTTTCTGCCATCATGCAGTCTGTATCCGGCGAAAAGCTTGCCATTGCTCTCGCAAAGCAGGGCGGCGTTTCTTTCATTTACGGGTCACAGACCGTTCAGGAAGAAGCTGACATGGTCAGACGTGTAAAGGCATATAAGAAAGGATTTGTTACCAGCGATTCCAATCTTCCGCCGGAAGCTACGCTTGCCGACGTGCTTGATCTCAAGACCAAAACAGGCCATTCCACAGTTGCAATCACGGATGACGGAACGGCACACGGGAAGCTTCTCGGTATTGTTGCATCCAGAGACTACAGGCTGTCCCGTATGTCACGCGACAGCAAGGTGACTGATTTTATGACACCTCTCGATCACCTTGTCACAGCACCTGCGACTACGTCTCTCCATGACTGCAATGATATTATCTGGGATAACAAGATCAATACTTTGCCGCTCATCGATGAAGAAGGGAAGCTTCAGTACATCGTTTTCCGCAAGGATTATGACAGCCATAAGGAAAATGTCAATGAGCTTCTCGACGCCAATAAGAGCTATATTGTCGGAGCGGGTATCAATACAAGAGACTACGCAGAGCGTGTTCCGGCACTGGTTGAAGCAGGAGCGGACGTTCTCTGTATCGATTCTTCCGAGGGCTTCAGCGAGTGGCAGAGCAGAACGATTTCCTGGATCCGTGAACATTACGGCAACAGCGTCAAGGTCGGTGCCGGTAATGTCGTCGACAGAGACGGTTTCCTGTTCCTTGCAAAGGCTGGCGCGGACTTTATAAAGATCGGTATCGGTGGAGGTTCCATCTGCATCACGCGTGAGACCAAGGGTATCGGCCGCGGACAGGCTACGGCAGTCATCGAGGTAGCAAAGGCGAGGGATGAATATTTTGAAGAGACAGGTATTTACATCCCGATCTGCTCTGACGGCGGTATCGTTCACGATTATCATATTACACTTGCACTGGCAATGGGTGCTGACTTCGTCATGCTCGGCCGTTATTTTGCAAGATTTGATGAGAGTCCGACGAGCAAGCTCCGTGTTGGCGGAAACTACGTGAAGGAGTACTGGGGCGAAGGTTCCAACCGTGCACGCAACTGGCAGAGATACGACCTGGGCGGCGCAACAAAGCTCAGCTTTGAGGAAGGCGTGGACAGCTATGTACCGTATGCCGGCACACTTGCCGAGGGCGTCGGAACGACCCTTTATAAGGTGCGCTCGACTATGTGCAACTGCGGAGCGCTCTCTATTCCGGAACTTCAGCAGAAGGCAAGGCTGACACTCGTCTCCTCGACTTCTATCGTTGAAGGCGGCAGCCATGATGTTATCTTGAAGAACAATCCGAGGGATTGATTCAAGCTGCTCTGATTAATCTCTGACGCAGTCTTGATTCTGAAAAACGCCTGTAGAGGCGGAAACTTACATTGAGATTTAGGGGCTGACACATTATGTGTCAGCCCTGTTTTCTTTATTCTTCATCACTCAATACTCGTGACGTAAGCCTATGATACGTGCGCAAGGTGACACTCGTCTTCATCTCAGCTGTCGTATTTGCATCTGCGAAGAGAAACAAATCCTTTTATTTTTAAAATTATATGGTAATATAGTCTTTGTGATTTCAGAAATGACAGAATGAAAAGAATAAGTAGGAACTCAAAGAAAGAGAAATTGCGTACCTTATGAGAGAGATTTATTTTGACAATGCTTCGACGACGATTGTTTCACCGACGGCCGCGGAGACAGTACTCCGTGTGATGCGGGAGGACTACGGCAATCCATCCTCCATGCATGCCAAGGGGGTCCAAGCAGAAAAATATGTGAAGGGAGCCGCGGAGACGATCGCTAAAATACTGAAGGTTGCTCCGAACGAGATTTATTTCACATCCGGAGGGACGGAGGCAAATAACTGGGCTCTCATCGGCGGAGCCAGGGCCAACAGACGTGCGGGAAATAAAATCATAACGTCTCAGATGGAACATCCCGCCGTCTCGGAACCGCTTAAGATGCTGGAAAAGGAAGGGTTCGAGATTGTCCGGATACCCGTTGACGAGTGTGGAAGAATCAACTTGGGCATGCTCGAGAAAGAGCTGGATGAAAATGTCATCCTGATATCCATGATGTATGTCAACAATGAGATCGGTGCTGTCACGCCTGTGGAGGAGATCGGAAAGCTCAAGAAGAGGAAAGCGCCGGGTGCTCTGTATCATGTCGATGCGATCCAGGCTTTCGGAAAGTACCGCATATTCCCGCGTGAGGCCGGAATCGACATGCTCTCTGTGAGCGGTCATAAGTTACACGGACCGAAGGGTACCGGATTCTTGTATAAAAGCGACAAGACGAAAGTTTTGCCCCTCATTTACGGCGGAGGACAGATGGCGTCGCTCAGATCAGGCACTGAAAATGTACCCGGTATTGCGGGGCTCGGTATCGCAGCGGGCGAGGCGTATACAGATTTCGATGAGAAAATCGCACATATGAGGGCGCTTAGGAATCGTATGGTCTGCAGCTTATCTGATATGGAGAATGTAGTAGTGCACGGAATGCCCGGTGAGGAGGGTGCTCCTCACATCGTGAATGCAGCCTTCATAGGCGTGGGTTCCGAGGTTCTGCTCCACACATTGGAGGAGCGGGGCATCTATGTATCGGCAGGTTCCGCCTGCTCAACGCATAAGAGATCGGGGTCACCGACGCTGACTGCGATCGGAGCAGCGAAGGAGGAGATGTCTTCCTCCGTAAGATTCAGCTTTTCGGAGCTGAATACAGAGGATGAAGTGGATGAAACTCTGAAGGCCCTTTCGGAGGTCGTTCCGATGCTTCGGCGCTATAGAAGACGGTGATTTTTTCAGGTGCTGCGGCGGTACGGAAGACGGTGATTTTTCCCGAAGTTGCGGCGGTATGGAAGACGGTGATTTTTTCAGGTGCTGCGGCGGTGCGGAAGACGGTGATTTTTCCGATGTTGCGGCGGTACGGAAGACGGTGATTTTTCCGATGCTAAGGCGGTACGGAAGACGGTGATTTTTTCAGGTGCTGCGGCGGTATGGAAGACGGTGATTTTTTCCGGTGTTGCGGCGGTACGGAAGACGAAGAGCTTCCTATGATGCAGAAATCGGGCTGCTTCAGGCATGAGATAAGAATAAACAGAAAGAGAGAACTATGTACAATTCCTTCTTAATTAAGTATGGTGAGATCGGCCTTAAAGGCGACAACAGACACATTTTTGAAGATGCACTCGCAAAGCGGATCCGGACGGTCCTCACGAGGATCGACGGGGATTTCGAGGTGAGAAAGACGCGCGGCCGAATTTATGTATTTTGCAGCGGGGACTGGAATTTTGATGAGACAGTCGACCGTCTGTCACACGTGTTCGGTATTGTCGGGATCTGCCCGGTCGTCATCTACGAAAGCTGCGGTATTGAACAACTCAGAGAGCATATGGTGGAGTACCTGAATGAGGAGCATCCGAACTGCACCTCAACATTTAAGGTCAAAGCCCGCCGCGTGGATAAGGAATATCCGCTTACATCCATGGAGGTCGATGCGGAACTCGGCGAGGCTATACTCATGGCAAATCCTGACATGAGGGTCGATGTACACAATCCGGAGATCGTTTTTGACGTCGAGATTCGTGAAGAGATATATATTTATTCGAAGGTGATTCCGGGTCCCGGCGGCATGCCGGTCGGTACTGCGGGACGTGCCATGCTTCTGCTCTCCGGCGGCATCGATTCACCGGTCGCAGGTTGGATGGTAGCGAAGCGCGGAGTTACGATCGATGCGGTGTATTTCCATGCACCTCCCTACACGTCTGACCGTGCAAAACAGAAGGTCGTCGACCTTGCGAAAATCGTGGCGCAGTACACCGGTCCGATCCGGCTGCATATTGTGAATTTCACGGATATTCAGCTATACATTTACGATCAGTGTCCGCACGAGGAACTCACGATCATCATGCGCCGCTATATGATGCGTATTGCGGAACATTTTGCCGTTGAAAACGGTGACATGGGTCTCGTCACCGGTGAAAGTATCGGTCAGGTCGCAAGCCAGACCATGCACAGCCTGCTCTGCACAAATGCCGTCTGCGAGCTGCCGGTATATCGTCCGCTCATAGGATTTGACAAGAATGATATCGTTGATATATCCCGCAAAATCGGCGCATACGATACGTCAATTCTGCCGTATGAGGACTGCTGCACGATTTTCGTAGCCAAGCATCCTGTCACAAAGCCTCAGCTCAAGATCATTGAGAGAAGTGAGACTAAACTGAAAGAGAAGATAGACGATCTGATGGCGACGGCTATAGAGACGGCAGAACTGGTCATTGCGAAATAACTTTTAATTTTGAAAAAAGGCTGCCGTATGAAGGAGCGCCACCACAATGTTTCGTAGTGGTACTGCTTCATACGGCAGCCTGTTCAATCTAAAGCTTAATTATATTTAACTTCCATCAGTGTCAGACCTCTCGCCGGAGCGGTGGGCCCCGCAAGGTTTCTGTCTTTCGCCTCCAGGAGCTCTTTCATGGAGAACGGATCTCTCTTTCCTTCCCCGACTTCAATCAGAGTACCGACCAGTATACGGACCATATACTGAAGGAAGCCTTCCCCGATGAACTCCAGATCAATTTCATCCGGAGTCTCGATGATGTGGATGGCGTACAGCTTGCGCACGGTGGATTTCCGCATGCGCGGATTTCCGCAGAAGCTCCGGAAATCGTGCTCGCCTCTCAGCTGGATCGTTGCCACTTTCATGGCGGCAGTGTCGAGGGATCCTCTGTACTCATAGAGATATTTCCGGTCAAACACATGATAAGACTTATCCTTGCAGATCCTGTAGAGATAGGTTTTCTGCGAAGCATTGAAGCGGCTGTGAAAACGCGGAGCGGCAACGGCAACGGAAGTGACACCGATGTCATCCGGAAGATACTCGTTCAAATAATCACGAATCTCGTCCGGCGTCTTATCGGTTTCCAGCCGGAACTGCGCGACCTGTCCTCTGGCGTGCACGCCTGCGTCTGTGCGGCCTGCCCCGTGGACATCCACCGGTGATTCCGGTGAACCGTCGATCATGCGCGTGAGAATCGTCTCGAGCTTCTGCTGGATCGTGTTGTCGGTATCCCCCTGTTTCTGCCATCCGTTATAGCGGGTACCGTCATATTGTACTATCATTCGGTAGTTCGTCATGTGTGTTCCTCTTCACAAGTGCGCCATTGCGGGCGTTCTTCCCGAACGCTCATCGTCTGTTTTTATTCGCTGTCCGAAATATTCTCAGCCGTAGTAGTATCACTGTAATTGGTGTATACTTCAGAGCCGGGCAGATCATAGCCGGAAGAAGCTGTGCTGTCAAAGGAACCTGTTACCGAAGTGTTAGCCTGCTCTGCGGCAGAGGCAGCAGACTCTTCTTTATCCTTCTTCCAGCCCCACTTGGACTCTTTGGGTTCCTTTGGCTGTTTTGGCTCCTTGGGTTCCTTCGGCTCTTTTTCGGCAGCTTTCCTGAACGCGAAGGAGATCAGGAATCCCGTGAGGATCGGATTGAACATGAATACACAGGCGAACAGCATGCGATACGCGAATTGCATCTGTGCGAGGAACACCATGTACATGCCGATAACTGCAGCTGCTATACTGACTGCGATTGCCAGTATAGAAAAGAATATTTTCTGTAAAGTGAGTTTCACGAGCATCACCTCCTGTTTTATACTACTTAAACTATAACATAAATTAGAATAGCATGCGCATTTTTTTGCGATCCGCCGTAGGCTTTTATTCTTCATCGCGAGATTGTATTCATGATGAAGACGGGTGTCACCTTGCGCGCGTATCATAGACTTACGTCACGAGTATTGCAAGATGAAGAATAAAAATCCGAAATAATAACGCAGGACACAATGTGGTGACAGTTATCTGTTATAATACTCAGTTAAATACTGCCGGATATTGTGGTAAAATATTGGATATCTTAATTGAACACGGATTTCCGAAGGGGGATTTTGATGAATAATATCGGTTTTTCCGGAAAAAAGGCGGGAATCATCATAGCTGTGACTGTCTGTGTGGTCATCGGCGTCTTTTTTCTGATTCGATACCTGAATGATACATCCTATACGGAGGATGCTCAGGTCGTGTACGTGACAGATGTAGCGACATTGACCGGGCAGAGTATCTCCGACGGAGTTGTCAACCGTTACGGCGGGATTGTAGAGTCGCAGGAGACATGGAGCTGTACTGCCAATTCTGATTATACGATTCAGGCTGTTCTTGTCGAGGTTGGCCAGGAGGTGACGGAGGGGCAGGCACTGTTCGTCTACGACGTCAATAACCTTGAAAACACTTTGGAACAGCAGAAGATCGATCTTGAGCGTCTCAATGCCGAGCTTGAAAGTCTCAAGGATACCATCGCGGCGCTCGAGAAGGAATCAAAGTCTGCGGACAAATCACTGAGAGCCAATTACACGATCCAGATTAAACAGCAGGAACTGGAGAGAAAGCAGAAAGAATACGATATTCAGTCCAAGCAGAAAGAGATAGAGGTAACTGAAAAGAATATAGCCAATTCCACGGTTACGAGCCAGATCTCCGGAGTAGTCCAGTCCATACGGGATTCGGAGACGCAGGCTACCGATTACAACTCCGGAGACACCTCCTTTATTAAGATCATCAAAACTGGTGAGCTCCGGGTAAAAGGCACAGTCAATGAGCAGAATATCGGTATGCTCACGGAGGGTATGCCCGTCATAGTGAGAAGCCGTGTCGACGACACGCAGATCTGGAGAGGAACGATTTCCAAGATCGACAGGGAGAACCAGCAGACGAACAAATATGCGGATATGTACGGTACGGATAACGGGTCAGGAACAAATTATCCGTTTTACGTAGATCTGCCGACGAGCGAAGGCCTTATGATGGGACAGCACGTCTATCTTGAGCCTGATCTCGGTCAGGAAGACGCCGGTACGGCAGAAGGAATCTGGCTGGATGAGTGGTATGTCGATGAGAGTGTCGAAAACGCCCCGTTCGTATGGGTCGATGACGGGGAAGGGAAGCTTGCGAAGCGCGATGTCATTATAGGCGAGCGCGACACCGAGATGGGGACACTGCAGATCCTGTCGGGTCTTGAACTGACGGATCTCATCGCATTTCCGGATGAGAATTGTACGGAAGGTGCGAAGACGGAAAAGGCTGAATACACGACCGGCGGTGCGGACGGAGCCTACACGGGAGATGAGAATAACACTCCAGCAGAAGACTATACAGGTCAGGGAGAGGATTATGCTCCTGCAGAAGACTATACGGGTCAGGGAGAGGATTATGCTCCTGCAGAAGACTACACAGGTCAGGGAGAGGATTATGTTCCGACAGAAGGCGGTCCTGTGGAAGAGAATATGACGACAGGTGTCATGGATGCGGGCATGGCACCGGACGCTGCCTGAATGAGAGCACTGATCTTATTCTTCATCGCACAATACCGTGACGTTAGTCTATGATACGCGAGCATGGTGACACTCTCTTTCATCGTGAGTACAGTCTCTCTGAAACGGAAGAACTGTCTGAAATCCGGTCAATATCGTGTGAGACGTCCACCGCCGCTATAGGCGATGGCAGCATAATGAGGCATATATGATTATAGAATGCAGGCACATTTATAAAACTTATAAGACAGGCCGGATCGAATTTCCTGCGCTCAAGGATATAAATCTTGAAGTGGAGGAAGGGGACTACCTCGCGGTAATGGGCCCTTCGGGGTCGGGAAAATCGACCCTGATGAATCTCATCGGGTGTCTCGATGTTCCGACGGAGGGCACACTCCTTCTCGACGGGGAAGATATAGGAAAATGCAGCGAGGACCGCATGTCAGACATCCGTCTTTACAAATTGGGATTCGTCTTTCAGACATTTCACCTCCTGCCTCATCAGACTGCTCTTGAAAATGTCGAACTCCCTCTGACATACGCTCATGTTCCGAGAGCGGCCAGGCGGGAGAAAGCTATGCGGGCTCTGGAACGGGTAGATCTTGCGACACATTGGGATCACCTTCCGACGGAATTATCCGGCGGTCAGAAGCAGAGAGTTGCGATCGCCAGGGCAGTCATCAACGAACCGAAGATTCTTCTGGCAGATGAGCCGACCGGTGCACTGGATTCCGCATCGGGAGAGAGGATCATGGAGATTTTCAAGGAACTTAACCGGAGCGGCGTCACTGTGGTCATGATAACACATGACCGGGATATCGCCGCCCACGCTGATCGCGTCGTGGAAATACGCGACGGAGTACTTAAAGGTTGACAAAACATATGAAACAGGCTAAGAAAATTCTGGCAGTACTTATTACGCTGGCCCTCATTGCAGGTATTGTTGGCAGCGTTATTTATGCTGTGCAGAGATCTTCGCGCAAGAGAATCACCGTTTATCGGGCCAGCGAACTGAATTATGCAGGATACAGCTTCGACGCGGGCAGTACTATGGAAGGGTATGTGACTGCGGATGCTGCTCAGAATGTATACTCTTCCGGTGAACTGGTCGTGAAGGAGATTCTGGTAAGAAGAGGGCAGGAAGTATTTGTCGGAGATACCCTTCTCACTTACGATACGGACAAAACACGGATGAATCTGGAGAAGGAAGAACTCTCGCTGCAGCAGATCCAGTTGCAGCTGGATGTTGCCATGCGAAATCTCGCGACGCTTGAAAAGCTGAGACCTGTCTCCGAGACCGAAGAAGAGGTTGAGGAGGGATACATTGATGACGGGGGCTGGGAAATCATTGAAATCGACGAAGAAGAGGGTGAGAGCCAGCCGGAAGAGCCGCCCTATAAGGACGCGGTCTGCTATGACATACTGAATGCGGATTCACTCGCGTACAATCGGGGCGATATTCTGGTCATTACTAAGGATGACCTCGATCCGGATGAAATAGAAGGAATGACGGAAGAGGAGATTGCGGAATATATTTTACAACTGTCGGAAGAATCTGAACTGCAGCTTGGTTCGGAGAGCAACCCATACCGCTTTCTGTGCAGGAACGGAGCCGTCATAGAGGCTTCTTTCATACACCGTATGAAACAGCTCGCTGAGGAGAAAAACAGATCGATCTATATTCAACTCGAAGTGCGCGAAGGAGATACTGCGGAAGGGAAGCTCATTGAAGCCTGGGAGATGGATGCTTCGCGGTTCGTAAAAGTCCCCAGGGACTGGAATGCCAGGGTGATCGTGGAGGACTATATTGTGACGCCCACCCCGAGTCCGACAGCAAAACCGTCCGGGACCGTATCCCCGTCACCGACAGAGTCCGTATCACCGACGCCGACACAGGATGTGACCGGGAGTGTTACTCCGACGACAGATCCTTCGGAGTCAGATGATTCAGGGCAACCTGATGATTCCGAAGATACAAGCACCACGACTCCGACAGAGGAGCCGGATCCCGGGGAGACCGGGATACCGGATGTTACGGAACCTGTTACCGGAACACCGGATGATTCATCTTCAGACAGTTCGGATCCGTCCGGTACGGAGCCGGGTACGACACAGCCCCCGGCTGCCGATGAATCCCTTGATGAAACTCCTTCCGGTACGGAGACCGGAAACGGCAGCGGTTTCCTGCCGGGTGTCGCCCGGCCGAACCTTCAAGGCAGCACAGGCATTGAATATGCCACTGTCAATATCACAACACAGTATCTGATGACTGCCATGGCTGTAACGGATTCGAACGATTCTTCAAAGAACAGTAAGGCGGACAGCAGTCAGATCGCGGCTGCCCTGGGCCTCATCACTTCCGATGCACAGATGACCGCCGACGAGATAAAAGAGGCAAAAAAACAGGAGCAGCAGACCATAAAGTCGCTTAAGCTGGATCTTCGTGAATCGAATCTGAAGATAGAAGCTGCAAAAAAAGCTGTCGACGAAGGCGTGGCCAAGGCTAAGATGAACGGAGTTGTAAAGTCTGTCACAGATCCGGACGCCGCACAGGCCTCTGGATCTCCGATTGTTCAGGTGACTGCGGCCGAAGGCCTTTTTGTGAGAAGCGCCCTGCCGGAAAACCTTTATGACACGGTGCACGTCGGAGATTTTGTGAACATCATGTCATGGACGAGCGGTCAGTCTTTCACCGGCCGTATACGCGACATTTCACCTTATCCCGATACCAGCGGTATGTTCGGTTACGGTAGCGGGACAACATACTATCCGATGACGATTTATATTTCCGGGCCGAGCGAGACTCTGAGTGACGGGGAATGGATGCAGGTAACTGTGGACAGGAACACCGGTTCTGCCGCGGATCAGACGTCGGATGCCCTGTATCTGTATAAAGCGTTCATACGCGAGGACAATAACGGAAAATATGTCCTGAAGCGCGGGGACGACGGCAAACTTGTGAAGACCTATGTTGTGACCGGTGAACTGTCCTTTGAAGGCTATGAAATCTTATCGGGCGTGACCGGCGATGACTGGGTCGCTTTCCCATACGGTCGCAATCTTACGGAAGGACTGGATACAAGAGAGGGTACTATTGATGAGTTTTATGCATCCTGATGGGAGGTTATGATGATTGAAAATATACGGCTTGCCTTTCAGGGTATATTTTCTCATAAGCTGCGATCGTTCCTTACCATGCTCGGCGTCATTATAGGAATCGCGTCTATCATAGCTATCGTGTCGACGATTCAGGGGACAAATGAACAGATCATGCAGAACCTGATCGGCGCCGGCAACAATGCGGTGACTATTTCCTTAAGGCAGGGTGACGGTGAATATTATATGGATTCGGGCCTTCCCGCAGGGGTCAGTCCCGTAACGGAAGAACAGAAAGAATCAATCAGAAAGCTGCCTCAGGCGGCGGACGCCACATTTTATGTCACGAGATCTTATGTAGACGGAATAACAAGCGTCAATGCATCACTGAGCAGCGGGCGCGCGATGGGGATTGATACACATTATCTGTCGACCTGCGGATATGAGGTCTACAGCGGAAGACCGTTTACCGAAAATGACTACAAAGCGTTTCACAAGGTCCTGCTGCTGGATGAAACGGCAGCCGGAATTCTGTTCCCGGATGAAAATCCGATCGGGAAAATTGTGGAGGTGAGGACCGAGCCGTTCACGGTAGTCGGGCTTATACGGAAAGCAGACAAGTTCCAGCCGGTCATCGAATCGTACGAGGACTATGTTACATATACACAGGAAGCATACGGGATGGCTCTGATGCCGGATGCGAGCTGGCCGATTGTGTTCCTGTATGATGAGCCGGAGAATTGTTCCGTTCGTGCAAAGCGGACGGAGGACATGAGCTCGGTGGGACGAGACGCCGAGAATATTATGAATCAATCGGTCACCGGGTCCGGAGATATTTCCTATCGCGCCGAGGACCTTCTGGAGAAAGCAAGAAACAAGCAGGAGCTCAGCGCGAGCACCAACAATCTTCTGATATGGGTCGCGAGCATCGCGCTGCTCGTCGGCGGTATCGGCGTTATGAATATTATGCTTGTATCCGTCACGGAGAGAACTTCGGAGATTGGACTGAAGAAAGCGATCGGTGCCAGAAAGAGGACTATTCTTTTCCAGTTCCTCACCGAGTCTGCTGTCCTGACCAGCATGGGAGGGGTGATCGGCGTAGCGGTGGGAATTATTCTGTCACAGGTCATTTCACGTGTCACCGCAACGCCGGTATCGATATCGGTGCCTGCGATTATTCTGAGTGTGGCATTTTCAATGCTGATCGGCATCGTGTTCGGGATCCTGCCGTCCATTAAGGCGGCTAATCTGAATCCGATCGATGCGCTGAGAAGTGAATAAAAGCTTTCGACCGAGAGTTCAGGCCCGCTTGCGAGCCACTGCTTAGCGTGAAAAAAGAAATCAAGCCCGCTTGCGAGCCACTGCTTAGCGTGAACAAAAAGAAAGAGCTGCCACAAGAGTGACAGCTCATCTGTTTAATGCTATTCCGATACAACTGCCGCAGGGCGGAAGTCAGACTGTATACTGCTCAAGGGACTTGATGATCGTAGCGAGTTTATCGCCTTCTGCATGGATATTCAGATCGATCGGCTTTGAGAGGTCGAGACTGAAGATGCCCATGATGGATTTGGCATCGATAACATAGCGTCCGGAAACGAGATCAAAGTCGGAATCGAAACGATTGATGTCATTTACGAATTTCTTGACCCGGTCGATGGAATTCAGAGAAACTTTAATTGTTTTCATAGATATGGACTCCTCCTTCATTGTCAGTAAAAATATACTGTTGACTCAATAATAGAGTGAATCATCAGACAAGTCAAGTGAAAAGCATCCGGTATTCATTACGTTTTTTTTAAGTATTTTTTCTTAGATACGGAGATAAACATGAGAAAGAAAGCAGCGTTCCACAGTCTGGGATGCAAGGTAAATTCATATGAGACTGATGCCATGCGCCAGAGCCTTCTGGCCGCAGGATATGAGGAGGCACCGTTTGCGCCGGGCGCAGACGTATATGTGATCAATACATGTACTGTGACGAATGTCGCGGATCGCAAGTCGAGGCAGATGCTTCACAGGGCGAAAGAGATGAACCCGGATGCGGTTGTAGTTGCGGCAGGCTGCTATGTGCACGATTCGGGTGACCGTCTGAAGAAGGATCCCGCAGTTGACATTATTGTCGGAAATCATGAAAAAGGAAAGCTTGCGGATATTCTTGAAAATTATTTCAGCAATCTCGAACAGTCCAAAGGAATCTCTGTTACGGATATCAATACGGTCAGGGAGTACGATGAGCTTGCATTTGTGCCTGTAGGAGAGCATACGAGAGCATTTGTCAAAATACAGGACGGATGTAACCAGTTCTGTTCCTACTGCATGATACCCTATGTGCGGGGGCGCGTGCGAAGCCGCAAGCCTGAGGAGATCCTGAGAGAAGTCCGGGAACTCGCGGAGAGAGGGTACAGGGAGGTGGTCCTTACCGGGATTCATATCAGTTCCTACGGACTTGATTTTGATTACCCCGGGACTAACAGGCAGACGCCGGATGCATCCTGTGCCGAGACGAACGAGCATATGACGGTTCTTATCGAGGAAGTGTCCCGGATACCGGGGATTGACAGGATCAGACTGGGATCGCTCGAGCCCGGGATCATTACGGATGAGTTTGTTCGAAAGATCTCTTCCATCCCGGAATTCTGCCCGTCTTTCCATCTCTCCATGCAGAGCGGATGCGACGCGACGCTTGCGAGGATGAAGAGAAAGTATCGGAGCGCCGACTTTGCGGAAAAGGTCGGTCTTATCAGGAAGTATTTCGACAGACCGGCAATCACGACGGATATCATTGCGGGTTTTCCCGGTGAGACGGAGGATGAATTTGCCGCGACACTGGAATTTGTGAAAGATATCCGTTTCTCGAGAACACACATTTTCAAATATTCCGTGCGGCAGGGCACCGCAGCGGCGAAAATGCCGGACCAGGTACCGGAGAAGAAGAAGCAGGCAAGATCCGCCGAACTGCTTGCGATTGATAAGGCGGCGAGGGAAGCTTACGCGCGCGGTTTTCTGAACTGTCCGGTCTCCGTCCTCTTTGAGGAGAGAATTGTACATGACGGAGAAAAGTGTATGAAGGGATATACAAGAGAGTATATTCCGGTCATTTTATACACGGATGAGGACCTTTCGAACCGGATTCTGGAGGTCATACCGAAAAATGTCACGGCACAGGGAGAGCTGGTTTCGAGCGCAGTATGCGGCATTTGAAAATGTTTGCTTTACTAATATCTGAATTAAGTGTAAAATGTTCATAAGTATGTAAACTGCGGAGTTACTCCGCGGGGTGAGATGTAAGAGAGGTTACGTTATGGCAGATTTGGGAAACACGCAATACTGGAAAGTGAAGTCCGGACCGGAAATTCACGTCAAGGATGTACTGAATGTGGTTTATAACGCAATGGCGGAAAAAGGCTACAACCCGGTCAATCAGATCGTGGGCTACATCATGTCCGGAGATCCTACTTATATCACAAGTTATAAGAATGCCAGAAGCATGATCATGAAAGTCGAACGCGATGAGCTTGTGGAAGAACTTCTGAGAGCTTATATCAGGAACCGTTCATGGGAGGATCCCGAGAACTGATGAGGATCCTGGGACTTGATTACGGATCAAAGACAGTCGGTGTGGCTGTCTCTGATATGTTGGGAATGACCGCGCAGAGACTTGAAATTATCAGACGTCCTAAGGAAAACCACATGCGGCGAACATTCCGGAGAATAGAGGAGCTTGCCAAAGAGTACGAGATAGAATCGGTCGTGCTCGGCTATCCTCTAAATATGGATGATTCTGTCGGGGACAGGGCGGAAAAAACTCTTGCTTTCAAAAAAGAACTTGAGGAACGTCTGAATGTCCCTGTTTTTCTTGTGGACGAGAGGCTTACGACAGTCGAAGCGGATGAGATCATGGCGGAATGCGGGATTCCGCGCAGCGATTTCGGTCTCTATGTGGATATGATCGCGGCGGAAATAATCCTGCAGGATTATCTTAATAATATGACGAATACAGTGCCAAAAGTATCATTCTGATACCGAGCGCTTAGCGAGCAGGAAGAATGATACTTGGCGCACGCTCTGCATAAGCAAGAAGTGGAGGAGGGACCCCGCGAATTGTGAATGTGGACAGGATTGTGGGAGTGCGCAAGCCTTACAGTCGGGACGGAAGATGTGATTCGTAATGGTTCCTGTGGCAGCGAAAGGGGAAAATCGCTGCAACAGGATACAGTATGAATGATTTCGACCGGATGTAAGGCAGATAGCAGAAATCGGAGGAACGTGAAAGGTGCTTCGCACTCTGCGCGGCACGGCAGGAACGACGAGATGTTCCTGATGTCAGACCGGAGGAAGTATGAAAGTCGAATCAATTACATTTAAAGATGAAAGTAACAATGATCATGAATTTTACGTCGTTGAGCAGACGCGTGTGAACGGGACCAATTATCTTCTGGTAGCGGATGCACCGGAAGGAGACGCGGAAGCTATGATACTGAAAGATATATCCGACGAGAGCTCCGGGGAGGCGGAATATGTCCCGGTGGCGGACGAAAAGCTGCTCGAAGCTCTGATGAAGGTATTTTCGGAATTGCTGGAGGACGATGTGGAGATTCAGCTTTGAACGAAACGGAGGAAATACTTGAATAATCAGGACAACAGAGCAGATACCGTGAATACCCGGAACGCAGCAGGACTGACTGATCGTGAGCGCGTCATCGGGGAGAAACTTAAGATCATACCTCTCGGAGGCCTTGAAAGAATCGGCATGAATATCACGGCTTTCGAGTATGGAGACAGCATCGTTGTGGTCGACTGCGGGATGGCTTTTCCCGAGGACGACATGCTTGGCATTGACTTTGTTCTTCCTGACACGACCTATCTGGAAGAGAACTACAGCAAAGTCAAAGGTTTTGTGATTACTCACGGGCATGAGGACCACATAGGCGGAATTCCGTATGTATTCCGCAAGATTAATGTACCTATTTACACGACGCAGCTGACCATGGCTCTGATCGAGAACAAGCTCGAAGAGCATAATATGCTCCAGACTGTGCCCCGCAAGGTCGTACAGTTCGGGGACACGATCGATTTTGGGGAGATTCAGGTCGAATTCATTAAGACGAATCATTCTATTCAGGATGCAGCGGCACTTGCCATCTATACACCGGGCGGAACCGTGGTACATACCGGCGACTTTAAGGTGGACTACACGCCGGTATTCGGGGATGCGATAGATTTGCCGCGATTTGCGGAGATCGGACGTAAAGGTGTACTCGCGTTATTGTGTGATTCCACAAACGCCGAACGTCCGGGACACACGATGTCAGAGAAGACAGTCGGGGCAACATTTGACAGAATCTTCTCCGAGTACGGAAAGTCCAGGCTGATAATCGCTACCTTTGCATCAAACATTGACAGAGTTCAGCAGATCATCAACTCCGCCTCAAAATACGGTCGGAAGGTCTGTCTGGAAGGACGTTCGATGGTCAACGTCATCGGGACTGCCATAAGAATAGGGTATGTCGACGTACCCGACGGCACACTGATCACTTTGGATGAACTGCACCACTATCCGCCGGAAAAAACGGTACTTGTGACGACAGGCAGTCAGGGTGAATCCATGGCCGCGTTGTCTCGAATGGCGGCAAATCTTCACAAGAAAGTCAAAATCATGCCGGGCGATGTGATCGTCTTTTCATCACATCCCATACCGGGTAATGAGAAGGCGGTATCGAACGTCATCAACGAGCTGGCGGAAATCGGAGCAACCGTGCTGTTCGAGGATGCACATGTCTCCGGACATGCCTGCCAGGAAGACATCAAGCTGATATACTCGCTGGTACAGCCAAAGTATGCTATCCCCGTTCATGGGGAGATGCGTCATCTGCGGGCGCAGGCTGCTGTAGCCGAGTCGCTCGGCATCCCGAAAGATAATATTTTCATTCTCCACTCCGGAGACGTCCTCGAAATCAGCGAGGAGAAAGCCAAAATCATCGGCAAGGTACAGACCGGTACGATTCTGGTGGACGGCCTTGGCGTGGGCGATGTAGGAAATATTGTCATCAGAGACAGACAGCGTCTGTCTGAGGATGGTATTATTGTGGTGGTACTTACCCTCGAGCAATATACGAACCGCCTGCTGGCGGGACCTGACCTGGTCTCCAGAGGATTTGTCTATGTCAGAGAATCGGAAGATCTTCTGGAAGAGGCGACCCGGACAGTCGAGGATGCTGTCTGGAGATGCCTTGATCGAAAAGTGACGGACTGGTCAAAAATAAAAACGGAAATAAAAGATGATCTCAGCGGATTTGTATGGAGACGGACGCAGAGAAGACCGATGATCTTACCGATCATAATGGAGGCCTGTCCGTGACCATCTGCTCTGAGATTGGAGGACGGTTAACATGAGCAGCATTCAGAAAAGCACCGAGGAACTGATAGAGAGTGTCAAGAGCGGAACAGCGTACAGAAGATACAGAAAGTGCGAAGAGGCTCTGAAAAAATATCCGGGACTCTCGGAAAAGCTGGACAAATTAAGAGGAGATATATATCGACTCTACGACGGATCAAACAGTGAAGAGCTTCTGGAGAATACGGAAGAGTTGCAGAAAATGTATCAGGAGATGCACAAGATACCGGAAGTGAACGCATATCTTGAAGCTGAAACCGAATTAATCCTGCAGGTCAGAAATATATATCGACGACTCGTTGGTGAAGTCGGAATCGAACCGCCCGATATGTGACGGAACTGAAAGAGGATCGTATGGCAAATAATAAAAAGAATGATGTCACATATATTGTGACGGTAATGGGTGCACGGGGGATTATCAAGCTTCTTCTGATCGTGCTTGTCATAATATTCTTCATTTTCCTGGCGAGGACCTCCTACAAGTTCGGGTATTCTATTTTTAATGAGAGACCCATGAACGTGGAGACGCCGAAGGAGATTTTGGTGGAGATTCCGAAGAATGCCTCAACGCTGGAGATCGCGACTATTCTCGAGAATAACGGCCTGATTGAGAACCGCTTCATCTTCCTCCTGCAGGAGAGGTTCTCCGCTCACCATGGAAATCTTCAGCCCGGCAAGTATTACATGAATACCGGGCAGACGGCATCACAGCTGCTGAAAATCCTGGCAAGAGTGGATACCGAAAATCAGCCCGAGCAGGAAGATGAGAGTACGGAGACTGATTCGTCGGTGGCAGGTGGATGAAGCACACGTTAATTTTGGAAGGATAGTATGACAGAAGCGGAGAGAATGAAGATTTTTCTCGCATCGCTGGATACCGGAAATTCGGAGTTTCTTGACGGGCTGGAAAAGCAGGCCCGTGAGCAGTATGTTCCGATTATCCGACATGAGACGCAGAGCGTGCTCAGAGTTCTGCTTACACAGATCAGACCCGCGGAAATTCTGGAGGTAGGAACTGCCATCGGATTTTCCGCGATTCTTATGTGTGAAAATACGGAAGCGCATATCACAACGATCGAGAATTATGAAAAACGAATAGAACCGGCACGGGACAATTTCAGAAAGGCCGGGGTGTCAGATCGCGTCGATCTGATATTCGGAGATGCGGCGGAGGTTTTACCAACCTTGAACGGGCCATACGACTTTGTCTTCATGGATGCCGCGAAAGGTCAGTATCTGCGTTTCCTGCCGGATGTGCTGAGGGTTCTACGAACGGGAGGAATGCTCGTATCGGACAATGTCCTGCAGGAGGGCGATATTCTTGAGTCGCACTATGCGGTCGAGCGCAGGAACAGGACGATTTATAAACGCATGCGGGAGTACCTGTATGAGTTGACGCACAGGGAGGATCTTGTGACGACGATATTGCCGATCGGGGACGGGCTGGCGCTGACGGTGAAGAAAGCATGAGAGAGTGTGTAATCGACTTTTGGCGACGTTATCATCATTTGAAAAAACTGATATCAGTTTGTAATGACAGGAGTGACATATGAGAAAACCGGAACTTCTTCTGCCGGGAGGCAGTCTGGATGTTTTGAAAGTGGCAGTGCTCTACGGAGCGGATGCCGTATATATCGGAGGGGAATCGTTCGGCCTCAGGGCGAAAGCGAAGAATTTCTCCCGTGCGGAGATGGAGGAAGGCATTGCCTTTGCTCACGAGCATGGAGCAAAAGTTTACGTGACCGCCAATATATTTGCCCATGACGCAGACCTTGAGGGTGCGGCCGCATATTTCAGAGAGCTGTCAGAAATCGGGCCGGATGCGGTCCTTGTCGCGGACCCCGGTATGTTCATGCTCGCGAAGCGTAACGCCCCGAATCTGGAGCTTCATATCAGTACGCAGGCCAATAACACAAACTATGAGACATGCCTCTTCTGGCATGAGCTCGGGGCAAAGCGGATCGTCACGGCACGGGAGCTTTCTCTGAGGGAAATCAAAGATATCCGTGAACATATTCCGGATGAACTCGAGATTGAGTCGTTCGTCCACGGTGCAATGTGTATATCCTATTCAGGAAGATGTCTTCTGTCCAGCTATCTGGCCGGCCGGGACGCCAACAGAGGACTCTGTACACATCCGTGCCGCTGGAAATATGCGGTGATGGAGGAGACGAGACCCGGAGAGTACATGCCAATCGAGGAGAATGAGAGGGGAACGTTCATTTTCAATTCAAAGGATCTGTGCATGATTGAACACCTGCCCGATCTTTACGAGGCCGGAATCGACAGCTTCAAGATTGAGGGACGAATGAAGACAGCGCTCTATGTGGCAACGGCAGCCAGAACATACCGGCTTGCCATGGATGCATATGAGCGGGATCCGAAAGAGTACGAGGAGAAGCTTCCGTGGTTCCGCGAACAGATCGCGGATTGCACATATCGCAAGTTCACGACGGGCTTCTTTTACGGGAGGCCGGATCAGGAAGACCAGATCTATGACAACAATACGTATGTCAACAATTACACTTTCCTTGGAATTGTGAGAGAAATTGACGGGAACGGGGACGCGGTCACAGAGCAGAAGAACAAATTCTGTGTCGGAGACACGATAGAGATCATGAAGCCGGACGGACGCAATGTGGTTACAAAGGTGCTTGCGCTGCATGACGGTGAGGGGCAGCCGATGGACTCCGCACCGCACCCGAAACAGGAGCTGCATATCCGCCTTGAGGCGGAGGCGGAGCCGTGGGATATCCTCAGGCGGGCGAACTGAGCCGGAGAACGCTTCGGTGTTCCTGCCTCGATGTGCATAGGCATGTCGCGAGTAATGCGTGAAGAAAAATAAGGAGCTGCCGCATTAAAGTGTGGAGCCACAATATAAAGCAGACGATATTTGAAAATGTCTGCTTTATATTGTGTCAACACTGCTTTTAATGCGGCAGCTCCGTTTTGAATTCAAAAAACTTTTTGAAAAAGAAATGCGATTATTTCTGCGCTTTATTTATTCGGATCGAGTGTAACGCCCTGATGCTTGTCGCCTTTCGGATTGGTTCCGTACTCATAATCGTTGCCCGGAAGAATGACGTTCAGCAGGACGCCGGCGATCGATGCGATTGCAAGGCTTGTCAGTGTGATGGATGTACCTGCAATTTCGAATGTCAGTCCGTCCGCAAAACCGAGTCCGCAGACGAGGATGACAGCACAGATGATCAGGTTGCGGCTGTTCGTCAGGTCAACGCGGTTCTCGACAACATTACGGATACCGATTGCGGAAATCATTCCGTAAAGGATGAAGCTTACGCCGCCGATGATGGAAGCCGGAAGCATTGTGATGACGCCGGCAAACTTCGGTACGAAGCTCAGGATGATTGCGAAAATGGCTGCCAGGCGGATAACTGCCGGATCATAGACCTTGGAGAGTTCGAGTACGCCTGTGTTCTCACCGTATGTCGTGTTGGCCGGACCGCCAAAGAAAGCGGATAATGCTGTGGCAAGACCGTCACCGACCAAGGTGCGGTGAAGACCCGGATCCTCAATAAAGTTCTGGCCGACAGTCGCGGAAATTGCGGACATATCGCCGATGTGCTCCATCATTGTAGCGATTGCGATCGGTGCCATGACCAGGATCGAGGTGATGTGGAATTTGCACATAAAGAAATCCGGTACACCGACCCAGGAGGCTGCGGTAACATTTGTAAAATCGAGAATCGCACTTCCGTCCGGATTGTGGAGTCCGGTGATGAACATGACGAAGGCGACTCCGTATGAGATAACAACGCCCATCAGGATCGGGATGATACGGAACATTCCCTTGCCCCAGATGTTGAATACGATGATGACGGACAGTGCAATCAGTGCAAGGAACCAGTTGGTGCTGGCATTGCCGATTGCGGATCCTGCGAGTGAAAGACCGATGCAGATGATGATCGGGCCGGTGACGACGGGCGGCAGATATTTCATGACGCGCTTTACGCCGACAAACTTAATGACCAGGGCAAGGATCAGGTAAAGCAGACCTGCCACGACGATACCGCCACACGCATACGGGAGCTTTTCGCCGTACGTCATATCTGCGAAAATTCCGCTTTTCAGGTTAGCAACGGTGGCAAAGCCGCCGAGGAATGCAAAGGATGAACCGAGAAATGCCGGAACTTTCATCTTGGAGCAGAGGTGGAAGAACAGTGTTCCTACGCCTGCAAAGAACAGTGTGACCTGAATGGAGAGACCTTCTCCGTGGAAATACGTGTTGACCAGAATCGGCACAAGGACCGTCGCACCGAACATTGCGAACAGATGCTGAAGTCCGAGGATCAGCATTTTCGGCGTGCCCAGAGTGCGAGCATCGGTGACGGCTTCCTGGTTTGGTGTGTTGCTCATGTAAAAAACCTCCTCATTTAAAGACCGTTGACATCTTCACGTGACAGAATACCACTCGGAATGTTATAAGTACAGCACTTTTTTCCGGGAAATGCCGGTTGCTCTGTGAACCGGAGCGAAAAAGACTTTCCAACCGATGCCTTTCCGGTATATAATAAGACTACTTTCAGGGGCGTTCTGCCCGAAATTTTTCCACTTATTAATTTCATAATGTATAAGGAGAGGTACTATGTTCAATCGTGTGCTTTCTGCCGCCATCGTCGGAATAGATGTCATTCCGGTGCAGGTCGAAGTTGATGTCAGCGACGGTCTCCCGCAATTCACGATGGTCGGTAGCCTGACCGGACAGGTCAGGGAAGCCGAAGACCGTGTGCGCACGTCTCTGCGCAACATCGGCATTGCGCTTCCTCCGAAAAAGATAACTGTCAATCTCGCACCGGCAGATGTGTTGAAAAACGGGTCAGGTTTTGATCTGCCGATTGCACTCGGAATCCTTGCCGGTGAACAAAAGATCCCGGCGGACTCCCTGAATAGTCTCATGGCCATAGGGGAACTCAGTCTGAACGGAGATATAAACCCGGTCAGCGGGATCCTGCCGTCTGCGCTGCAGGCAAGGAAGCTGGGTATTCATACCATGCTTGTACCGGCGGGAAATGAGAGTGAAGCCAGGGTCGTAACCGATCTCGACATCATTGGATTCAGATGTATAAATGAGGTTCTGGAGTTCCTCAGGCACGGCACGCTGCCGAAAACAGAGGAAGTAAGCAGCGAGCCTCCGGAACTCAACCGCTATGACCTTGATTTCTCGGATATACGGGGGCAGGAGAATGTAAAGAGAGCTGCCACAGTAGCAGCCGCAGGCTTTCACAATCTTCTCATGATCGGTCCGCCGGGAGCAGGGAAGACGATGATTGCGAGACGTATCCCCACGATTATGCCGCCCCTGACCCAGGAAGAGAGTCTTGAGATTTCGCAGATCTATTCTGTTGCCGGTCTTCTGAATCCGGAACAGCCCTTCTTAGGAACACGTCCGTTCCGATCCCCCCACCATACCATGACCGCGCAGGCTCTTGCCGGAGGAGGCCGGATCCCCAGGCCCGGTGAGCTGACGCTCGCACACAGAGGAATCCTTTTCCTCGACGAGATGCCGGAATTTAAAAAAGGATCGCTGGAAATCCTGAGGCAGCCGCTCGAGGACAGGGAGATTGTCATAGCAAGGGCTGCGGGTACGTTTAAATTCCCGGCGGCGTTCCTGCTTCTTGCGGCAATGAATCCCTGCCCATGCGGGCATTTTCCTGACATGAATCGATGCACATGCAAACCGAATGAAATAGCGGCCTACATACACAGAATATCGAGGCCGCTTCTGGACCGGATCGATTTATGCGTAGAGTGTCCTGCTGTGACATATGAGGAGCTGACTGGGAGACGTGAAAAAGGAAGGACATCTGCGGAGATACGTGGGGAGGTGTGCGCAGCGCATTTGCGTCAGAAAAACAGATTTGAGGGGCAGGCTGTTCATTTTAACTCGGAGATACCTGCGGATAAGCTCGAAACATACTGCCCGATGGACAGCGAAGCTTCGAGATTGATGCGGCAGGCATTTGAACAGATGCACCTGTCAGCAAGAGGTTACCACAGAATAATCCGCGTTGCGCGAACGATTGCGGATCTGGCCGGGGAGGACATCATACGAACGCCGCATGTATCGGAAGCTATATGTTACCGGACCATCGACAGGAAGTACTGGAGAGTATGAAAATGAGTGATAGCACATATATTATTAGTAGAAACTCAGACATGTATCCGGCCAGATTTGAAGGCCTTTCTAACATGCCCGAAGAACTTTATGTGATGGGGGTGCTCCCGGATGAAAATGCGCCCGCGGTGGCTATCGTCGGAGCAAGAATGTGCAGCCGTTACGGGCACAATATAGCGTTCACTTTCGGCAAAAAACTCGCGGAGCATGGCGTCTCTGTCATCAGCGGCATGGCTCTCGGCATTGACGGGGCGGCGCAGGAAGGAGCTCTCTCGGGAGGAGGAAAAACGTATGCCGTTCTCGGATGCGGCGTGGATGTGTGTTATCCGAGATCGAATAAGCTGCTTTACGACCAGATCCCGGAGCATGGCGGAATTCTCTCTGAGTTCCCTCCCGGCACCCAGCCTCTGCCTTATAATTTTCCGCTCCGCAACAGACTGATTTCCGCCCTCGCTGATGTGGTGATCGTCGTGGAGGCGAGGAAGAAGTCCGGATCACTCATAACAGTAGACTATGCTCTGGAGCAGGGAAGGAGTGTTTACGCCGTTCCGGGCAGAGTGGGCGATGCGCTCTCGGACGGCTGCAATTACCTGATTGCACAGGGAGCGGGGATTGCCTGGTCCGTGGAAGCAATCATCGAGGAATTGTCCATGCAGGCATCACTTTCAAATGCAGCAAAGGCCGCTCGCCTGGCTGCCGCGGCAAAACTTCGGCAGCTTTCTGCGGAGGGGAAAATATCCGGAAAATGCCCGGCTGAGGAAAAAAGCTCATGTAAATCAGGTTTGACGGAAGGAAGCGCAGTGAATGAGCGCCCGCTTCCTTTGGGGGTGGACTCCGGGTCTCTCAAGGGGAAAATACTGCTCGCTCTCGGCAGTGAAACATATTCACAGGATGAACTGGCTGAGAGAACAGGTCTTACTGTGTCTGATCTCAACGCTGCGATGGGTGAGATGCTACTTCTCGGATATATTGAGGAAGTCGGACGCGCAAGGTATGTACGAACGCGTGAAAGATAGGATTTTGTTCAAATTGCCCAATAAAGTCTTCTCTAAATTTATTTTTTTTCCATCTTGTCAGTAGATTTTTTTTGTTGTATAGTTTGGAACTTGAGGAGAGACACGTGAGATGTACAAATCCCATGATGTTCCCCCGGACAGCATGAAGCTGTTTTTGATAGGAGGTAAAGTTTGGCAAAGAATCTTGTAATTGTAGAGTCCCCTGCCAAAGTCAAAACCATAAAAAAATTTCTCGGTTCCAATTATGAAGTGGCAGCGTCCATGGGTCATGTCCGCGACCTGCCCAGAAGCCAGATGGGAATTGATGTGGAGCATGACTTTGAACCTAAATACATAACGATTCGTGGAAAGGGTGAGCTTCTTGCGAAACTCAGAAAATCCGCAAAGGCTGCAGACCGCGTTTTTCTCGCGACCGACCCTGACCGTGAAGGAGAGGCGATCTCATGGCATCTTGTCACAGCGCTGAAGCTGGATGAGAAAAAAATGCGACGAATCACATTTAATGAAATTACCAAGAACGCCGTAAAGGCGTCGCTGAAGAATCCCAGAGAGATCGATATGAACCTTGTGGATGCACAGCAGGCAAGGCGTGTTCTGGACCGAATGGTCGGATATCAGATTTCCCCGCTTCTCTGGGCAAAAGTGAAGCGCGGACTTTCTGCTGGGCGCGTCCAGTCTGTCGCACTCAGGATCATAGCTGACAGGGAAAAGGAGATTGAGGCATTTGTTCCGTCCGAATATTGGACGATCGATGCGGACTTCAGTATCCCGGATACAAAAAAGCCACTGACAGCGCATTTTTACGGAACAGATAAAAAGATGAACCTCGCCTCGGAGGAAGAGGTCAACGCGGTTCTCGGTGAGCTGGAAGGGGTCGACTGGGAGATCGCCGAGGTAAAAAAAGGCGAGCGGACCAGAAAGCCGCCGCTTCCGTTCACGACGAGTACCCTTCAGCAGGAAGCTGCGAAGACGCTCAACTTCTCGACGTCCAAAACGATGCGGATCGCACAGCAGCTCTATGAAGGCGTGGATATTGCCGGTGAAGGCACGGTCGGTGTGATCACTTATCTGAGAACAGATTCCACGCGTATAGCAGTTGAGGCGGATACAGCGGCAAGACAGTATATAGGCGAGGTCTACGGGCAGGAATCGATAGGGTCTTTCGGCAGCGAGAATGTCAACAGAAATTCTCAGGACGCCCATGAGGCCATCCGCCCTACGGATATAAGAAGAACACCGGTCAAAGTGAAGGAATCCCTGACAAGAGATCAGTTCAGATTGTATCAGCTGATCTGGAAGCGTTTTACGGCGAGTCGTATGGCCAATGCCGTCTATGAGACTGCATCGGTCAGGATCCGCGGCGGAAAGTATACGTTCACGGCTGCGTCATCCAGGCTCAGGAAAGCCGGATTCATGGATGTATATACCACGGACGAGGATGAAAAGACGAGCGGTGACAAGGCAGTCGGAAGTCTGACAAAGGAAACTCCGCTCACACTTCGTGAGATGAAGCCGGAACAGCATTTTACGCAGCCGTCGCCACATTACACGGAAGCTTCGCTGGTAAGAACGCTTGAAGAGCTCGGCATAGGTCGGCCCAGCACATATGCGCCGACGATTTCTACGATACTGGCAAGAAGATATATCACGAAGGAACAGAAGAATCTGTATATCACCGAGCTCGGCGAGGTGGTCAATGATATCATGTGCAGGGAGTTCCCGCAGATCGTCGATGTACACTTCACGGCCAATCTCGAAACACTTCTCGACGGCGTCGCGGACGGAAAGGTCCAGTGGAAGACAATCGTTGAGAACTTTTATCCGGATCTCCAGGAGGCGGTCAATAAGGCAGAAGCAGAGCTGGAGAAAGTTAAGATCGAGGATGAGGTCAGCGACGTTCCCTGCGAGAATTGCGGCAGGATGATGGTCATAAAGTACGGACCGCACGGAAAGTTCCTTGCATGTCCCGGTTTCCCGGAATGTCGGAATACCAAACCGTATTTTGAGACGATCGGAGTTAAATGTCCGGAGTGCGGCGGAGAGGTCGTACTGAAGCGTACGCGCAAGGGCAGACGTTATTTCGGCTGCGAGAATAATCCGGAGTGCGGATTTATGTCGTGGACCAAACCTGTTGAGAAAAAGTGTCCGGTATGCGGCGGATATATGACCGAGAAGGGAAATAAGTACGTCTGTGCGGATAAGAACTGCGGCCATTCCGAGAATGCCGAGTGATGTGACCGTGATGACTGTCCGGGACAGTTGTCTGAACTTGTAGTACATAAGATGGTTTTGCGGAAAGTTTATCGGTCGGTCCTTTATAAAGGCAGACAACTCGGCAATGTGACATATATATCGGTCGCACGGAATATAGAAAATAAAATAGTACGAATAATCAGAAAATACCGTCGGAACAGTTGTTTTGACGGTATTTTTGTGATATTATCAGAGTTATAAAATATAGTGTAAATCTCGTGGTATATCTGCCATGTCTGCACTCTTTTCAAGCACCATTAACGGAAAAGTTCAGAATGATTCCGTTCATGCTTGATCGATGCAGATCGGCTGACTTTTATCTGTGGAAAGGAAGTACGGCAAGATGAGTGTACAGCTGCTGGATAAAACAAGGAAAATCAACAAACTGCTGCACAATACGAGCAGCTCAAAGGTTGTATTTAATGACATCTGTAAGGTGATGGTCGATACGCTGAAGTCCAATATCCTTGTAATCAGCAAGAAAGGGAAGGTACTGGGCGTAGGAAAATGCGACGGCGTGGATGAACTTACGGAGCTTCTGTCGAACAATGTCGGTGAATTCATCGACAAGCTTTTGAACGAACGTTTTCTCGGAGTCCTCTCGACAAAAGAGAACGTCAATCTGATCACACTTGGTTTTGAAGGGGACGACATTTCCAAATATGTCGCGATTATCAATCCTATCGACATTGCGGGCGAGAGATTGGGAACCGTATTCTGCTATCGTTCAGGTGAGCAGTTCGATATCGAGGACATCATTGTCAGTGAATACGGCACAACAGTAGTCGGTCTCGAGATGATGAGATCCGTTGATGAAGAAAATGCCGCTGAGGCGCGCAAGAAACAGGTCGTGAAATCTGCATTTTCCACTTTATCCTTCTCCGAGCTCGAGGCGATTATTCATATTTTCGATGAACTTGACGGCAAGGAAGGCATCCTTGTTGCCAGCAAGATCGCAGACCGGGTGGGAATCACAAGATCAGTCATCGTCAATGCGCTGCGCAAGTTCGAGAGTGCGGGAATCATCGAATCGCGTTCTTCCGGTATGAAGGGAACGTATATTAAAGTGCTGAACGATTACATCTTTGAAGAGCTGGAAGAGATCAAACTGCGCAGGGAAAAGAAGTAAGCCCGGCAAAGTACATTTTAAAAGAATATGCATTTTTAGATAATCTCTGTTTCGAAAGTTGATTTGAGCGAAACAGAGATTATTTTCTTTGCAAACTTCCCACACGCATTTTATCGCATGTCTTCATCACCCAAGTTTTAAAAAATAAATGTTGACATTAGAGTTTAGGGAGAGTATATTATCATACAGATGTTAGCACTCCATATAAATGAGTGCTAACAAATCAAAAACAGAGATATTCGAAACATTCACATAAGGAGGCTTTATTATGAAGTTGGTACCGCTTAGCGACAGAGTTGTTCTGAAGCAGAAGGAAGCTGAAGAGAAGACAGCATCCGGAATCATTCTTTCCGGACAGGCTAAGGAAAAACCGCAGCAGGCAGAAGTTATCGCTGTAGGACCGGGCGGAATCGTAGACGGTGAGAAAGTCGAGATGAACGTCAAGGTAGGTCAGATGGTTATTTATTCAAAGTATGCAGGAACAGACGTTAAGCTTGGTGATGAGGAATACACAATCGTTCGTCAGAGCGATATTCTTGCAGTTGTAGAGGAGGACTAATTTATCATGGCAAAAGAGATCAAATATGGCGTAGAAGCAAGAGAAGCGCTTCAGGCAGGCGTCGATAAACTGGCAAATGTAGTACGCGTTACACTTGGACCGAAAGGAAGAAATGTAGTCCTTGAGAAGACATACGGCGGCCCGACAATTACAAATGACGGCGTTACCATCGCAAAGGAAATTGACCTTGAAGACGGTTTCGAGAATATGGGCGCTCAGCTCATCAAGGAAGTTGCTTCCAAGACAAATGATGTAGCCGGCGACGGCACAACAACAGCTACAGTTCTTGCACAGGCAATGGTACAGGAAGGTATGCGCAACCTGGCAGCAGGTGCAAACCCGATCATCCTTCGCAAGGGTATGAAGAAAGCTACGGAAGCAGCCGTTAAGTCCCTCGTTGCCATGAGCAAACCGGTAAGCGGCAAGCAGCAGATCGAGCGTGTAGCAGCTGTCTCTGCAGGCGATGACGCTGTCGGCGTTATGATCGCAGATGCAATGGAGAAGGTTTCCAAGGACGGCGTTATCACGATTGAAGAGTCCAAGACAATGGTTGACGAGCTGGACCTTGTAGAAGGTATGCAGTTCGACCGTGGATACATCTCCGCTTATATGTGCTCCGACATGGAGAAGATGGAAGCAAATCTTGAGGATCCGTATGTCCTGATCGTTGACAAGAAGATCAGCAACATCCAGGATCTTCTGCCGGTGCTCGAGCAGATCGTAAAGAGCGGTGCACAGCTGCTCATCATCGCTGAGGATGTTGAGGGTGAGGCTCTTACAACACTTATCGTCAACAAGCTTCGCGGTACATTCAATGTTGTTGCTGTTAAGGCTCCGGGCTATGGCGACAGAAGAAAAGATATGCTGAAGGATATCGCAGTTCTTACAGGCGGCACGGTCGTATCCGATGAACTCGGCATCGAGCTCAAGGATGTGACAATGGCTCAGCTTGGCCGCTGCAAGTCTGTCAAGGTGACCAAGGACAACACAGTCATCGTTGACGGTCTCGGTGCTAAGGATGAGATCGCGGCTCGCGTTTCCCAGATCAGAGCGCAGATCGCTGAGACGAAGTCTGACTTCGATCGCGAGAAGCTTCAGGAGAGACTTGCTAAGCTCGCCGGCGGCGTAGCTGTTATCCGCGTAGGTGCTCCTACAGAGACAGAGATGAAAGACAAGAAGTTCCGTATGGAGGATGCTCTCAACGCTACACGTGCAGCGGTCGAGGAAGGCATCATCGCAGGTGGCGGAACAGCTTATATTCATGCGGCAGACGAGCTGAATGAGCTTATCGCCGGCCTTGAGGGCGACGAGAAGACGGGTGCTCAGATCATCCAGAGAGCGCTTTCCGCTCCGCTGTATCGCATCGCTGAGAATGCAGGCGAAGAGGGCGCCGTGATCGTGAACAAGGTCCGTGACGCTCAGGTCGGTATCGGATACAATGCTCTTACGGGCGAGTATGTCGATATGGTAGAATCGGGAATCCTGGATCCGGTTAAGGTTACCAGATCAGCGCTGGAGAATGCTAACTCTGTGGCGGCTACGCTGCTTACGACGGAGTCGGCGGTTTCCCAGATTAAGGAGCCGCAGCCGCCGATGCCGGCAGGAAATCCGGGCATGGGAATGATGTGATTTACTGAAAAGCCGCGCCAAAACGTAAAAATAAGCGCCGGGGGAGAGCTTGCTCTCACCTACGGCGCTATTTTTACGTTTTGATGGGGCGCTCAGCCGCAGCGAAACGTGAGCGAAGCGAACGTGAGCTGACGCGGCTTTTCAGTATCGGTACCTCGGCGACCAGCCGCAGCGAAACGTGAGCGGAGCGAACGTGAGCTGACGCGGCTTTTCAGTATCGGTTATGCGGCGACCAGCCGCAGCGAAACTCTCCCTCTTTTCAGTTTGAGTACCCTATCTTGTGCCATACAAGCAACATGTACAATATTCGATCGGGAAACATTCGCCGCCCGCCCGAGAAACGAAAAATACTGCACTTTGTGTGACCAAGTGTATGCGAAGCGACACGCGGGAACGCAAAGTGCATATGTATTTTTCTGTTTCGCAGGAAAGGGCAAGAGTTTCCCGATGAATATTCGTACATGTGCGTAGCAAGCCGTCAAATTCTGAAAAGACTGATGACTCCCCCATCCTCTTATGCTAAAATACAACATATACTTTGTTTTGGAGGCTTCACCATGAGTGACATTTTTTCTGAACACCTTGTCAAACGCAACCCCAAAAGTTCCGAGCAAGTCATGAAATATGCTCTGATCGCCCTCGCCGCCCTCCTCATACTCGGCGGCCTGTTCGTCTTCGGACCCCTGATCTACCCGGGCATTATTCTTGCCGTTGTCTTATACTTTTTCATTCTCCCGCGATTCAACGTCGAGTACGAGTATTCCTACGTCAACGGCGAATTTGACATAGACGTGATCTATTCAAAGTCAAAGAGAAAGCACAAAGAGACCTTTTCGGTCACAAATGTCGACTGTGTCGCACCCCTCGGTTCCCACCAGCTCGACGCGTTCCAGCATGACTTCACCGTGACCGATTACTCCGCGTTGGATCCGAATAACAGACCTTATGTATTCGTAGTGCCCCAGGAAAGACGCCTTATCTACATGCAGATCGATGATGAGAGCCTTATTCAGGATCTGAAATACAGGCTTCCGAGAAGATTCTTTACAGACTGACGGCTGCCGAAGGAGCGGATGAGCCTTAAGTGATTTCACCGACCGAAAGAAAGGAGTTCCCTATGAAAGTATTTAAACACGAGCTTCATATCGACTCAGAGGAGAAGATGATCGCCATAACGGACATCGTCCGGGGCGATATCGAGGTGAGCGGGATTTTTGACGGTGTCGCTGTCATCATGTGCCCGCATACGACGGCCGCGATCACGGTCAGTGAGAACACGGATCCAAATGTACAGCACGACATGCTGTATGCATTTGAAAAAGTCTTTCCGCGGAACGACAACGAGTATTTACACGAGGACGGGAACTCGTTCGCACACATTAAGAGCGCTGCGGTCGGTGTATCCGAGTCGCTCATCATCGAGAACGGTCGTCTGATCCTCGGAATCTGGCAGGATCTGTACTTCTGCGAGTTCGACGGTCCGAGAACCAGATACTTTTATGTAAAAATCATGGAGGGATAAACGGCTTGTGCCGGACATGTAATGGCAGAAAGTGATAAAAAAAGGCGCGCCAAAGCCAGAAGAAGGCTCGCCAAAAAAAGAAAACAGAAGCAGAGGGTTGCCGTGATCTTCCTGATCATTATCGCTATCCTTATTGTCATTCTTTTTATGATGGAACGAAATAAGAACGGGAAGAATGCAGGTGCAAAACAGAGCGCCGGGACAGAAATACAAGATTCGAGTGCTGCGACGAGCGTAGATACATCGGCACAATCGGAACCGGCGGAGAGTGTAAAGATGCTGAATTTGACCGTGGAGCAGATGCATAGTGGCGATCTGGTGCTTGTGAACGGATCCTACGCATATGATTTTGACGCAAATGCACCCACTGTCTCTCTCGTCAACATTCATGATACGCAAAGTTTCAATTATCCGGTCGGAAAAGAAGATTTTGAAGTTGCCGACAGGATCATGCCCTTTCTTGATCAGCTTGTCGATGCGTGTGACAGTGCGGTCGGAAGCAAAATGACCGGTGTTGCATCGGCCTATAGATCAATGGAGTATCAGCAGAGTGTCTGGGATGAGATGGCAGAACTCTACGGAGAAGAGTACGCCAGAAGCTACGTCGCGATACCGGGTTACAGCGAGCATCATACCGGTCTTTCTGTGGACATGAGTATTTTTTACGAGGACGGGAGTGAAGGAACCTTTTCCGAGAGCGAGAACGCCGTGTGGATGAACGAGAATTCTTACCACTACGGCTTTATCCGCAGATATGCAGAGGATAAGGTGGAAGTGACCGGCATCAGCAATGAGGCGTGGCACTTCCGATATGTGGGGATTCCGCATGCGACATATATGGCGACACAAAACCTGTGCCTCGAGGAATACATCGACTATCTTCGGGCAAACGCCCGAGCAGATAACCCCCTGTCGATCACATGTGACAGCGGGACATATGAAGTCTTCTTTACGACGGAGACGACAATTGAAGAACCGGAAGGAGAGTACACTGTTTCCGGCAATAATGTTGACGGATACATCATTACAGTCAAAACTGCCTAAATATGGATAAGAAAAAATAAGGATTGCCGCAAAGTGTGGCAACCCTTATTTTTTTTCGTTTGTCTCAGAGTCATAAGATTCTACGTATTCCTGCAATTTGGAAACGTAAGCGGAAAGACGTTTTTCTCGATACAGTCTTAAGGATATATCGCATACTTTCTGGAATTCCCTGTCGGTCTGGTAGGCATTCAGCAAAGCTGCCTGTCCTATCGTGAGATATCGTTTTCTTTCGTCCTGATAACTCTCGGTTTCTGTCAGATCAGGCACTTCACAGTGCAGTGCAACTGCCAGTTTGAGCAGGTTTTCGGGTTCGGGATAGGAGTAGCTGCGCAGCCAGTTGTTCAAAGTGGTAGGACTTATTCCTGCCAGATTTGCAAGCTGACGCTGCTGAAAACCGTTGGCGTCCATATATCGAGTCAGATTATTCACCAAAATATGTGATCTTTCAAGCATTATTGGGGATAACATGATTATACTTATCCATTCAATTAAATAATAAATTATCATTTATGTTTAAACTATACATAATTTAGTACAGTTTATCCAATATTCTGTCCGGGTAGAATAAAACGGGGAAAGAAAGACTGCTTAATTTGCTTGAAAATCCAATTTAAATGGATTATTCTTTATAGAAGAGTTGAAAATGCCATATGAGGGATGGATAATGACGCTACCAAAGATTAAACTGAAAGCAGCACGTGTAAATGCTGAAATGACGCAGGAGGATGTTGCGAACACATTGGGCCGCAACAAACAGACGATAGTCAACTGGGAAAACGGCGTGACGGAGATAAAGGTACATGACCTGATCGCTCTCTCAGAACTATATAAAATACCGATTGAGTATCTTGAAGTACCACCAAGGAGGAAATGAAAATGAAAAAGCAGGATCTTGGAACACTCCTTCAGTCCAAGTCTTATCCAGGCAGAGGAATCGCTCTCGGAAGATCTGCAAATGGCAAGTATGCAGTCGCCGCTTACTTCATCATGGGAAGAAGTGTCAACTCAAGAAACAGGGTTTTTGTTGAAGACGGAGAGGGTATCCGCACGGAGGCATTTGACCCGTCCAAGATGGAAGACCCGAGCCTAATCATCTATGCGCCTGTGCGTGTACTTGGTTCAAAGACAATTGTTTCCAACGGTGACCAGACCGACACGATCTACGAAGGTCTTGACCACCAGTTCACGTTTGAACAGTCCCTTCGCTCACGCAGATATGAGCCGGACGGACCGAATTACACACCGAGAATTTCGGGCGTTATTCATCTCAAGGACGGTGATTTCAACTATGCACTTTCCATCCTGAAGAGTGCAGACGGAAATCCGGATACAGATCACCGCTTCACATTCACATATTCACCGGCGGCAGCAGGTACAGGACATTTTATCAGCACATACATCGATGACGGAAACCCGCTTCCGAGCTTTGAGGGAGAACCGCTTCCGGTATCCATTCCGGATGACATCGACAGCTTTACGGATACGATCTGGACAAGCCTTAATGAAGAGAATAAGGTATCTCTTTTCGTCAGATATATTGATGTCGAGACAGGAAAGTATGAGACCAGAATTGTAAATAAACACAAATAATTGTTGTTAAGCACAAATGAAAGGAAATTAAAGATTACATGAAAGATTTAGCACTCAAATACGGCTGCAATCCGAATCAGAAACCGTCCCGCATTTTTGTTTCAGATGGAAGTGATCTTCCGATCGAAGTATTGAACGGACGTCCGGGTTATATCAACTTTATGGATGCTCTGAACGGATGGCAGCTTGTCCGTGATCTGAAAGCCGCAACAGGTCTTCCGGCAGCAACTTCATTCAAGCATGTATCTCCGGCAGGAGCAGCAGTCGGCCTTCCGCTCACAGATGTGCTGAAAAAGATTTATTTTGTGGATGATATGGAGGAGCTTTCTCCGCTCGCATGTGCATATGCGCGTGCACGCGGCGCTGACCGTATGAGCTCTTTCGGCGATTTTATTTCTCTGTCCGATGTCTGCGATGCTTCCACAGCAAAGATTATCAAGAGGGAAGTCTCCGACGGTGTCATCGCACCGGGTTACACGGATGAGGCGCTTGAGATTCTTAAAGCGAAAAAGAACGGAAATTATAACGTGATCAAGATCGATCCGGAATATGTTCCGCAGCCGCTTGAGCACAAGGAAGTGTTCGGCATCACATTTGAGCAGGGTCGCAACGAGCTTGCGATCAACAATGATATTCTTGCAAATGTCGTTACACAGAACAAGGACATCCCGGATTCCGCAAAGCGTGATCTGGTGATTTCCCTGATCACTCTCAAATACACACAGTCCAATTCCGTATGTTATGCATATGACGGTCAGGCGATCGGCGTCGGCGCCGGACAGCAGTCCCGCGTACACTGCGTAAGACTTGCAGGAAATAAGGCTGACAACTGGCTGCTCCGCCAGTGCCCGAAGGTCCTGAATCTTCCGTTCGTTGACAATATCCGCCGTGCAGATCGTGACAATGCGATCGACGTCTATATCGGCGATGAGTACATGGACGTCCTTGCAGACGGCGCATGGCAGAAGATCTTCAAGGAGAAACCGGAAGTATTCACGGCTGAAGAGAAGAGAGCATGGCTTGACCAGGCTGAGAATATCGCACTCGGTTCCGATGCATTCTTCCCGTTCTCCGACAATATCGAGCGCGCTAAGAAGAGCGGTGTCAAGTATATTGCAGAGCCGGGCGGATCTGTCCGTGACGATGCAGTTATTGAGTGCTGCGATAAGTATGGTATGGCTATGGCCTTCACGGGAATCCGCCTGTTCCATCACTAAAAATCAGATCAGATCTTCGATGTAATGCGAAGCTGTCGCTTTATGGCTTGAGGCCGCAATATATTGCGGCGACCCTGCCTGAAGCGACAGCTTTTATTCTTTATCGTGAGTACAATCTCACGATGAAGAATATAAGCCTCAGCTACACAATGCTCCACTGGAGCATTGTTACGCATGCTTAGGCACGGCGGATCGCAGACGTGCGCAGTGGAAGGTGCCTTGGCACCGCGCACGTCGCGGCAAGAACGCCGGGGCGTTCTTGAATTTCGTTTCAGTTTACAGACTTTTCAGCAAAATCATGCGATGAATATGATATAATGTTTTATTATAATTTCTGTCAGAAGTACGGTAACAGGACCATTGTACTCCGGCGGCGGAAGCTGCCCGGGAATGGCTCTTACATAGATGAACCAGTATTTCAGAGGATAGATAGGGAAGGACGGTGAATAGATGCTTGTTGATCTGAAAGAGATTCTGGCTCCTGCACGAGAGGGAAAGTACGCGGTAGGGCATTTTAATACATTTACCGCAGTGATGGCGCGCAGCGTGATTCAGGCCGCAGAGGAACTGAATGCACCTGTCATCATCGGGATTGAGGAGAGGCAGCTTGAGCTGTGCCCGCTTGAGGTATTTGCTTCCTACGCCATACCGATGGCTGAGAGAGCAAAAGTGCCGGTAGCGGTCCACTTTGACAGAGCGCACTCCTTTGATGCCTGCATGAAAGCTTTGAAGCTGGGATTTACATCGATAGACTTTGACTGTTCCGAGCTCTCATTTGAAGAAAATGTCGCGCAGGTAAGTGAGATTGCGCGGATCGCACACGCTTTCGGCGCTTCGGTGGAAGGTGAACTCGGTCATGTGCCCGATGCGGCGAAACTGAAAGAACTGGAAAAAATTGATTACCATACATCACCTGCCCAGGCCGGGGATTATGTGGCGAGAACAGGGGTCGATGCGCTGGCGATTGCGGTAGGGACAGCACAGGGACCTTATACGGAGACACCGAAAGTAGACTTCGCCAGGATTTCGGCGATTTCGGAGGCTGCACAGATACCGCTTGTCCTCCACGGAGGATCCGGTCTGTCAGACAGAGCATTCCGGAAGGCTATCACGAACGGAATCAGTAAAATCAATATTTTCACGGATCTCAATATCGCATGCGGTCAGGGCATTATGCAGGCCATCAACAGCGGTTATACACAGATGTCGGAGATTATTCCGTATGAGCTCTACTCTGTGAGGGTACAGGCCGCTGAGAAGATCCGTCTGTTTCAGAATAAGTAAGGAGCAATTGTTATGATCAATCCAATGGGATTATTTCGACTTAAGGGATTATGGGACCAGCTGAGACAGGACCACCCGAAACTGGTCCCGTTCATGAGCAGCGTATATCCTGCTGCATTCGGTGAAGGAACAATTGTCGATATCAAAGTAACGGATCCGGCGGGGAAGGTCTACCACTATAATATGCGGTTGACCGCAGCGGATATGGCAGCAATGTCTGAGGCCAGAGAGGTCGGAAGATCGATGGCTGAGGATCAGTTTCCGAATGAATGAGTAAGGTTGATTTCTCAGAATGACAGAGGGGCTGTCGCATCAGGTGATGAGATTATATAGCAGACATTTTCAGATAATGTCTGCTATGATATCACTCACCTAATGCGACAGCCCCTTTATGCTTAAATTATGTGAGCTGTTTCAGAGCCGGATTTATTTGATTTTGCAGATCCATCCTTCCGGAGCCTCGATGCGGCCCATCTGGATGCCTGTCAGAGTGTCATACAGCTTCTGGATCGTCGGACCCATCTTCTCCATACCGCTCGGGAAGCAGATTTCCTGATCGCCGTTCGTGATCTTGCCGACCGGGGAGATAACAGCAGCTGTACCGCAGAGACCGGCCTCATCGAATTCAGGCAGCTCTGTCAGCGGAACGTCGCGCTCCTCGACTTCAAGGCCGAGATACTTCTCAGCGACATATTCAAGGGAACGTCTTGTGATGGACGGAAGGATCGTCGGGGAACCTACCGTGATGAACTTGTTGCCCTTGATGAAGATGATGTTTGCACCGCCGGTCTCTTCGACCTTTGTGCGTGTTGCTGAATCCGGATACAGATTCTCGGCGAAGCCCTGCTTGTGTGCCTCAACGATTGCGTGAAGGCTCATTGCATAGTTAAGACCAGCCTTGATATGGCCGGTTCCGCGTGGTGCAGCACGGTCATAGTCGGCAATCTTGATGGAAATCGGCTTTGCGCCGCCCTTGAAATACGGACCGACCGGAGTTACAAGGATACGGAACTGATACTCGGTAGCCGGCTTAACACCGATGACGGCGTCAGAACCGAACATGAACGGGCGGATGTAAAGTGTTGCGCCTGAGCCGTAGGGCGGTACCCATGCTTCGTTGGCTGCAACGACCTGCTTTACGGCCTCAACGAATCTGTCTTCCGGGAAAGGCGGCATCTCGAGACGTCTTGCGGAGTCTGCCATACGGGATGCGTTCAGGTCCGGGCGGAAGCATACGATGCTGCCGTCTTCCGTTGTGTAGGCCTTCAGACCTTCGAATACGGACTGTGAATACTGCAGAACGCCTGCGCACTCTGTGATCTTTACGTACGGATCGTCGATCAGCGCGCCTTCATCCCAGGCGCCGTTCTTATAATTGGAAACATATCTCTTGTCGGTTGGAATGTAACCGAAACCAAGGCTGCCCCAGTCGATGTTCTTTTTTTCCATAACATGCTCCTCCAAACATTAAAGATTGTGCATTTTCATGCAAATGAAAAAGTTTCCTATAATGTTTTACATTATTTTTAATAGTTATTATAAGCCTGAAGTTTTGGATGTCAATAATGAACTGAACCTGACAAATATTTCAAAAGTATTAAGGACTGTAGAATGACTTTGCCTGGCGAAAGAGCGAAATGTATATTCTCAGGCACATCGCTCCTTTTTGTTGCAAAAGTATTAAAAAAGAGTTAAACTCATGTTATGAATTTATATGAAGCAATTTCTCTTAGAAAATCACATAGAAATTTTTTGATGGAAGAAATCGAACCGGAGACTCTTGCCGAAATCGGTGCATTTTATGAGGAGGCACCTTCACTTTTTCCGGGCATTAAAACGGAAATCGGCATTACGGATAATACAGACGGCAAACATGCGCCGAAAGGATTCTTTGGGGTAAAAGCGCCGTATTATCTGACTATGTACTCCGAGAAGAAAGATCGTTACATGATGAACGCCGGGTGCATCTGCGAGCAGCTTAGCCTTTATATGCTTACACTGGGTCTCGGCAGCTGTTTTCTGGGAAGCGTCAGCTATAAGAAGGATGCGCGCACGAGAGGCGACATGGAATTTGTCATAGTGATCGCTTTCGGAAAGGTGAACGGCCCTCTGACAAGGCGCGCAGCGGAGGCGAAACGTCTTTCCATGCAGGAGCTCTGCAGCATTCGCGAGGAGCCGAAGCACTGGACCCAGAGCATTCTGGAGGTTGCCAGACTGGCTCCGTCAGCCTATAATGCCCAGCCGTGGCGCTTCGTGGCTACGGGGAGCAGAATACATTTTTTCTCCAAAAAGAAAGATTTTACGCATCCCGGAAAATGGGATGAGTTCGATTTCGGGTGCCTTTTTGCGCATGTTCTGATTGCGGCGGATGAGCTGTGGCTCGATGTCGACCTTATCAGGCTGGAGAATATCAGCCAGAAGAATTTCAAGATGAGTCAGTATGTGCTGTCAGCTATCATAAAGGTGGAGTAAGAATAAAAGACTATTATCAACTTTAAACTTCAATTTTTATTCTTCATCGCGTATTACTTGTGACTTGAGTAACAAAGAGAAAAAAATTGTTGACAGATCCTTTTTTTGGGTGTAATATGCTTTTGTTGCTGATGCAACGAAAACTGCGCGAGTGGCTCAGCGGTGGAGCACCACCTTGCCAAGGTGGGGGTCGCGGGTTCGATCCCCGTCTCGCGCTCTATGAAAAGCCGAATTACCTGAGGGTGATTCGGTTTTTTTATGTCAATGAAAGAATCCGCTGCGCGATCGTGCTCGGCGCACGTCGCGTCAAGAACGCCGCGGCGTTCTTAAATTTGCATAAAAAAAGCATTTTGTGCAAAATGTTCAATTTCATGATGATGTCCTTTTTTGTGGTGGTATAATGGCAATATTAATGCTTTAAAGGGGAAAAACAATGAAGAACAAACGTCTTGGCGGCTTAGCACTCATCCCGATCCTTGTCTTTCTGGTACTCTATCTCGGCAGCGGCATCTATTTCGAATACATCGCTCATGAAGAAGGTCAGATGGGATTCTATATCATGTCCGTAGTGGTCGCTTTCCTGATTGCGCTTATCGTTGCGCTTATTCAGACAAGGCATCTCACCTTCGATCAGAAAATGCATCTCTGTGCAAAGGGAATCGGTGATGACAACATCACCATCATGATTTTCATCTTCCTGATGGCGGGCGCATTCAGCGGTATCGCCAGTCAGGCCGGCGGTGCAGCCAGCACAGCGAACCTGCTCCTCACGATTATTCCGGACAGACTGGCTGTCCCCGGTCTTTTTGTCATCGCCTGTCTGATTTCGATGGCGATGGGAACTTCCGTCGGAACAATTTCCGTGCTTGTCCCGATTGCAGCGCAGGTTTCTGCAAATGCAGGTCTCTTCCTCCCGCTCTGCATCGGTACCGTGGTAGGCGGAGCCATGTTCGGAGATAACCTGTCCTTTATCTCAGACACGACGATTGCAGCCACAAAGACGCAGGGCGTAGCGATGAAGTATAAGTTCTTCACGAACCTGCGAATCGCCCTGCCGGCAGCTGTCATCACGCTTATTCTTCTGGTGGTGATGTCCCTTCGCGGAACATCAGCCGGAATCGGAGCTTATGATTACAATATCATTCAGGCTTTGCCGTATTTTATCGTTCTTGTGCTTGCCATCATAGGCATCAATGTGTTTGTAGTCCTCGGCGTCGGTATCCTGTTGTTTATGGTTGCCGGAGCGATTACCGGTTCTCTGACATTTGCCACAGCTTTTTCCGCTATGGGAAGCGGTACAAGCGGTATGTTCGAGACCATTATTGTCACGATTCTTGTAGCCTCTATAGGCGCACTCATGAAAGAGAACGGCGGGTTCGAGGCAATTCTGGACTTCATCCGGAATCACTTTGACGGAAGGCGCGGCGGAATGTTCGGGATCGGCATGCTGACGATGCTCATGGATGTGGCGACGGCCAACAACACGGTCGCGATCGTAATCGCGGCTCCGATTGCCAAAAATATTTCCGAGGAATACGAGATCGAGCCGGTCAAGGTAGCATCGCTTCTCGACACATGCTCCTGTATCGCACAGGGTATTATCCCTTACGGCGCGCAGCTCCTGATTGCTGCAAGTCTGGCCGGTATATCCTCTGTCCAGATCATGCCGTTCCTGTTCTATCCGTACCTGCTGGCTGTCTTTGTGGCATTCTCGATCATTACAGATAAGTGATGGATTTATTCTTCATCGCGAGATTGTACTCACGATGAAGAATAAAAATAAAAAATTGTGTTGACAGACGCAGATGAATAGTGTATTATTCTCTTTGTCGTCAAACGACACAATGCGCGAGTGGCTCAGCGGTGGAGCACCACCTTGCCAAGGTGGGGGTCGCGGGTTCGATCCCCGTCTCGCGCTCTTTTTTTATTTCATAGAAGATGAAGATCACTATGTTTAAAGCTGTGCGGGGATGCGGCTCTTTGATCCTTCTATGAATAAGAATAATCAAAGAAGCCACGGACATATCTAAACAGAAGATATGTCTTTTTTCATGTCATCCGCAATGTCACGGTAACCTCGAACATAGAAGCTCAAATACTCCGGAGAAAATGTATGCCAGTATATTCTGAACTCACAGATTTTGACGATCCGCGGCTCGATGTCTTTGCACGCCTGAACGAGAACCAGCTTCGGCACTATTATGAGCCGAACGGAGGCCTCTTCATCGCTGAGAGTCCGAAGGTAACAGAACGGGCGCTCGGTGCAGGCTGTGTTCCGGTGGCTGCCCTCGTAGAAAGGTCGCAGGCGGAGGGCGAAGCAGCCGAAGTCCTTGAACGCCTCGGCGACATACCGGTCTTTATCGGCGCTTCGGATGCGATCCGGAAACTGACCAATATTCCCATGACGCGCGGTATCCTGACATGCTTTAAACGGCCCGAGCTCCCGACAGTGGAATCGATTTGCCTGGGGAAGCGCCGCATAGCAGTGCTTGAAAATGTGACCAACCCGACAAACGTGGGAGCGATTTTTCGCTCGGCCGCCGCTCTCGGCATGGAGGCCGTTCTCTTGAATTATGCCTGCAGCGATCCTCTCTATCGGAGGGCGAGCCGGGTGAGTATGGGGACAGTCTTCCAGATCCCCTGGACGTATGTGGAGAATACGGAAGCGTCCCGCCATAAGAAGACCCGCCTTGAGAGGTGGCAGGAGGAGCGCGCTTCTATGCTTTCCGGTGAGGCGTCGGAACAATCGGCTTATAGTGCTGAGCAGTCATCAGAGATGAATGGCAGCGGCTTTGAACCGGCAGAAGATCGAGGGCAGGCTTCTCGCAGTGCTATGCCGGACAGCAGCTCAGAGCAGGCAGAAGCCCTGGAGCAGGCTTCTTATGTTGCGCTGCTTCAGGGACTGGGATTTAAGACTGTGGCTATGGCGCTCACAGACCGCTCGGTCAGTATCGACGATCCTAATGTCTGCGCGGAGGAAAAGCTCGCGGTGATCCTCGGTGCGGAGGGTGACGGTCTTACGCAGGAGACGATAGACGCCTGCGACTACACAGTGAAAATCCCCATGTCGCACGGGGTGGATTCTCTCAATGTGGCGGCTGCAAGTGCGGTGGCATTCTGGCAGCTCGGCAGATAAAACCTCCGACTGATTGCAGACGTTCACTGTGGAAAGCGCTTATGCACCGCACACTTCGAGGCAGAAACGCCGAATCGTTTTTGAATTTTAATCGTGCAAGTTACTATTCAGCTGTCTTCCGACACAAGCACATATAAGGCAACGGTATACTATTCGATCGGTAAACATTCGCAGTCCTGACGAGAAACAAAAACCATTGCACTTTGTGTGACTAAGTGTATGCTGCAAGCGACACGCGGGAACACAGAGTGCAGATATGGTTTTTCGTTTCGCAAGGCAGGACAAGAGTTTACCGATGAATACGTATACCGGTGCCGTAGCAGATAGATCCGTATACCGGTGCCGTAGTAGACAGCTGAACAGTAACTCGTGCAATACTCAGAAACTGCATGCGGAGTGTTTTAGCACTTTACATTTAGTCTGATCTGTTATAAAATCTCATTTAAACAGTCGCTCGCCGGCTCATATAAATCGTTGATGAGAAGAGTAGGAAGTGGACGATCCCAGAGAGGAACACCCCGATCGGGTGCTGGAAGTGTTCCGGTCACGAAACTATGAAACTGCAGCAGACGGTCATGACCGTCCCCGTGCAGTTTCTTTCCGAAGACCAACTCGGAGAGGCCCCAATCAGGCCCGGTGATTCCGTGATAATCGTAAATGAAGTGGCAGTCTGGATAAGGATTTCCGAAAGGATTCCTGACTGCAAACAGGGTGGAACCGCGTATAATACGTCCCTCGTTTTCCGTGACAGGAAGGCGAGGGGTTTCTTATTGTTACGGAAATGGTGCTGTCCCACCGGCAGCAGATACTGATAAATGTGCGAAGGCACATGACGAGAAGCAAGGAGGAGATAAGAAATGACACAGGAAATTCTCGAAGTTTACAGACACTCGCTTGCCCACATCCTGGCAAAGGCTGTAATCGAAATCTTCGGCAAGGAAAATGTTCAGTATGCAATCGGTCCGCAGATCGTTGACGGTATGTACTATGACTTCATCCTTCCGCGTTCGATCACAGAGGACGACTACAAGATGATCGAGGACAAGATGCATGAGATCATTAAGCGCCGCGAGGATTGGACAAGAAAAGAAATCAGCCGTGCAGAAGCTCTCGAGCTTTTCAAAGATCAGAAATTCAAGACAGAGCTGATCCAGGATCTTCCGGAGGATGAAGCTCTGACGATTTACTACACAGGTGAAGATTTTGTCGACCTGTGCCGCGGACCGCATGTCTCCAACTCTCAGGAACTCATGCCGGCAGCGTTCAAGGTCAAATCGGCATCCGGCGCATACTGGAGAGGCGACTCGAACCGTGATTCCCTGCAGAGAATTTATGTCTATGCATTCCCGGACAAAGCACAGCTCAAAGCGCATCTCAATCTTGTTAAGGAAGCTATGGAGCGCGATCACAAGAAACTCGGTCCGCAGCTCGACCTCTTTATGTTCAATGAGACTGCACCGGGTATGCCGTACTGGCTGCCGGACGGCTGGAAAGTATATCAGGCTCTGATTGCCTTCTGGAGAGGCGTTCACGCCCGTCACGGATATTATGAGATTTCCGCTCCGGTCATCAATAACAGAAAGCTCTGGCTGATCTCCGGTCACTGGGCTCATTATCAGAATAATATGTTCGTCATCCCGGCAAAGAAGGGTGAGAATGACTACACGATCGAAGAAGGCGCTGTGGACGTTTATGCTGCCAAGCCGATGAACTGCCCGAATGCTATGCTGACATATAAGAGAAAAGTCCATTCTTACAAGGAACTGCCGATCCGCTATAACGAACTCGATGTTGTACATCGTAAAGAGAAGAGCGGTCAGTTGAACGGTCTTTTCCGCGTGCAGGCGTTCAGACAGGATGACTGCCATACATTTGTAATGGAATCACAGATCGAGTCTGAGATCGCGGATATCATGAATATCGCAGACCAGATCTACAATACATTCGGCATCACATATCGCTGTGAGCTCTCCACACGTCCGGATGACTTTATGGGCGACATCGAAGTCTGGAACCGTGCGGAAGCTGCTCTGAAGAGAATTCTGGACAACAAGTACGGCGAAGGCAACTACGAGGTCAATGAAGGCGACGGTGCTTTCTATGGCCCGAAGATCGACTTCCAGATTAAGGACGCTCTCGGACGCGAGTGGCAGTGCGGTACTGTACAGCTTGACTTCCAGCTGCCGCATAACTTCGGACTTACATATCGCGACAGTGACGGTCTTCAGAAAGAACCGGTCGTACTGCATCGTGCCATCTTCGGTTCTCTCGAGCGCTTCATGGGTATCCTGATCGAGAACTATAAGGGCGCTTTCCCGTTCTGGCTTGCACCGACACAGGTGGGTATTGTTCCGATCCGCGAAGAGCATAACGAGTATGCAAAGCAGATCGAAGACAAGCTCATGGATATGGGCATCCGTGTCGAGGCAGATTACGAAGAAAAGAATATGAACGAAAAGATCAAGGAATTCCGTGTCAAGAAGACGCCGTATATTATCGTTGTCGGCGATAAGGAAGCAGAAGAGCGGACAGTTTCCATCAATGTTCGCGGCGTGAAGAAGCAGCTTCACGGCGTTGCTTTAGACAGGTTCTTTGAGATGTGCAAAACAATGAATGAGGAGCATTCTCAGGAGTTGATTGCCGAGTAATTTCATGGAGGGTGACCCGTGAAAGCAAAGACATATATTGAAAAGAGATGGGTATTTCTCCTGCTCACCTTTTTCTGGGTGATCGTTCTCTTTGAAAATCATATATTGGATGCGTCGAGCGGAATCATCAAACTCTCAGACAGACTTCAGACCGGGGCGAAAGCTCCCGGTCTGTTCGCGTTCCTGATGATTGTATGGGCTGTGATCATTCTGATCAGTTTCGCAGCCTGTGCAATCGTGAACGGATGCGGAATCAAAGATTTTCTGGTGATCGGCATCCTTACCGGACTGGTGACAATAGTATTGGTGCCGTTTGCAATGCCGATCGATGAGGTGACGCATTTCTTTCGGGCCTGGTCCATCAGTTCGGGACATCTCGGCCAGGTAAAGACCGGCAGCGGACTTGTCGGTGATTACGTACCGGAGAAATTGTATTACATTATGAATAAGCCGGCCAACAGCATGAGTCTCAGGGCGCTTTATCTGAACATGGCAGAGTGGAGTGAAAGAATCGGCGGAAGCAGCAACGCATTTTATGAAAATGGCTATGCCGGTTATTATCTCCCTATCGGGTATTTTCCTGCTGCGCTCGGTCTGCTTGTTGCAAGAATCCTGAATCTTCCGCTGTTTTTGATGATTTACCTGGGACGCTTCACAAATTTCCTGGTTTATCTGACAGTGAGCTTTATCGCATACCGAAAAGTTCCGTTCTACAAAAATGTTTTCTTTCTTGCGGCTCTGAATCCGGGTGCGATATATCTCGCGTGCACGTATTCTACAGACGGCGTACTGATAAGCAACATTCTGCTTTTCGTTTCAATCTGTCTGAAATATTATTTTGCCGAGGATATTTCCTATGCCATGGAGCGCCTCGGTAAAAAGGACAGTGCAATCCGGAAAAGGACGATCATCGGCGGCGGTGATATTGCGCTCCTGATCATCACGACAGCGTTCATCGCATCGATGAAGACATTTACCTACACCCCGATCCTGCTGCTGTTCTTCCTGATTCCGAGTGGCAGTATGAGTATGAAAAAGAGAATCGGTACGCTGCTCGGATGTATTGCGGTCCTTGTCGTTCTGGGCGTGGTGCAGGCGAGACTGCTGTCTGCCTTCACGTACAACGATACAAGGCTTGCGACATCCACAGATACTGCAGGGCAGATTTCCTACGTTCTTAAGCATCCAATCGCAACGCTCAGGTTAGTGCTGAACTATCTTGATCAGCATATCTATTATATGACGGGCAGCGTGAAAACAATGCAGATGGGTGCGGGCGTTGAAGGACTCGCGCGACTTTGTGCGGTCATTTCGATATTCACCGTATTCCTGACAGATAAGAGACCGATCGGAAACAGGAAGCATACGAAACTCGTGATTTTTTGCGGCGTGATTTATGTGGCGGAAGTGCTGCTGCTTATCCTGTCACTTTATGTGATATCCACGGATGTGGGCGGGACGGAGATCATCGGGGTACAGAGCAGATATATGCTCCCGCTCCTCGTGCTGCTCTATACGACGCTGGTGCATCTGCCGATCAGAGGTACTATGCGGGATTATGAAGGATTTGTCGGGTACATGACGATATTTGCGGTGCTTACGATGGTGGTGACGAATCTTGTGCAGCTTATGTGATGCGGCTTATGCGGGAAGTTTTAGATAATTATCTTATACTTCAACCTTGAGCATGGACAGTCTCATCATAAAAAAATGCATCGTCGGGACGCTTTCGCTCGGTCTCGCTGGCAGCGGTACTAAGAATTTTTCTGCGTCTTTGACTTGAAAAATTCAAGTACCGGCCGCTCGACGACGCCCTCCGATTGCATTTTTAATGATGTCGACTGTGCGTCAGGTATGGAGTTGGAAGTATCAGCAATTATCTAAAGAGTGGAAATAGAAACGCCGGACAGGACCAGAGGGTCCTGTCCGGCGTTTCTATTGCTCTTTTTTGTCAAGACTGTCCGTATTTGACAATGTTTGTCAAGTCTGCCCGCATTTGACCATGTTTGACAAGTGGGAAGTCAGCGCTTTTCCTTACTCAGCCCCGGCGGCCGCTGTAGGCCGCCAGACAGTACGGCGCCAGCGTCATGAACGGGAACATATAGCGCACAAGCACGCAGGGACCGAGCAGGATCGTCGCAAAGAGCAGCGCCGCCGGGAAGAGCGGAAAGAGGTCGCTGCCCCGAAGGAGTGCTATGAAAGATACGAAGAAAGCGACGAGGATCCATACGTAGATCGCGGGTGCGAAGAAGATGTTCAAGGCAGGGAACTTCTGCTGAATGTGATATGCCGAGACTTGCTCAAGCACATTTTTGACGGCCGGCAGCCTGCTCTCACATGCCGTTATGCCCAGCTCGGCATTTTCCTTGAAGTCGGTCAGCAGGTACTCGTTTTCTCTGTAGATGGCCGCATGCGAAGTGTCGAACGGATACCAGGCTCCGAGCGTGAGCGTTCCCCATATATCAATATAGTCAGACGGGTACTCAGCGCCGACACGGAGCCATGTGCGAACCACGTTCCCCATGTCGATCCGGTCCGAGGGGTAAAGCCCCCAGTAGTGCTTGGCGGGGTCCGCCAGAGAGGGTTTGAAAGCGTCGTTCAGATTCTCGGGGTAGAGATCTCTCGGGAAAATGTCGAAAAGCATTCCTCCTGTGCCGTAAGGCGGTATGTATTCCGGATGCCTGAGAGCAGTTCCTACCATGCACTGGATCGGCACGGACAGGGCTTCTTTTCTGTGGATATCGGTCGCATGGACGAGCCTGCGAAGCGCCTTGTCTGCTCCGAAAGCGATAATGACCGAGAGCAGGCACAGGAGCAGGAATCGAAGCCGACGCTTTTTCCCTGCAAATATCGTACCGAGTACCGCCCATCCGGCCAGAATATATATGCCGTTGCTGCGGAGAAGGGCGAGGAGTATGCAGATGCATGTGAAGCGGATCATGAAGCCTCGTGTGAACAAAAGGTCCGGGTCGAACCAAATCATGTCGAAAGCAGCATCGACCATCAGCATGAATACACCTGTGAACAGTACGTCCTTGGTCATGCTGACCGAGAGAATGGAACAGAAAGGCGTGAGCGCATAAAATGCCGTGAGCAGGATACGTGCAGGTAAACCGGCTCCCCTCACCGCGGTTTTTTCAACACAGTACGAGAAGATGAGAGACAGAAGGAGCATTTGAATGATTGAGAGCATCACCATCCCAGTCTCATACGATCCGAACAGCTTTCCGATGTGCATAAAAAGTTCAATGAACAGGGTGTGGAGAATAGGGTGTGTCCCGTCAAAGAGACTGTGGGATGTATAGGGAAGCTGTGCCCAGATGTCGTAGGACCAGATCGCGGGGTAATAGGCGAGAAAAACCGGGAACCATAAAGCAAATATGATTACGGTCCGGACAAGGAATCGGATCTTTGAAAATCGGCCTCCGACCGCTCGATCGGCAGATGCTGAAACATAGAGCAGGACCAGAAAGTTCAGAAGATAAGCCCCGGCAAAACCCGCGAGCAGTACGGCCAGGTCAAGCGTTCCGAAGCTGAGAAAATGTCTGCCGGACGATAAGATCCGTCCGAGTGAGAGGAGAAATCCTTCAATAGCAGATGGAAATATCAGAAATATGTGTCGTCCTTTTATGTTCACGTGACAAGATGTCCTTTCAGATTTAAGTCTCGTTCGAGACGAAAGCGCGTGGCAGAGGTTTCAAAGGGTGAAAGACTAAAGTCCACTTCTGCCCCTCCAGAGTGAAAATAAACTTTTCACTTCAGATAGGTTCCAAAGGCATTGTATCACTAAGAAATCGACTTGACAAATCAGTTCAATATGATAAGATATTAGCACTCAACATGAATGATTGCTAACAATACCCGGGAGGTGATTTTTTGGATACATATGCTGAAGAAAGACGACTGCTGCTCCCTGTTTACGATACCGTTATACTGCCGGATGTTGACTACAGACTGAATGTCGGTGCTCTCGAAGACGGCGAAAGAGAGACACTCGAGAAATGCGGTAAGAATATTGTCATCATGCCGCTGACCGAAGAAAAAGCGATGGAGGATGTAACACCGGAAATATGCCATGAATACGGCGTCATGGCGGATGTGATCGAGATCTCTGAAGGAAGGATGGGCGTCGTCATCCACCTCATGACACACGAAAAAGTACGTGTGTACGATATCAGGAATACGGACGGACTGATCGACGGCTGCGTTGAAATCGTCGATGAAGTTATGGACATAACGTCGGAGGGGGAGAAGCGTTTACTTGAGGAGCTGCGCAAAAAGACGACGGAACTGGCTTCGAACATCAGAGGCGGCGAGTATGCGATCGAGTTCATCAGGTCGATCAAGACTGTGAATGAATTTGCCTCGGCCTTCTGTCAGTTCTTTGATATGACCGAGGAGGAGAAGTATGCCCTGCTGGCCACGAATTCCTTTAAGGAAAGAGGTTCTCTGATTCATGATGCGCTGCTGAGGTTCAAGAGCACGATCGATCTGCAGATCGATATGGCCAGCCGCGACGATGAGGAGAACAATAATTATAAGAAGGCGGCGATCCAGAAACAGATCGGTATCCTCCAGAAAGAACTCGATGAGATGAATCCGGAGAGCGAGGAGGATGAGTCCAGCTTCAAGTACAAGATAGAGCATTGCGGTATGCCCGAGGACGTGGAGAAGGAGGCAAAAAGGGTCCTTCGCCGTTTTGAGCAGGAACCGTCCAACGGAGCGGAGTACAACTCCCTGTATGACTATCTCGATTTCATCACGTCCCTCAAGTGGACTGTGGGAGAACCCGAAAAAATCGACCTTAAAAAGGCGAGAAAGATCCTTGACCGCGACCATTACGGCCTGCAGAAAGTTAAGGACCGTATCTTGCAGCACCTCGCGGTTATTTCTTTGAACGGCAGACAGAACGGATCGATCCTTCTGCTCGTGGGTGCGCCGGGTACCGGGAAAACATCGATGGGCAAGAGCATTGCGGAGGCGCTCGGAAGAAAATATGTGAGAATATCTCTCGGCGGAATTCGGGATGAAGCGGAGATACGAGGTCACAGAAGAACATATATCGGGGCAATGCCGGGTCGTATCATGACGGGCATCAAGAGAAGCGGCGTAATGGATCCTGTCGTTGTACTGGATGAGGTTGATAAGCTGCAGGCGAGCTTCAACGGGGATCCGTCCGCGGCTCTTCTCGAAGTACTTGATCCGGAGCAGAACGCAACATTCACGGACCACTATGTAGATCTTCCGTATGATCTCAGCCATGTGTTTTTCGTCTGCACGGCAAACAGCTGGGATATGATTCCGAAACCGCTGCTCGACAGAATGGAGATCATAGATCTGCCGGGTTATACACCGGTGGAACATTTCCAGATCGCCAAGAGGCATCTGGTTCCGCAGGCTATCGAGGAGACGGGTCTGAAGAAGGAGGACATCCGCTTTACCAACGGGGCGATCAAGAAGATCATAGAAGAATACACAATGGAAGCCGGAGTCCGCGGCCTGAAAAAGCAGCTTCTCGCAGTTTGCCGGAAAGCTGCCGTTCAGATCGTCGAGGAGGATAAAAAGCCTGTCATCGTGAAGGACCGGGATATCGAGGGATATCTCGGCAGGAAAAAAGTAATGCACGACAAGGTACTGAAAATGAACCCGCCGGGTGTAGTTACGGGACTTGCGTGGACGCAGGCGGGAGGTGAGATCCTGTTCGTCGAGACGGTTGCCATGAAGGGCACCGGTCAGATCCGTCTGACCGGTCAGATCGGTGATGTCATGCGTGAATCCGCGGAGACAGCGGTGAGCCTGGTCAAGGCGACATTTGTAGACAAAAACTTCGACTTCCTTCACTATGATATACACATTCATATCCCGGAGGGGGCAGTTCCGAAAGACGGTCCGTCCGCGGGAATTACCATGTTCACGGCAGTGACGTCCCTTGTGACGGGAAAAGAGGTAAGTCAGTATCTGGCAATGACCGGAGAGATATCTCTGCGAGGCCAGGTCCTTGCGATAGGAGGACTGCCGGAGAAGCTGATGGCTGCAGTCAGAGCAGGCGTGAGAAAAGTCCTGATTCCGAAGGAGAATATGCCGGACCTTGAGGATGTTCCGGAGGAGACGAAGGAGAAACTTGAGATCGTTCCTGTGGCAACGATCCGGGATGTAGCTCGCGAGGCTCTCGGGATTAAACTCCCGGAGAGGAAGAACATGCCGATTCCCGCAGAGTCGGAAGAGGCGGAGTGAGAAACTCCGAAACAGTCGGACATTCCCGTTTCTTTATGATATAATTCTATTATTCATGGGAAAGGGAGTATATCATGGAAAAATCGCGAATCAGAAAAAGACTGGCCAGAGAGCGAAAGGTGAGGGCTCTGCTTCTCCTTGCCGTTTTCTGGGCAGTCTTTCTCAGTATATATAATCCTCTGATAGATGATGTGCATGCAGTCAGGGCGCTGGGAAACACATGGACGCAGTCTCTGGATCTGTCGGGAGGCGTCACGGTCTCTCAGGAAATCCGTTATGAACACGACGGATTCAAGGCTCTTGAAATCTGGTTGACCCAGACCAGGTCTGTCAACAACAAGCTTCTCATCACTTTGAAGGAATTACCGAGCGGGAAGCTGATTTATAAGGATACCGTTTATTCCGCGAATATTATTAAGAATAATAAGGCTTACCGGCTGCGTTTTGATGAACAGAAATCTTCCGCCGGCAAGACCTACCTGCTCACGATCAAGAACGCCGGCCCGAGCGGGAGCGGTCTGTTCGTCCAGCTTGCGGATCTGAGCGACCTGACCGTTCCGGCGGTAAGAGAGGGGAAAAATGCGAGCGGCAGTATAATGATGGATACATTCTTCTGTGATGACACAGTGAGACAGCTTTACCTGATCATGTGGGGAATTGCCATCGCCATGTCTTTTGTCTGCGCTCTTCTTGTCGGTAATGAGTGGCACAGGAATTTTCTTGTCATTGCAATTTCAGTCGGACTGATATTTGCTCTATTCCATACTTTCCCCCATCCGCTGGATGAATCTACTCATTACTTCAGATCGTTTGCGATCGCGGAGGGTCACTGGCATGACCAGATGACCATAAAAAAGGATATAGGGGCCAGACTATCGTCCAACTTCGACGAAGTGATCAACACGGAGTTTTCACTCGCGAACTGGTATGCGAACCCGGAACTGTTCAATGAGCCGTATGCGGAGAGCCGGGCATTTGCTAAAAATCCGTATATGTCTTCGGTCATACCGATCGATCACGCGGTCGCTTCGATCGGCATCCTCATCGGACTGAAGTTGAGTCTAAAGGCCTGGGCGGTCATCCTTCTCGCAAGATTGTCAGATCTTATCTTCTATGTTGTGATGGGGTATCTGGCAATCCGGACCGCACCGTATTATAAATCGGTTTTGTTCGGCTGCGCGCTCATGCCCGCGGGAATGTATCTTGCCGGTTCCTGTACGCAGGATGCTGTCCTGATCGGAGCGTGTCTGTTATTTATCGCCATGATGATTTCATGGATTTTTGATGAGTTAAAGAAGATTCGTATCAGGGATATGCTTGCGCTTGCCGTCGTGTTCGTATTCATCGCATCGATCAAATACCTGATTTATATTCCTCTTTTACTTCTTCTGATTTTTGTGCCGCACGGTAAATTCAGGATCCGTTTCGGCAAATTCCTGATGTTCCTGCTCCTTCTTGTCATAGCGGGTCTGTGCCTTCGCTATCAGATCGATCTGTTGGAGAAGTTCCCGTTCACGGAAGACAGGAACGGAAATGTGAATGTACAGGAGCAAATAAAATTCGTCCTCTCGAACCCCTATCTGACATACAGGAACTTCGGAGATTTTTTCCTGAACAATTTCGTCAGGGATATGATGGAGTTCGCCTGGTATACGCCCGCCGCTATCGGATATCTGGTGGGAATATGGGTCATTGCGGGCTCTTTCTTCTCTCAGGATAAATATGAATTCTCGAACAGAAAGAAATCTGCGATCTTCCACACGACCGCTTTCCTGATCGTACTGGTCGTATTCCTTCTGGTCATGGGAGCGCTCTATGTCGGCTTTACTCCGGTAGGCCAGACAAGGATCGACGGGGTGCAGAACAGATATCTTCTGCCGATACTTCCGCTCGTATGCATTACGCTGACAAAACTTCCCGCCGAGGGAAAAATACGCTTTTACACGAGCCGTTATGCATATGTGATGATCGTGCTCAACTTTTTGGGAGCGGCATACGCGTGCCTTTATTGAGTACTTTACGAAAGGCGATAACTGGTGTAAACTGATTTGGATGGCGCCTGCGCAGGCAGGAGCAGAATTCCCGTGGTTGCCCTTGGGAACCTGTCAGGACAGGGGCGTGACAGCTATAGACGTATTAGGAGTATTTGACAATGGATAAAGTAGCAGTGCTTGTTCCATGCTACAACGAAGAGCAGACAATTGAAAAGGTTATCCGGGATTTCCGAAATGTCCTTCCGGAGGCTGTCATTTATGTGTATGACAACAACTCGAAGGACCGGACTGCGGAGATCGCACAGGCAGCGGGAGCTGTTGTCCGGCATGAATATCAGCAGGGAAAGGGAAATGTCCTGCGGAGAATGTTCGGCGAGATCGATGCTCAGTGCTACCTGATCGTCGACGGTGATGACACATATCCTGCGGAAAATGCTCCGGAAATGGTGGACAGAGTACTGAACCATAATGCGGATATGGTCGTCGGCGATCGGCTCTCCTCGACCTACTTTGAGGAAAATAAGCGTCCTTTCCACAATTTCGGAAACACGATCGTCAGGGCCAGCATAAATCTTCTCTTCAAGAACAATATAAAGGACATCATGACCGGGTATCGCGCATTCAGCTACCGATACGTGAAGACATTTCCGGTGCTTTCCAAGGGATTTGAGATCGAAACGGAGATGAGCATACATGCGATCGATAAGAATCTGCAGGTCGAAAATGTCATTATTCAATACAGAGATCGCCCCGAGGGCAGTGAATCTAAATTGAATACCTATTCGGATGGGATGAAAGTGCTCGGAACGATCAGAAGACTGTTCGGAAATTACAGGCCGATGGCATTTTACGGAGCGATTTGTGCCTTCCTCATCCTGCTGGCAGTCGTATTCTTTGTACCGATCATGATTGACTACGCGAAGACAGGACTCGTCGACAGATTTCCTACGCTGATCGTGTGCGGGTTCGTTGTTCTGGCGGCGATTATATCCTTCTTTGCGGGGATGCTTCTTCAGTCCATTTATCAGAACACAAGGAGGCAGTTCGAGATGGATCTCTATGAAGCGATGAGGCAGGAGAGAGAGCTGTTATCCCAGTGTGAGAAGCCTACCGCTGAGTGCAAGAATTGAACGAAGATATCTAAATGAAAACGGCACTGTGCTGTTCGGGTATCCGCTCCGGATAATCCGAGGGGCGCAGTGTTTTATTCTTCATCGCGCTATACTCGTGACGAGAGTCTATGATACGCGCGCAAAGTGAAATCTGGCTTCATCGTGAGTACAATCTCGCGATGAAGAATAAAAGCCTCAGCTGCACAATGCTCCACCGGAGCGTTGTTACGCATGCTTAGGCACGGCGGATCGCAGACATGCGCAGTGGAATGCGCTTACGCGCCGCGCACGCCGTGGGCGGGATCCGGATCCCGGAATTGTCAGTAGTGTGGAAACCGGAACCCGGATGAAGGTAAAAAAGTAGCATAATGACCAGTTATGTGGTATTATAGGATTTAGTGTTTTTTGTAAATGCACAGTTTGACGTGCGAAAGATTGTGCATTTTATTAAATATCAACAAAATCTTACTATTAGGAAGGTATAGAACATGAGAGAGAGTGGTATTTTGTGTCCCATTTCTTCAATCTGGTCCCGCTATGGTATCGGGTGTTTTTCGAAGGAAGCTTATGACTTTGTGGATTTCCTGAAAGAAGCGGGTCAGAGCTATTGGCAGGTGCTTCCGTTCGGACCGACCGGGTTTGGTGATTCCCCCTATCAGAGTTTTTCCACATTTGCCGGAAATCCGTACTTTATCAGTCCGGAGGATCTTGTGAAGGATGGCCTCCTTGCTCAGCATGAACTTGATCAGTATGATTTCGGCAGCAATGTTGAAGCTGTAGATTACGGCGCCCTGTACAACAACCGCTTTAAGATGCTCAGAGTCGCTTATGACAGATTCAAAGAGAATCCGGATCCTGAGTTCAAGACTTTCCGCGAGGAGAATAAGGAGTGGCTTGACGACTACGGACTCTTTATGGCACTTAAGAACGCCAACGAAGGAAAGGCATGGGTCGATTGGGATCATTCTCTCCGCACGCGCGACCCCGAGGCGCTCAAAGAGGCGCACGAGAAGTACGCCGATGTTGTCGGCTTCTATGCTTTCCAGCAGTATGAATTCATGAAACAGTGGAGAAAGCTGAGAGCATACGCCAATGAGAACGGCATCAAGATCATCGGCGATATCCCGTTCTATACGGCGTTTGACAGCGCGGATACATGGGGCAACCCGAAGATGTACCTGTTCGACAAGGAAAACAGACCGACTAAGGTCGCAGGATGCCCGCCCGATGCATTTTCCGCTGACGGACAGCTTTGGGGCAACCCGATTTACAATTGGTCATACATCAAGAAGACAAAGTATGAATGGTGGATTGCCCGCATTAAGCACAATCTTGAGTTCTGCGATGTTCTTCGTGTCGATCACTTCCGTGCATTTGATGAGTTTTATGAGATTCCGTACGGTGAAAAGACAGCCCGGAACGGAAAATGGGTCAAAGGACCGGGCATCGCGCTCTTCAAGGCAATCAAGAAAGAGCTCGGAGATGTCGAAATCATCGCCGAGGATCTGGGCTATATTACTGACAGCGTAAGGAAGCTCGTTAAGGATACCGGGTATCCGGGAATGAAGGTCCTGCAGTTTGCATTCGACTCCAAAGAGGAGAGCGATTATCTGCCGCACAATTATGACCATAACTGCGTAGTCTACACCGGAACGCATGACAATGAGACGACGCGCGGATGGATCGAAGATCTCAATAATCAGGATCGTGATTTTGCCCGCAGATACATCAATTCAATTTACACGGATTACGGTACATTCACATGGGATTTCATCAGATGTGCTCAGGCTTCCTGCGCAGATCTCTGCATTGTTCCGATCCAGGATTATCTGGTCAAAGGCAACGAAGCCAGAATCAATCATCCGTCCACACTCGGGACCAACTGGCAGTGGAGAATCGCACCGAATTTCCTTTCAAAAGAGCTTGCTCAAAGCATTCACGATATGACAGAGTTGTACTGCCGCATTCCGAAGCCGGCCAAAGAAGAAACAGCTGACGCCGAGAGTGAGGATGAGAAGAAAGTATGAGCCGCGCAGATGACATTTTCATTGAAATGTGCAGAGATATTCTGGATAACGGTACCGATACACGCGGGGAAAAAGTGCGTCCGCACTGGGAAGACGGAACACCGGCCTACACGATCAAGAAATTCGGCGTATGCAACAGGTATGACCTAAGAGAAGAATTTCCTGCAATCACGCTCAGGCGCACGGCCCTAAAGAGCTGCATGGATGAAATCCTGTGGATCTGGCAGCGCAAATCCAACAATATCCATGATTTGAAGCCTCACATCTGGGATGAGTGGGCTGACGAGAACGGTTCTATCGGCAAAGCATATGGCTATCAGATCGGCGTCAAGAGTCAATACAAGGAAGGAATGTTCGATCAGACGGACAGGATTCTTTATGATCTCAAGAATAATCCGTTCAGCCGCCGAATCATCAGCAGCATTTACAACCATCAGGATCTGCATGAGATGAACCTTTATCCGTGCGCGTGGTCCATGACATTCAATGTCACTCAGAGAAAGGGCGAAGATAAACTGACGCTCAATGCGGTCCTCAGCCAGAGATCGCAGGATGTTCTCGCCGCAAACAACTGGAACGTATGTCAGTATGCGATCCTGCTCATGATGTTCGCGCAGAGCTGCGACATGTATCCGGGCGAGCTGGTTCATATGATTGCCGATGCACATATTTATGACAGACATGTTCCGATCATTGATGAGCTGATATCCCGTCCGACGTATGATGCGCCGAAGGTCACGCTGAATCCTGACGTAAAGGATTTTTACGCATTTACCACGGATGATCTGATTGTTGAGAATTATCGGCACGGCGAGCAGATCAAAAACATACCGATCGCGATCTGATGCTGCCTGTCGCAGCGGGAAATACAGGCGAGTGGCATTCTGAAGGAGAATGCATGCAAGATGCTGCCGGTCTCAGCGGAGAATAGATGCATATGCCCGGCCTGCTCTTACAGCCGGACCATGGAAGGAGCATACTTTATGAACCAAATCGTAGCGGTGGACAGGAACTGGGCAATCGGAAAGGACGGCGGCCTCCTGGTCTCCATTCCGGAGGATATGAAATTCTTCCGTACCATGACAAAGGGAAAAACGGTCATAATGGGACGCAAAACTCTGGAATCCTTTCCGGGAGGAAATCCGCTGAAAGGCAGGAGGAACATCGTCCTCACAAGGCAGACGGCGTGTGACCTGAAGGGAGCGGAGAGAGCTGCGTCCGTCGATGATGCTCTCGCTATGGTGAAAGATGAGGCTCCGGACAATATATTCGTGATAGGGGGCAGTACCATATACGAAGCATTTCTTCCTTACTGCGATACGTGTTATGTGACCCGGATCGATCACGAATTCGAAGCGGATACATGGTATCCGAATCTTGATGCGGCCCCGGAATGGGAGATAGCCGCGGAGAGTGAGACAAAGACAGCGGGAGAGATGACTTTCCGCTTTGTGACATACCGGAAGAGAGAACAGGCAGGAGGCTTATTTTGAGTACATACAGGGAAAAAACCAGAGAGATCCGCATCGGAAACAGGTTCATAGGCGGAGGCAATCCCATAACCGTGCAGTCGATGACCAATACACACACGGAGGATGCCGATGCGACGATCGCGCAGATCCTTCGTCTTGAGGAGGCGGGATGTGAGATCATCCGCTCGACGGTGCCGACTTTGGAGGCAGCGGAGGCATTTGCAAAGATCAAAAAGAATATCCACATTCCGATCGTCGCGGATATCCACTTTGACTATCGTATGGCACTTGCAGCTATGGAGAACGGTGCCGATGCGATCCGTATCAATCCGGGTAACATCGGAGGAGCGGAGCGCATTAAGGCTGTCGTCGATATGGCCAGAGAACGTCAGATTCCGATCCGTGTCGGCGTTAATTCGGGATCTCTTGAGAAAGAAATCGTTCAGAAGTACGGACGTGTGACGGCGGAAGGCCTTGTCGAGAGCGCTCTGGACAAAGTCCGCATTATCGAGGATCTCGGCTATGACCAGATGGTCATCAGCATCAAGTCTTCCGATGTGCTGATGTGCATCCGGGCACACGAACTGATCGCCGAGCAGACGGATTATCCGCTGCATGTCGGCATCACCGAGGCAGGTACAGTTTATTCCGGCACGATCAAGTCTTCGGTGGGTCTCGGCGTTATTCTGGCGCAGGGAATCGGAGACACGATCCGCGTGTCACTGACAGGCGATCCGGTCGAGGAGGTCCGCGTCGGTAAGAGGATCCTGCAGACGCTCGGTCTGCGCCGGGGCAGCATTGAAGTTGTTTCCTGCCCGACTTGCGGAAGGACGCAGATCGATCTGATCAGTCTCGCGAATAGTGTGGAAAGACTTGTCGAGGGTATTCCGCTCGACATAAAGGTCGCCGTCATGGGCTGTGTTGTGAACGGTCCCGGCGAAGCGGCCGAGGCGGATCTCGGTATATGCGGCGGCAAGGGAACGGGACTTCTCATAAGGCATGGCGAGATTATCAGGAAAGTTCCGGAAAGTGAACTGCTCGGTGCGCTGGAAGCGGAACTTCGTAACTGGACCGGCGAAAGGTAAAAATGAATAGCAAAGAAATGTCTTTTATGCAGGCTTTTCCGTCTCTGAAAGTTGAGAAAGAGATCAGAGATCTCCTCGAGTATGTCACGGTTACCAGGGTGACTGTCAATCAGAGTAAGACTCGCCTGCATGTTTATATATATTCGAATAATTGGATCAGGAAAAAGTACATCTACGAGATCGAGAATGCAATCAGAGAGCAGATATTCGGGAAAGTGGAGATGGAGGTAAAAATCATTGAACGCTTTCATCTTTCATCCCAGTATACGCCGAAGTATTTCTATCGCGTGTACAGGACCAGCATGAATCAGGAACTCATGGAGGTAAGCCCTCTTCTCTATCAGGTCTTCACCCGCACGGCTCTTGATTTTCGTGAAGACGGCCTGATATATGCGAGAATTCCCGACAGCATGATAGCGCGTCAGAGAAAGGAGGACCTTCTCGATTATTTTGAGAAAGTCTTCTGCGAGCGCGCCGGACTGTCCTATGTACGCGTCGACGGTGAGATCGTATCAAATGATGTGCAGGAGCTGTTCCGTGCAGATGACGAAAAGATACGGAGCAAGGTATCCGACGTGGTTAAGAGGAACAGGACTCGAAAGGAGAAGAAGGAAGAGGAACCTGCGCAGAAGCTCCCCAATGCATCGGAGAAGAAGTACAAGCAGCAGAAAGCCTTCATCTCGAAGGATCCCGACGTCATTCTCGGAAAGGGCATCTTCGAGGACCCGACGCCGATCGCTTCTCTCGGAGAAGATCCGCATGAAGTCGTGGTGCGCGGCGAGGTGTTCGGCGTGGAGAGCCACGAGACGAGGAACGGAAAAATCATCCTCACCGCTGCCCTGACCGATTACACTGACAGTATACGATTCAAACTCTGGCTGTTGCCGGAAGAACTCGAAGCATATACCGAGCAGATCAAAAACGGACAATTTTTCCTTGTAAAGGGCATGATGGATTTCGATCAGTTCGAGAAGGAACTCATGATCAAGACCGTCTACTGTATAAAGAAGATCGGCTCTTTCAAAAATGCCCGCGCCGACCATGCGCCCGCAAAGCGGGTGGAGCTGCACTGCCATACCAAGATGTCCGACATGGATGCGGTGTCATCAGCCAAGGATATCATAAAGCAGGCCAAAGGCTGGGGAATGAAGGCTCTGGCTATCACCGACCACGGTGTTGTTCAGGCCTTTCCCGAAGCACACCACGCATCCGATGAGAAAGATCCTGACTTCAAGGTCATCTACGGCTGCGAAGGATATCTGGTCGACGATATGGTGAGTCTTGTCAAGGGACCCACGGAGAGGGATACTTCGGATCCGGTCATCATTTTCCAGATTGTTACCACCGGCCCGAGTGCGGCGAGACATGATCTTGTGGAGATATCCGCACAGAAGATCGAGAAGGGCAACCTCACGGAGAGGTTCACAACGCTGATTAATCCGGGCAGGCCGCTTCCGTTTGCGTTTACGAGAGAGACGAAGATCAATGACGATATGGTCTCCAAAGCACCGGATATACGTTCGGCCATGGAGCGCTTCCTTGCCTTTGCGGGGGATATGACGTTGGTCTCGTACGATGCTGAAAATGAGGCGGCGTTCGTAGAGGAAGCCGTCCGCAAGGCGGACCTTACATGGGACATTGTATCCGAAAATGAAGATGGCGGGACCGACCGAAGAGAGAGGACGATCGTCGATATCCCGTCCTGTGTCCGCTATCTCATGCCGCATGTGAGCAGAGGAACATTTGAAAAGCTCTGCAAGTCGCTGAAGATCCAGTGTCAGACGCCGGAGAGGGCAGAGGACCGTGCGCAGGCCATGGCTCATGCGTGGCTGCAGATCAGGGATGCTATGAAGAAGCAGAATATCCTGACATACGCGGATCTGAACGAGAGAGGGATGGTTTCCGAGGAGAGAATACGGAACCTGCCCTATTACCATATTATCCTGCTTGCAAAGAACGAGACCGGAAGACGCAACCTGTACACGCTCGTTTCCGAGTCTCATCTCAGATATTTTAAGAAGAGGCCGAGGATCCCCAGATCCCTGCTCATGGAACACAGGGACGGGCTCGTGATCGGTTCGGCATGCTCTGCCGGCGAACTTTATCATGCCATACTGAACGAAAAGCCGACGTCGGAGATTGCCAAAATCGTGAACTTTTACGATTATCTTGAGATTCAGCCGGTCGGGAACAATGAGTACATGGTGCGGGAGCATGTGCGCGGAATCACATCTTTCGACGAGCTTCGGGAAATCAACCGGAAAATCGTGCGTCTCGCCGATGATTTCGGCAAGCCGTGCGTTGCGACCTGTGACGTTCATTTCCTGAATCCGGAGGATGCGATATACAGGACCATCATTCAGTCCGGACACGGCTTCAAGGATGAGGGACAGCCTCCTCTTTATCTGCACACGACAGAGGAGATGATGGAGGAATTCGCCTACCTCGGCCAGGAGAAGGCCTATGAGGTGGTCGTTACAAATACGAACAAAATCGCTGATATGATCGAGCACATTTCCCCGATCCATCCGGACAAATGCCCGCCTGTCATCGAGAATTCCGACGAGGACCTGCAGAATATGTGCTACGATACGGCCAGGAAAATATACGGTGAGCCGATTCCGGAACAGGTCACGTCAAGACTGAATAAGGAGCTGACTTCTATTATTAAGAACGGCTATGCGGTCATGTACATTATCGCGCAGCGGCTTGTGCAGAAGTCCAGGGAGGACGGTTATCTGGTCGGTTCCCGAGGATCTGTCGGTTCCTCGCTTGTGGCTACCATGTCCAACATTACAGAGGTCAATCCGCTTCCCCCGCATTACCTGTGTCCGGAATGCCACTACGTTGATTTCGATTCCGATGAGGTCAGGGCTTACGGAGGCCGCTGCGGCGCGGATATGCCGGATAAAAATTGCCCGGTCTGCGGCACGCCCCTGAAGAAAATGGGATTCGATATACCTTTCGAGACATTCCTTGGATTCAAGGGTGACAAGGAACCGGATATAGACCTGAATTTCTCCGGCGATGAGCAGGGGGTTGCGCAGGCTTATACCGAGGTCATCTTCGGCAAGGGCCAGACATTCAAGGCCGGGACGATCGGTACCGTCGCGGAAAAGACGGCCTACGGACTGGCCAGGCATTATTTTGAGGATAAAGGCGTTCCGAAAAAGAACTGTGAGCTTGAGAGGCTTGCACAGGGCTGCGTCGGCGTTCGGAGAACGACCGGTCAGCATCCGGGAGGCGTAATCGTTCTGCCAAAAGGCATGGATATCAACTGGTTCACACCGGTCCAGCATCCTGCGAACGATATGACGAGCGATATTATCACGACACATTTTGATTACCATTCGATCGACAGGAATCTTCTGAAACTGGATATTCTGGGGCACGATGATCCGACGATTATCCGTATGCTCGAGGACCTGACCGGTACAAATCCGCTGGAAGTGCCGCTGGACGATCCCGGCGTACTATCCCTCTTTACCGGAACAGAAGCTCTGGGCGTGAAGCCGGAGGACATGGGAGGCATCGATCTCGGTGTACTCGGAGTTCCCGAATTCGGGACGAATTTCGTCATGGGCATGCTTCGGGATACAAAGCCCGGAACACTGTCGGAACTTATACGCATCTCGGGTCTTTCCCACGGGACAAATGTGTGGCTGGACAATGCGCAGTACTTCATCAAAAACGGAGACTGCACGCTTTCGACAGCTATCTGCACGCGCGATGACATCATGCTCAACCTGATTGCGTGGGGCGTCGAGCCGGAACACTCTTTCAAGATCATGGAAGCTGTCCGCAAGGGCAAGGGACTCAAACCGGATCAGGAGAAGGAAATGCGGGAGCACAATGTTCCCGACTGGTATATTGAATCGTGCAAGAGGATCAAGTATATGTTCCCGAAGGCGCATGCGGCGGCGTATGTAATGAATGCTTTCCGCATAGCTTACTATAAGATCAATTATCCGTTGGCTTATTACGCGGCCATGTTCTCGATTCGCGTGACGACATTTGACTATGTCATCATGGCACAGGGAAGGGAGGTCATGGAAAACCATGCCGCCGAACTGGAGAAGAAACCGGATAAATCCCAGAAAGAGGAGGACATGCTGAAGGATATGCTGATCGTTCGGGAAATGTATGCCAGGGGTTTCGAATTCCATCGGCTCGACCTGTATAAGGCATCGGCGAAGCGATTCACCATTCTGGACGGGAAGCTCATGCCCTCATTCAACTCAATTGCCGGACTCGGGGATTCCGCGGCGGAATCGATCGAGGAGGCCGCAAAGAAGGGACCGTTCCTTTCGAAGGACGATTTCCGCCAGAGGACCAAAGTGTCCCAGACAATTATCGACCTTTTTGACGAGTACGGTATTCTCGGAGATATTCCGGAATCCAATCAGATTTCTCTTTTTGACATGATGGGATGACGATTCGGGCTGCGTCCGCCAGATTCGGCGCCGGATTTACGGTCATCGCCGGCTGATATCTTCTAAGATAGAGAAGAACTATGTCCATGTGACGGTTTTGAAGCGTTGCATGGACATTTTTTATGATGTATAATGCATTTTGTGTTACTGCCCGCATCCGGGCATAAATATGAGATAAGGATGGAAGCAGATTTGATTCGCACGATCTACGAAAATGATGACATTTATGACAGCACCCGGAACGCTCTCACATTTTCAACAGAGTACTTCGAAGCCGGTGTGAGCGAAGGGGAAAACTTTGAAGCTGATCTCATTGTCAGCAATGCCGAAAATATAAAGATGCGGGCATATGTCTCGACCGACTCTGCTCGTATCGTTCCGGAGATGCGGCGTTACAGCGGTTCCACTCTCCAGATCCATTTCGGAGTCTTTACGACAGGACTTCGAGGCGGAGAGCGCGTGACCGGAAACATTCTTCTGGCGACGAACATGGGTGAGTATTCTATACCTGTCTCTGTCTCCGTCGTGGTCCTCCCGCTGGAGTCCGCTTACGGAACAATCAGGAATCTTGAAGATTTCACGCAGCTCGCCAGAGGTAATTACGAGGAAGCGTACAGGGTATTCACCAGCCCTGCTTTTCCGCTCGTTCTTTCCGGCTGTGACGAGGAAATAAAATCGCTTTACAGAGGTCTGGCTAAAAATCCCGTTACATATCAGCGCGTCGAGGAATTCCTCGTCGCGACCGGACGAAAAAAGCCGGTTTCAATTTCGGCGGATGTGGAAGAAGGAAAATTCTACAATCTGGAAGGATCGCTGCAGAATACAATCACGCTCCACAGGAGTGGCTGGGGTTTTCTCGACATACGTGCGGAGTCGGACAGCGAATTTATCGAGATTCCGCGAAGAAGAATTCTCAGTGAGGATTTTGTCGGATCTGTCTGCGAGTTCAATTATATTATCCGTTATGAACGGCTGGGCAAAGGACGTTATTACGGGAAGGTGACGATCCGCACGCTGGATCAGATCATCGAGATCCCGGTCGTCGCATCGAAGAGCGGTCCGGTCCGTGTAGATATGGGCACGATCTCCAGGAAGAATCTGATCAAGCTGACTCGTTTGTATGTGGATTATGAGACGGACAAGATCGAGCGCAAGGCTTACTGTACCGGCACAAGAAGTCTTCTGACGGCAATCCGGGAGATGGGCGACTATCCGACCCTCTACGAGTTATATGAGGCATATGTCGAGGAGACGGCAGGCAATCGTCAGTCGGCAAGATTTATTATGAAAGAGATGTCACAGCGTGACTTCAGGAGTGAGTCGGCCGAGGCCAAGGCAATGTTCCTCTACATGGGGCACATTACCGGTTTCCTGGATCCGCAGCAGATGGATATCGTGGGTCATGTGCGCGAGTGGCAGCGGAAAAACCGGGAAAGTTTCTTACTTATGTGGATCCTTTTCCGCATCGACCCGGATTATCTCCGCTCTCCGGCAAAGAAAATCTATGCGATGGATGAGCTTTTCAAGACCGGATGCAGAAGTCCTCTGCTCTATATTGAGGCGCTCAATCTTCTGAGACGTGACGGCTCCTACCTGAGACGTCTGAACCCGTTCATGAGACATGTGCTTACATTTGCGGTGAAACATGAGGTCCTTCCGAAAGACCTTGCCAGCCGCATGGCGCATCTGTCCGAAAATGAAAAAGCCTTTTCGCAGCCTGTCTATCGGATGCTGACAGGCGCTTATGAGATGCATCCGCTGCCGGAGCTTCTCGAGGCAATCATCCGTTTTCTCATGAAGGGAAATCCGGTCAATCCGGAATATTTCAAATGGTATTCGCTCGCAGTGGAGAGCGACTACCGCATTACAAGACTGTACGAGCTTTATGTTGAGACGATGCCGGAGACATATCAGAAATTGCTGCCGCGGCAGATCCTCAAGTATTTTGCTCTTAATACAATGCTTTCCGAGAGGAAGAAAGCATTTATATATGCAAATGTCATCCGGAACCGGGACAAGGATCCCGCAACGTACAGCCGTTATGAGAGCGCAATGTCCGAATTTGCCGTCAAAGCGCTGGAAATGAAGCGGATCGACAGTTCCTACGCGGTCCTCTATCAGACGTTCAGCGACGAGTTTGCGCGCCTTGATCTTGAGAAGGAGATCGCGGAAGTCATGTTCACGAACCGTGTCTACACGGATGACCAGAGAGTGCGCGAAGTCATCATGTGCCACGATGAGCTCCAGAAAGAGGATATTTACCCGATCAGGCAGGGTATCGCCTACGTGAGCCGGTATACTCCCAACGCGAGAGTTCTCTTCTCGGATGGCAGAGGAAGCCGCTTTGTCGCCGGCGTTCCGTTTTCCGAGACGCCGCTCATGGACAGAAGTGATCTGATCGGAATCTGCAGAGCCAGGGACTGCGATACCATGGGTTTCCTGCTCAATACAGCAATGGGAAGCGGCTCGCTGGAAGAGATATCCGTTCAGAATTTTGACGCGATGAGACGCATCGAGAGTTCCGAGGAATTCACGCCTGCGTTCCGCTCTCAGGTAAGAAGCGAGATTCTGAAGTATATTGCGGAGCATGCCGAGAATGAATCTCTGGATCAGTATCTGAAGAGAGTTGATTACCGCACGTTCCTGGGAGAGGACAAGGTCCTGCTCGCAAACGCCATGATTTCCAGGGAATTCTATAAAGAGGCGTTCGCTCTGCTCGGCAAGTTCGGTTACGAGAACATGGATGCAGGGCGTCTCGTGAGACTTGCCAGTTATATGATAAAAGAAAAGGAGGGACGCTACGACGAGGAACTCCTTGTTCTCGTATGCGTTGCTTTCAGACAGGAAAAATATGACGTCGATATGCTCGAGTATCTCGTTGCGAACTACGAGGGAGATCTCGATGAGATGGTCAGAATACGGGCTGCGGCGGATGCAATGTTCGTCAATACGGACGAGATGGATGAGAGGATCCTTAACAGGTGCATTTTCGTAAGAAGGATTCTGCCGGAAGGCGGAGAAATCCTGAAGAGTTATGCGGAACACTCCGGTAAGGAAAAGGTGATCCGGAACTATCTCACGTTCGAAGCGGATCAGTGTTTCGCTACAGGAACGGCTATCGATGCATACTCGGCTGATTATATAGTCCGGTGTATCGACGACGGGGAGGAGACCGAACAGATCTGGAGAATGGCCCTTCTTCTCTATTATTCGAAGAAAGACGAATACACGATCCATGAGGAAGCTCTGATCGACTCGATCCTGGATGAATGTGTCATGCGCGGGTACAGGTTCGCATTCTTTAAGGAGTTCCCGATGTCTTTCCTTACGCAATACGAACTGGACGACAAGATCTTCGTCGAGCAACACGCGCGGCAGGACGACACAGTCATTCTGCACTATCGCCTCCTTGCTGCGGGAGAGATGGAAAAGCCGTATGATACCGTGCCTCTTGAGAGGGTTTACAAAGGCATCTTTACCCGGGAATTCGTTCTGTTCTACGGAGAAACACTGGAATACTATATTACGATAAGCAGGGAAGGCCAGGAATGGAGAAGTGAGGATTTCTCGGCCAAAGCCGATTCCTGCGATATGGATGGAAGAAGCCAGTATCAGATGATTAATCAGATGCTGGAACTTTGTGAAGCGGAGGAGCCGGAGCTGCTGATTGACAAGATCAGACAGTACCGGCAGACAGAGCAGCTGGTCGATACACTGTTCGTACTGGAGGATAAGTTTTGAACGAAGTTCGTAATGTGCTGATAGGATTTGAATTTAACAGGGAATTTTCGCAGATCTGTTACTACGACCGTAAGGCAGAGGAGCCGGTGTGTATTCCCACGAAAGTCGGGACCAACCTTTATCGCTTTCCGACCGCGATCGGCAGAAAACCGAACAAGAACGAATGGCATTTCGGCCTTGAGGCAGAGTATTTCGGAAAGAAGATGGGAGGCATCTATCTGGCTGATCTCTATGACAGGGCCATTACCGAGATTCCGAAGGATGAACCTCGGGGGGAAGACGAGCTTCCGCAGGCATGGCAGCTTCTTGCATTCTTCTTCAGGGAGTCGCTCAGGCTCACAGGTCTCAAGGACATCGTTGCCGGCGTGTCAAAAATCATGGTGACGACCGAAAAACTGGACGTTGTTCTTGTCGAGAATCTCAGGATGGCGCTGGCTGCTGTCGGATTTGCGCCGGAACAGTACACGCTGCAGGATTATATGGAAAGCTTCTATTATTATACTTACAGTCAGAGACCGGATTTCTGGATGCGGAACATTGCACTGTTCACATTTGCCGACGGCTATGTGACCTATCATGAGATGCATGAGGAGAAGGCGGTCAGACCCGCACCCGTTACGGTGGTGACGGCTTCAAGCTGTAAGCTTTCTGACGATCCCGAACGGAGAGATGATCAATTTCTGGAATATGCGGCAAAGCATATGAAGGAAGATATATACTCGGGCGTCCTCATTACCGGAGACGGGTTCGATACCGATTGGCCGGAAAAAACGATCCGCTTCCTCAACAAGGGAAAAAGGCGCATTTTCTACGGAGACAATCTGTTCGTTAAAGGCGCATGCTACGCCGCGCTTGAAATCAGTGAGAAGAAAGCCATGAAGGGCAGGATTTATATGAGTCCGGATCTTCTGAAGACGGACGTCGGAATGGATATGCTCGTCGACGGAAAGCTTATGTTCATACCCCTTCTTCAGGCGGGAAAGAACTGGTTTGAGGAATCCGGCGTATGCGAGATCATTCTTGACGGCAAGGAGGATCTGACATTTGTCCTTGCACCGATGGATGGGAGTACCAGAAAGCTGGTCAGAATGGAGCTTCCGGGCCTTCCGAAGCGTCCGACCAGAACGACCAGACTCAGGCTGGAGCTCTACTGCAGTTCATCGGAGGGCTGCGTCGTTAAGGCGGAAGACCTCGGTTTCGGAGGATTTTTCCCCGCTACACATAAAACATGGAAGTATGGAATCGCGTTCCCGAAATGAGAGCTGCCATCTTCTGAACAGACAAGACTAATAAAACATTTTCCGGAGGAGGAAATATGGCCGGATACCGACTGTGCCGCGTGAAGACCGCGGAGAATCCGTTCTTTCTTGAAAATATAAACACCAACATCTATTCCATCGAGGAACTCTGCTATTTCTTTGTCGGCAATGTTCCGCTGATTGATGCGTCAGTTATGAATAACCGGCTTACGGCGTGGGTGGCTGCTGAGCTGGAACTGCCCAGACTGGCACTCAAGATGGAACATGCCCTGACCAGGAAGAACAGTATCATAGAGTTCGTGTCAGCTGCATTCCAGGAAATCGGATATCTCAATCAGAATGAACTGACACATTACGCGGAGAATCTGAAAGCATTCCTTGACCTGCCTGCACCGCTCAGAATGAAGCTCAAGGGAGATTCGCTCTGCCGAGTTGGCAAGTATATGGCAGCTTCCCGCGTTTATCGGCAGATCATTGACGAAGCTGACGATATAGGATTCAAGGGCGCATTTCTCGGCGCCGTGTGGCATAATCGCGGCGTTGCCGAGATGAAGCTCATGTTGTTCGACGAAGGACTGTCATCTTTCAGGAAATCCATGGAGATGCGGCCGATCAGAAGACATGTTATGAGCTATGTGGAAGCTCTCGGAATCACCAAGCCGAAGGAAAAGTATGATGAAGAAATTGTTCGTCTCCGCAAGTTCCTTTCGGAGCTTTCCGAGGAAACGGACTTTGATGAAAATGTCATCGATGAGGCCGAGGAGATCCTGCGGGTCGCCCGCAGCGGGATTGAAGTAGACATTCCCGCAGATATATATACTTACGTTCAGGACCTGGCAGATGAGTATCATGCTGCGACCGGTGCGTGATATGCACAGATAAGAAATGTTGAATAATCACGATGAATAGTGTATATTCATTTTGGTCGAACTGAAAACCATGTGTTAAAGAGGAGTAAAAATGGTAGAAAACAGCAACGGAATCACAGACAGATATGTAAGCCCGCTTTCGGAACGTTATGCGAGCCGTGAGATGCAGGAAGTTTTTTCACCGGACAGGAAATTCCGGACCTGGAGAAAACTTTGGATCGCGCTGGCAGAGACAGAGAAGGAGCTCGGACTTGATATCACAGATGAGCAGATCGAAGAACTCAAAGCGCATGCGGACGATATCAATTACGAGGACGCGAAAGCCCGGGAGAAACAGGTGCGTCACGATGTTATGAGCCACGTGTACGCATACGGTCTCCAATGCCCGAAAGCGAAGGGAATCATTCATCTCGGTGCCACATCCTGCTATGTCGGTGACAATACGGACATTATCCTTATGCGCGAAGCGCTCGGCATCGTCAGGAGAAAGCTGATCAATGCGATCGCGGAACTGGCGAAGTTCGCGGATGAGTACAAAGATCTGCCGACTCTCGCATTCACACACTTTCAGCCCGCGCAGCCGACAACGGTCGGTAAGCGTGCTGCTCTCTGGATCAACGAGTTCATGATGGATCTTGAAGATCTCGACTATGTAGCAGGTTCGCTGAAGCTTCTGGGTTCAAAGGGTACGACCGGTTCTCAGGCATCTTTCCTTGAGCTTTTTAACGGAGATCATGAGAAATGCGTGAAGGCGGACGCCATGATTGCCGAGAAGATGGGATTTGAATCCTGTTATCCGGTATCCGGACAGACATATTCCAGAAAGGTGGACACCAGAGTTCTGAACGTTCTCGCCGGAATAGCGGCGAGCGCGACCAAGTTTTCCAACGATATTCGACTTCTTCAGCATCTGAAAGAAGTTGAAGAACCGTTCGAAAAGAGTCAGATCGGATCTTCCGCCATGGCTTATAAGAGAAATCCGATGCGCTCCGAAAGAATCGCCAGCCTTTCACGCTATGTTATCGCAGATGCGCTGAATCCGGCAATCACCTCTTCCGTACAGTGGTTCGAGCGTACCCTGGATGATTCTGCAAATAAGAGACTTTCCGTCCCGGAAGGATTCCTCGCGACAGACGGAATCCTCGACCTTGTGGTCAATGTCGTTGACGGACTCGTTGTATATCCGAAAGTTATCCGTAAGCATATGATGGCTGAGCTGCCGTTCATGGCGACGGAAAATATCATGATGGACGCCGTCAAGGCAGGCGGAGACAGACAGGAACTGCATGAGAGAATCAGACAGCTCTCGATGGAAGCCGGCAGGAATGTCAAAGTTGAGGGCAAGGATAATAACCTCTTCGATCTGATCGCTGAGGATCCCGCATTTCCGCTCGGCAGGGAAGAGTTGGAGGCGTCTCTTGATCCGTCTAAATATGTCGGAAGAGCACCGCAGCAGGTGACGGCATATCTTAATGATTTCGTAAATCCTATGCTCAGGGAGAACGAGGATGTCCTCGGATGGAAATCCGAGATCAACGTCTGATACAGTTTATTAGTGAGTGTTTATAAAAGTTGGAGGACATTAAAGAATGGTTACAGCAGTAGTCGGAGCGAACTGGGGAGATGAAGGTAAGGGAAAGATTACCGATACACTTGCAGAGAAGGCGGACATAGTCGTTCGTTTTCAGGGCGGAGCCAATGCCGGTCACACAATTGTCAATCAGTACGGCAAGTTTTCTCTTCATACTCTTCCGTCAGGTGTTTTCTATCAGCATACGACGAGTATTGTTGCAAACGGCGTTGCTCTCAACATCCCGAAGCTGATCGGAGAGATCAATGAGATCACAAGCCGCGATGTACCGAAGCCGAAGATCCTGGTTTCCGACAGGGCACAGATCGTTATGTCCTATCATATACTCTTTGATCAGTATGAGGAGGAGAGACTTGCGGGCAAATCTTTCGGTTCCACAAAGTCGGGCATAGCGCCGTTCTATTCCGATAAATATGCAAAGATCGGTATTCAGGTCAGTGAACTTCTGGATATGGAGGCGCTCAGAGAGAAAGTCGAAAATATTGTTCTTAAGAAGAACATTATGCTGAAGTACCTCTACAATAAGCCGGAACTTACCGTTGAGGATGTGATGAAAGAGCTTGAAGAGTATAAGGAAATGATCATGCCTTATGTTTGCGATACAGCTCTCTATCTTTCAAATGCAGTCAAAGAAGGAAAGAACATCCTTCTTGAAGGACAGCTGGGAACAATGAAAGATACGGATCACGGTATCTATCCTATGGTCACATCGAGTCCTACAGTTGCGGGATACGGTGCAGTCGGTGCGGGAATTCCTCCGTATGAGATCAAAAAGATCGTGACAGTGTCCAAGGCTTATTCGAGTGCTGTCGGTGCAGGTGAGTTCGTCTCCGAAATCTTCGGAGAGGAAGCGGATGAACTGAGACGCCGCGGCGGAGACGGCGGAGAATACGGTGCAACGACCGGACGTCCGAGAAGAATGGGATGGTATGATCTTGTTGCTTCGCGTTACGGCTGCCGTCTGCAGGGCGCGACCGATGTTGCGTTCACTGTTCTTGACGTTCTGGGATATCTGGATGAGATTCCGGTATGCGTTGCCTATGAGATCGACGGAAAGAAAGTGACGGATTTCCCGCCGACAGCTCTGCTTAAGAAGGCAAAACCGGTTTATGAAGTGCTTCCGGGTTGGAAATGTGACATCAGGGGAATTAAAAAATATGAGGATCTTCCGGAGAACTGCAGGAAGTATGTAGAGTTCATCGAGGAGAGACTCGGTTATCCGATTACGATAGTATCGAACGGACCGAAACGTACGGATATCATTTACAGATAAACAAGGAGAGAAGATATGTCAGGTATGAAGTATACGGGCATGGCTCTTGCAGTTACACTTTCGGCGGCACTGATTTTTTCAGCGTGCGGAAAAAAAGAGAAAGACGAACAGCCTGTCGAAACGGATTCAGTAGTAGAGTTCTCGATGGATGATTCTACGGAGGCGATACCCGCAGAGGTTATTCCGGAGATTGATCCGAACGAATCATATGCAGCGCAGGTTCAGGCTGAACTTGGCGATGTGGAGATCCCGACAACGGATATCACTACGAAGACAGCCGCAGTGAGTGTTCCGGCTCTTTCCCAGACCATGTCCACACCGGACGGAAATGTGCAGATCAAAGTGCCCGGGACATGGACAGACCTCAAGGGGCAGATAGACGCTACCGGGGCTTTGGAAGGATATACGATTCAGACGGGCAGCATGAGTGAAGCGCTCTTCCTGACATATACATCCGAGGCAAAGTCAGACGCGGAAAATTCGCCGATCACATCGATCGATGATTACAGCGGATGGCTTGTACAGTATGTATCTTCTGTCAATTCCGCGCTGCAAAATGCGAGGGTTGTCAGTAAATCGGATGTTCGTCTGACGCAGAGCACGATGGACGGAAAAAAGACAGTACTTGAGGGAACGTCTAACGGACAGGATGTGGTATTTTTCGTCTACGCTGTTGAGGGAGCGACCAGTTACCATCAGTTCTGCTGCTGGGCTCCGGCCGGGCTCAGAAATGCGGCGGAAGCTACATTTGACGCGGTCGTCAATACATTTACGGTCTTCTGACGTTAAGAAAGACTCGTAAAATATGAGAAGCATATAAAGAGGGGCTGACGCAACAGGCCTTGACCACTTTACATAGCAGATGCTATTTGCAAATGTCTGCTATTCGGTGGTGCCTGTTGCGCCGGCCCCTTTGTATACCGTAAAATTCCGAAGACGTGTTTCTTATCCTTGCGGGTACAGCACCGTAAAAGGCAACGCGTTATCCTTTCAGCGTACGCCCAGAGTGCGCAGCTTTTCTTTAGCATCCCCGATATCCGTAAAAAGGATAGAACGGATACCGATTCTTCTCGCTGCTCTGACGTTCTTCTCCGAATCGTCGATGAACACAGCTCTTTCCCGATCGATGCCGTAATTTTTCAGAAGCCGCTCGTAGATTTCCTTATCGGGTTTTCTGCAATGCTCGCGGAAGGACCATGTCGCTCCGTCCATGTAATCTTCGAATGAGAAAACTCCGTTTTCCTTCAGCTTTTCGTAAGCGTGAAGAGACCAGTTCGACAGAATGTATAGCCGATAGCCTTTGCTCTTAAGTTCCGAAAGCCAGGGCTCCGTGTATGGATACGGCGCAACGCAGGTGTACATATTTTCGATCAGCTCCCGGATCTCCTTTGCATATTGCGGACCGACGGCGCAGAATTCTTCGACTATTTCCTCAAAGGACTTCAGTCCGACGTCACACTCTGCATAGAGCGGATGGTCAATTACATTTTCCAGAATGAATTTTTTTGCCTCATCAGAGATGTCCATATTCTTTGCATATTCTGTCCACGGGAAATCACAGAGCACATTGCCGACATCGAAGATGATCGTGTCGATGACCGGGGACTTTGAAGGCGCTGCCATTTTTATCGCCATGAGAAAGGCGTAACAGACGACCGGTACCAGGATCGTGCATCCGAGTGAAGCGCGGAACAGGGCCTGCGCAGCAGGGCTGCTCGACAGTGCGGATATAAATGTTACCACATATATGCCGAGAAGCAGCACGACGCCGGCAAGGGCAACGATACGTTTCAGTTTGTTCATAAGTGTTCTCCTTTTTTTCGATAACGAAATCAGGTCAGTATTGTGGGAATGCGTAAGCACGAAACAATCCGTAATCATTTTTTGGTGTCTTAATCATTATATTTACGGAATGCAAAAAGTCAAGCGCGCGGATTTAGAGTGATTATTCCTATCAGCCGCTGAAAGCGGACTGTTTTTCTTGGATACATTTACAAAATATGAAGTGTTTGAAACCTAAAGTTGAACTGGAACGTAATATCTTGTATAATTTGGTTAAGTATATGTTACATGAATATGACGAAAAATGACATCAGGTTAATTTGCAGAAGACGGGAGGATAAATCGTGAAAGGTAAGAAACTTATAGCATGTATTATTTCCGCGTTGCTGATGATGGGTTTAATTACACCTGTCTATGGCATGGAGCCGGATACGGCTGCGGAAACAGCTGTAGGAGCTGCAAATGTTGCCGGCCTTGTGGGGGGAGCCAAGACGCCGGAAGAGCTGAGAGACGAATCTCTTGCTGCTATAGCTGAAACGGAGAACATTCAAATCGAGGAAAATCAGGAAATTATCGGTGCGGAAACAGATGCCGTTCCGGAAAATGTCGAAAGTGCAACAGGCGATGAGAGCGCAGTCACTCCGGAAACGACGGATTCAAGCGTTACAGAGGACGCTCTTACTCCTGACGAGAGCACTGATTCGAGCGTAAAAACAGAGAGCAAGACGGACTCCCTGACAGACTCCAGTCTCAGCGATCTGAGCAAGGAGCAGGAACTGCTTGTGGGTGCGAAGTATACTTCCGCCGTGCCTGCCGATGGAAAGACTTACTACATCCGTTGCGCCACGAACAAGAATTTTTGCGTCACGGTCAACGGCAGTTCTGTTGCCAACGGGGCAAATGTGATTATTTCCAAGCTCACGAACAGCCTGAAGCAGAAGTTCATGTGCCGCAAGTTGTCCGACGGAACACTTGTGTTCACCAATCTTCACAGCGGCAAGGCTATCCGTATAGAGGGAAATAATGCCAAGAATTACGCGAACCTCTGGCAGTACGAATTCAGCGGTGCGAGATCGGGACGCTGGAAGCCGATCAAGAATTCCGACGGTTCTTATCGCATTGCATCCATGCTGAATTCAAACATCGTATTTGACGTATATGCGGGAGCAATTGCCGAGAACTCCAATCTGCAGGTATATAAGAGCAACAACACAGCCGCACAGAAATTTATCTTTACTGAAGCACCGATCCCGAATTACGCGGGAGACATTCAGCTGAGACCGACAAATGCCCTGACGAAGTGTGTTGCGCCTGCTAAGAATTCGAAAGCGAGCGGAGCGGATATCCAGCTTACAAATGCCGATAACAAAGACATTCTGAAGTATACGGCCGTACATTATGTTGCCGGTTACTATATTCTGGTAAATAAGAGCAACGGAATGGCTCTTACAGTTGCGAACAACGGAAGTAAGTCCGGCTGCAATGTCGTTCAGGAAAAGCGCACGAATAAGTTTGCGCAGCAGTGGCTGATCAGACGATATTCCGACGGAACATTCGCTTATCTTCCCCGTGCCAATTCCAGCATTTCGCTTTGTGCCAAGGGCGGCGGAATCAGTGCCGGGACAACAATGATCGTGACAACATTCAGGAATCTGGGCTGTCAGAAATTTGTGAAGAGCGTTTACACTCCGGATTTTGTTCCGACCAATGCGGTTTATATCCGTAATGTCAAAAATACGGACCGCGTTCTCGACGTCAGCGCAGCCGGAACGGCGGACGGAACAAATATCGATCAGTACGACTGGAATGAGACCGCTGCACAGAAATTCAAGCTGGAACCTGTTGCATACGGTAATACTACAAATACCTGGTATAAAATCACAGCCACAGCATCCGGCAAGTGCCTTCAGGTCGCCGGTGGCTCAGCCCATGAGCATGCAAATATCGAGCTGGGAACGTACAAGGGAACAAAAGCGCAGCTTTGGGATCCTATGATCAGAGCTGACGGAAGCTTTATTCTGAGATCGTGCCTGAACACAAAAATGGTCATTGAGAGTACCGGTTCCGAAGCGTACGGCACAAATGTACGCCTTGCGACATATCAGGCTGCCGCAAGACAGAGATGGTATTTCACATGTGTCCGAATCAACAAGAATACGATTTCATCATCAGATCACAATACGGTCACGGTAACTGCCACAGGCGGTAAGCAGCAATCAGATACCGGCTATGCTTATCTTTTCGCGGTAGAGCCGTATGAGACGACTGTCAAGAATCATACGCCGCTTGCACATGCCGCTATGGCGACGAGCTACACATTCAAAGTAAAACTGAATAAGAACAGTTCAAACAGCCTTCTGCAGAAGAAATTCTACATAGCGACAGTGAATCGCGGAATTTACCGTATTATAAGCAATGCCTACTATATCCAGAATCCTCAGGCCGCGGCAACGAATACGAAAGCATTCCCGAAGGCTGCCCACGGCACCAAGAAAGGTATCAAGACAAGCGCGGATTCTGTAGGTCTTGCTAAGAACCTTAACTGCAGTCATGTGGTCCTCGATCTCCCGATCGACGGTTTCCTTTCAGGCAGTGATCTGGCTTATCAATATGAAGGCAAGACGTATCACTTCAGCAGTATCATCAATGTATACGGCGACAGGATCAAGACTTATAACAATGCGGGTATCGTCGTGACAGGTATCTTCTACCTGTATGACGGTTCGAACACGAATTATATGTATCCGGCCGCTGCATCGGGAAGCAGAAAGAACTCCGCTACGCTGTATGCGCTGAATACAAAGAACAGTCACAGAAAACGCCTTGAGGCATTGTTCGCCTGCCTGGCAGAGAAGTGGAGCACCAACGGTATAACGCTTGCGAACTGGATTTACGGCAACGAGCTGCAGCAGTACAACGTGTATAATTACACGGGCGATGTATCATACAGTGAGTACCATGAGGCGTTGGCTGAAGGCTTCCGTATGTTCAATGCATCCATCAAGAGCAGATGGAGCAATGCGAGAACCTACATTTCTCTTGATCATAACTGGAACCTCTCATGGAGCCTGAGCGGCTCATACAACGGAATGAAGCTTACGGCGGACTTCAACACGGACCTGAGAAGGCAGGGACTCTGCCACTGGGATATGGCAATGCATCCGTATCCGTCGCCTGAGCAGGATTGCCGTTTCTGGAACCGTGTGTTCACCATTGAGAATTCAGGAGCATCTCAGCAGATCACAATGCTGAATGCGAGATATTTTGCATCTTATATTAAGAACACGTACGGCTCCGGCACACATATTATTATGTCGGAGACCGGATTGTCATCCGTATACCAGGGACATAATTATGAGGGACAGCAGGCGGCTTCGGTGGCATTTGCCTACTATCTCGCAGAGTTCGATCCGAATATTGATATGCTTGCTATACATCGCGATTATGACAATTCCGGTGAGACATCGGGAGGCTGGTGGCTTGGTATCTATCATAGCAACGGCTCGGCAAAACCGTCAGCTGATGTATTCAAGTACATGGATACCAAAAATTGGAACAGCCATGTATCGCATTACATGAATGCGCATATCGGCAGCAACTGGAAGTCCCAGATCAACGGATTTAACGCAAACTTCTTTAACAATAAATAATGCCGCAGCCCGTGCCGGTTATGATTAAAACTAAGGGAAAATGCCTCGTACTCTGCGCGGCGCCGCAAGAATGTCGAGGCGTTCCTGAAAACTAAACAGATAATAAAACAGAAACCGCGTGGGTTGTAAAATGCTTTTCACTGTGTTATCATTGCTTGGCATTAAATTTTGACATTTTGCAATTTTTGAAAATGATTGGAGTGAGACAATGGCAGACGCTATTACAGGTGGTGCAGCTACCACTATTGAAAATGAACTGAAAGTTGACGAAAAAACACTTCTCGGCCAGTGGAGAAAAAAAGCTTACAATCAAAACGCCGAGAAGGAATCCCTCAGACAGTTCTGGAATGAGTATTTCCAGATCGAGAAGAGCATCTATGAACAGCTTCTTCAGAACCCGGATGAGGTAGTCAGCGGAACAGTCAAAGAACTCGCAGAGAAATACGATGTTTCCGTTGAGACCATGACAGGTTTTCTTGACGGAATCAACGACAGCCTGATCGAGAAGAACCCTATTGAAACAATGGACGAGGATACTGTGGTAAATCTCGGTTTCGATAAGGAACTTCTGTACAAGAATATGGTCGACGCAAAGGCGGACTGGCTGTACGAGATCCCGGCATGGAAGGATATCTTCTCAGAGGAGAAGCTTCATGAGCTTTATCTTGAGCAGAAGAAATCCGGCACGATCGTAAAGCCGAAGAAGATCGGACGCAATGATCCGTGTCCGTGCGGTTCCGGTAAGAAGTATAAGAAGTGCTGCGGAAGAAATAAGTAAAGAATAATCAATGAGTATTGAAAAGGGCTGTCGCGATGCGGCAGCCCTTAAATTTACTCTAAGTTCATATGGTCGATTTATATCAGATGAAACCGACATAAATCCCGCGCCGGGTCTTCACTCGGAATTGAATGTCTCCGGATGATCGTCGTCGGATCAATTCTTGATTACCCAGAAAAGCTCCTGTGCTTCCACGACCCCGGTCGTCTGATCGTCAAAGAACAGCGTGAGCTCATCGGGATCATCGTACAATTCATAGCAGATTACCGCATCACAGGATTCGCCCTTTTCCACTACCTGAGGCTCAGGATTTTCATCCAGCATATAGTCCGGAATGTAAACGGAGAGCGCTTTTCCCTTATCGTCAGCCATGCGGAAGAAAAGATCTGTGATCATGACGCCGGAGACGGCGCCTACATTTTTATAGCTGTAGTTCACACGAACGGTTTTCGGGGCAGAGGAGAGCTTATCTTTATTTTTGACGACATCGACAGACTTAACAGTGAGCTCCATGTCTCCGTAATGTGTGTTGATCGTATAGGTCTCACCTAACTTGCAGGACTCTGCATTCTCGGCGGCTATGATCTGCGCCCCGGTCTCTATATTGCGTCCCTCACCGATATCATTCGTGGCTGCTGAATCATCCTGTCCATTTGATGCAGACCCGCTGCTTGAGGCATCACCTTTCAGATAATCCGGCAGTTCTTCCTTTATATTGCCTTTTGTACTTTCTGTATCACCGGCTGTGGCTATCATTTCCGATTCCGTCATAGATTCATCTGCTCCGATATTGTCATTGCCAAAGTAAGCAACATCGTCGCTGACAGAGAAGGAATCCTCCTCGATGGAAACATCGCTGGTCAGGATCGTCTGTCCCTTGTTGCCGCAACCCGTGGCCACTGCAAGCATCAGGGCAAGAACGGCTGTATATTTTATATTTTTTCTCATTGCAGACCTCCTTTAATAGTATTAGGATAATTGAGTATAGCATAAAATGCTGAAAAATGTGTGAAAGAAGAAAAAATAAAAACACAGAGTAAGAACAATAAAAAATGCGGCGGAAGCAAAAAAAGTGCGGTGAAAGAAAAAAATAAAAAAATACTTGACGGAAAAATAGATTCATGATAACTTATAGAAGTTCAAAAGCAAGCAGAGCTTTGCTCTCACCCCGGCATGCAGTCTGTGACCGGGCGTTCATATTCCGCAAATGTGGTTGGTTTAGTTTGCGTGTGTGATTGAGAGTGACTGCGTCACTCTTTTTTCTTTTGTTATATGAATAAGCCTTTGGACAGTAAGTTTATGGGACAGATGAAAGTCATTCTTTAAAGGAGGGAAAAGCGATTAGCGACTTAATGATTAATGAGCAGATCAGAGATCGAGAGATCCGCCTGATCGGCGAGAACGGTGAACAGCTCGGCATTATGCCGACATTTAAGGCTCAACAGATGGCTGATTCAGCCGGTCTTGACCTGGTCAAGATTGCACCGAAAGCTCAGCCGCCAGTCTGCAAAATCATCGACTACGGAAAGTATCGGTATGAGCAGGCCAGAAAAGAAAAAGAAGCCAGAAAAAAACAGAAGATAGTTGAAGTCAAGGAAGTTCGCATGTCTCCTAACATCGACGAAAATGACCTCAATACCAAGGTAGCCGCTGCCCGTAAGTTCATTGAAAAAGGCAACAAAGTTAAAGTCAGCATTCGCTTTCGTGGACGCGAGATGGCGCATACATCCGCAAGCCGCCCGATGATGGACGCGTTTGCCACACAACTTTCGGACATTGCAGTAGTCGAAAAAGCCCCGAAGATGGAAGGACGTTTCATGACAATGTTCCTGGCTGAAAAGAGCAGGAAGTAAAACAGAGAGGAGAAATACACCATGCCTAAGATGAAGACCAAGAGAGCAGCTGAGAAGCGCTTTCATGTAACTGGATCCGGTAAGCTTAAGAGAATGAAAGCTTATAAGAGCCATATCCTTACCAAGAAATCCCGCAAGACCAAGAGAAACCTTCGCCAGGCTACGATTACTGATCATACCAATGCAAAGGTCATGAAGAAGCTGCTGCCGTACGAATAAGAAGGATTGGGAGGAATAAAAGATGGCAAGAATTAAAGGCGGTTTAAACGCCAGAAAAAGACATAATCGTGTACTGAAGCTCGCCAAGGGTTACTATGGCGCAAGATCAAAACAGTATAGAATCGCTAAGCAGTCTGTTATGCGTGCGCTCACAGCATCTTTCGCAGGCCGCAAGCAGAAGAAGAGAGATTTCCGCAGACTGTGGATCGCTCGTATCAACGCTGCTGCAAGAATTAACGGCATCAACTACAGCAATTTCATGCATGGCCTCAAGCTCGCAGGCGTAGACATGAACCGTAAGATGCTCGCTGACCTCGCTGTCAACGATGCAGAGGCATTTGCAACTCTTGCAGAACTTGCAAAGAGCAAGCTTGGCTGATTTTCGATAAGACCTGACGAACAGGTCAGGATGTAATTGGATTTTTATGGGGCTGCTGCCAAAGTGCATCAGCTCCACTTTTATTTTCAGAGTTTTATGCCCTGATGAATTTTAGTGGAGTTTGTACTTTTGCGGCAGGCTCTTTTCTTATATAATGTTCTTTGCAGAATTTAGATACTGAGGTATCTTAGTTCGGCAACAGGAAGAAAAAACCGATACGAGCGGAGTAACGTATGGATTTATTTGATTATATGAAACAGAAGAAGCAGGAGAGCGAATCTCCTCTGGCCAGCAGGCTGCGTCCGACGACGCTCGAGGAGGTCGTTGGGCAGCAGCATATTATCGGCAAGGGTAAGTTGCTGTACCGCGCGATCAAGGCGGATAAGCTTACCAGCGTGATTTTTTACGGTCCTCCGGGGACAGGTAAGACTACGCTCGCACAGGTCATCGCCAACACGACAAACGCGTCCTTCAGGCAGCTTAACGCTACTACTTCCGGCAAAAAGGATATGGAAGCAGCTGTGCAGGATGCGAAGGAGGCACTGGGCGGATTCGGGAGAAGAACTATTTTGTTCATAGACGAGATCCACAGGTTCAACAAAGCTCAGCAGGACTATCTGCTTCCGTATGTCGAGGACGGAACTGTCATCCTGATCGGAGCGACGACGGAGAACCCGTACTTTGAAGTGAACTCCGCTCTGCTTTCACGATCTACAATATTTGAACTGCATCCTCTGTCGAAAGAGGATATTGCGCAGCTTCTTGACCGCGCAATGTCAGACCGGGTCAGAGGACTCGGCGCTCTGCACGCCGTTCTTATGCCCGACGCAAGAGACTTTCTTGCGGATACGGCGGGAGGTGACGCGAGAACTGCGCTGAATGCGATAGAGCTGGCAGTCATGACCACGGAACCGGATGAGAACGGACAGATCATAATTGACCTCGACACGGCGGCGGACTGTATTCAGAGGAGAGCCGTGCATTATGATAAGACGGGTGAGCAGCATTACGATACGATTTCCGCTTTTATCAAAAGTATGCGGGGATCCGACCCGGATGCGGCGGCTTATTACCTGGCAAAGATGCTGACAGCGGGTGAGGATATCAAGTTCATCGCCAGAAGGATCATGATCTGTGCATCCGAGGATGTCGGCAACGCCGACCCGATGGCGCTCACTCTGGCTACATCGGCATGCCTTGCCGTGGAGCGGGTCGGAATGCCGGAAGCAAGGATTCTTCTGGCTCAGGCTGCTATATATGTGGCGTGTGCGCCCAAGAGCAACGCATCGTATATGGCGATCGGAAAGGCTCTGGAAAATGTACAGCAGGTCAAGACTTCTGTGCCGGGACATCTGAAGAATATTCATGCCAACGGCGAAGGGGATGTTCCGCAGGCTGTAGGTTACAAATATGCGCATGATTATCCCAATCACTATGTAAGGCAGCAGTACCTGCCGGATGAGATCATTAATGAGCGCTTTTATGAACCGACGGATATCGGTTACGAAAAAACAATCAGCGAGCATTTGCGGTTTTTAAAGGATATGGAGGAAAACGATGGCTGAGGCTTCTACACTGTATAAACTGATCATTCTTTACATGCTTCGCAAGGTGACATTCCCGCTCACCAATGCCCAGATTACCGAGTTCATTGTCGGTAAGGAATATACGGACTATTTTCATGTCCAGGAAGTCATCAATGATCTTCTGGAAGCTGACCTGATCGAGGGGGAAAAGATCCGCAACACTTCGACGTATCAGGCGACGCAGGCAGGTGAGAAGACGCTTGAGTATTTTTCTTACATGATTTCGGATGCCATCAAAGCCGACATAGATGAGTACCTGCTGGAAAATGCCTTTGAGATGCGGAACGAAAGCTGCACCAGAGCGGATTATGTGCGCACCGAGACACGTGAATATGCAGTCAGGTGCTATGTTCAGGAGGGGAAAGAGAAACTCATTGACCTGACGTTCAATGTCCCGACAGAAGAGGAAGCGGAGCGCGTGTGCGCGCGCTGGCCGTCCAAGTCTCAGGAAATATATATGTACATCATGGAAAAGCTGCTCTTGAAGATCGACAATTGACGATTATTAAAATCGGTCCCGTAGATTAACAGTTCATCATTATTAGAGATTTCTCCCGAAGACCGAGGATATATCACTTTGCCCGGATCAGCTTCCCATATCGGTGGGAGGCTCTTATCCGGGTATTTCTATACTCTGTGTGCTTCTATACTGCAAAATTTTAAAAAATTAAAGTGAAACAGTAGAAAATTATGGTCAAGATATAGTATAATTTATCGGTCAGCATTTGATTATCGGGTTCGCGAAGCAGTTCCGATGATATATCTTATCGGAAGTTGTGCAGCAACTCCCGATAAAAGGCGATGAAATCGCCTGAATTATGATTATCGGGTTCGCGAAGCGGTTCTGATGATATTATTTATGTAAAGTATTTGTTTGGTGACATAAGGTAAAGGAGAAATGGAAGATGAACAAGAAGCTTCATACAGAGGCGGTTGACAGTCTGTTTGACGCGATTCTGTGCTTGGAGACCAGAGAAGAGGCGTATGATTTTTTTGAAGATGTGTGCACGATAAACGAGATTCTTTCACTATCCCAGCGGTATGAGGTAGCCGGGATGCTCAGGAACAAGCAGACTTATCTTGATATCTCTGAGAAGACGGGCGCGTCGACCGCTACGATCAGTCGCGTGAACCGTTCCCTCAATTACGGCAATAACGGATACGATATTGTCTGGAACAGGCTTGCTGAAAAGAAGAACGCACAGGAGAATGAAGAATAAAACCGAGCGATAACAGATGGAACATCTTAAGGCAGAGAGAGGCATTGCCAAACTCTGCCTCTTTCTTTTTCTGACGAAAAATTGTATCATAGATATTCGACAGAGAAGACCCTCCGATAGTATCGCAGAAACGGTCCGACGAACCGGCTGCCTGATAGTATCGCCGTTGACATATAGAAGGAGTTTTCAGACAGATGAATGTAAATGAGATTACTGCCGGTTTGAACAATGAACAGAAAGAAGCGGTCCTGCAGACAGAAGGTCCTGTCCTGATCCTCGCGGGTGCCGGTTCAGGCAAAACAAGAGTCCTTGTCCACAGGATCTCGTATCTTGTGAATGTTCTCGATGTTATGCCGTCGCAGATCCTGGCCATAACCTTTACGAACAAAGCTGCAGATGAAATGCGGAATCGTGTGGATAACATGATCGGTTTCGGTGCCAGCCAGATCTGGGTCATGACCTTTCACTCATGCTGCGTGAGGATTCTTCGGAGGCATGCCGATCTTCTCGGATATGATCGCTACTTTACGATTTATGATACGGACGATTCTCTTCAAATCATGAAAGAAATTTTTCGTCGAAAAAATGTAGATACCAAGCGAATCAAGGAAAGAGCGGTTCTGCATGCGATCTCTTCGGCTAAGAACGAACATGTGAGTCCTGCGCAATTTGCTCGTATGAACAGTCATGACTACTGGGGAGGTCTCGTTTCGGATTTCTACGAGGAGTATCAGAAGCAGCTCAAAGAGAACAATGCTATGGATTTCGATGATCTGCTGGTGAACGCGGTCGAGCTGTTTGACAAGCATCCCGATGTCCTGGAGCTCTATCAGGAACGTTTCCTCTATATGATGGTCGATGAATATCAGGATACGAACACTGTCCAGTTCGAGTTTGTGAGCCGGCTTGCCGCACGCCATCGCAATCTCTGTGTCGTCGGTGACGACGATCAGAGTATCTATAAATTCCGCGGTGCAAATATCCGGAATATCCTCAATTTCGAACAGATCTTTCCGGATGCGAAGGTTGTAAGACTTGAGCAGAACTATCGGTCGACTTCCAATATATTGAACGCCGCAAATGAAGTGATTCGGAACAACCGCGGACGCAAGAGCAAAAAGCTATGGACAGAGAACGGATCGGGAGAGAGAGTCAGATTCAGGAGATTCCAGACCGGTTTTGACGAGGCGGAGTATGTTGCAGCCGAGATAGGGAGGATGGTTCGGAGCGGTGAACGGAATTATAAGGATTTTGCTGTTCTGTACAGAACCAACGCCCAGTCACGTCTGTTCGAAGAAAAATGCCTGTTCCTTAACATACCTTATAAGCTTGTGGGCGGTGTGAACTTCTATGCGAGACGAGAGATTAAGGACATTTTAGCTTATCTGAAGACGATTGATAATGCCGTGGACAGTCTGGCGTCGATGCGTATTGTTAACATACCGAAAAGAGGAATCGGTCAGACGACAGTGAATAAGATCAGTGCTTATGCGCAGGACGCAGGCATGTCTTTCTACGATGCGGCAAAAGAGGCGGAACAGATACCCGGTCTCTCAAAAGCGACTGCTAAGAAAGTGGGCACATTCACCGGCTTTATCGAGGAACTCCGCAATGAGGCGCTTCATCAGACTGTATCCGAGCTGGTCAGGACCGTGGTCATCGATTCGGGATACAAGGATGCCCTGGAGGCAGAGGATACGGACGAAGCCAGAGAGCGCATGCAGAACATCGATGAATTGATTTCCAAGGCAGTGCAATATGAGACAAATGCAGACCACCCCACACTCTCAGGTTTCCTTGAAGAGGTCGCACTGATCGCTGATATCGATACGGTTGATGACGGGGATGACCGTGTCCTTCTGATGACGCTGCACTCGGCCAAAGGTCTTGAATTCCCAATCGTATACATGGCAGGTATGGAGGAGGGACTGTTTCCGAGTTCGATGTCCCTGAATGCGGAGGATTCCGACGAACAGATCGAGGAGGAAAGAAGACTCTGCTATGTCGGAATCACTCGTGCCAAAGAACTGCTGACGCTTACCTGTGCTTATGAGCGAATGACCCGGGGACAGATCGAGCCGCACTCGGTATCCCGTTTCGTCCGTGAAATTGCGAGGGATAAGCTTGATCAGGGAAGAAAGGCTCCTGCAAAGTCGACGATCGATAACCTGAGAGGCGGATTCGGAAAGGATATGCGGGATGCGATCCAGACGAAGGCATTTGCACCGAAGCCGTCTTCGAAAATGTTCACGAATCCGTATACGAGCAGCAATTCTAATTCTCGCTCAGATGTACCCACGAAAACAGGTCCGCGTATTTATGACGGTACTTCGACAAAGCAGGCAGGCTCAACTAATAAAATGCTCGGATATGAGGTCGGAGACAGTGTAATACACAAAAAGTTCGGCGTGGGTACGGTTAAAGCTATCCGTGAGGGAGGGCGTGATTTTGAGGTCACGGTCGACTTCCCTTCATGGGGGGTGAAAAAGATGTTTGCGGAATTTGCTAAACTGGAGAAAGTGGAAGAGTGAAGAGCTATTGTGCATGAATGATAGCCGTTTCCGTGTAAAAGTGAGAAATGACGAAAAATATGATATAAAAAACTATAAAAATTACTTGTTTTTAGTGCAATTTAAATTATATCGTGATATAATGACAACAGTATTCGGAAAGGATGGTGCTATTTATGAATAATAAGGTTGATGAGATTCTCGCCCGCGTGAGACTGCAGGATGAAGCCAGAAAACAGGAAAAGGGCAAAACTGTCCTTTGGATACTCGCGATCATCGGCTGTGTAGCAGCTGTTGCAGCGATTGCTTATGCTGTATACCGTTTCTTCACACCGGATTATCTTGAAGACTTCGAAGACGATTTTGATGACGACTTCGATGATTACTTCGAAGATGATGATTACTTTGAGGACGAGGAAGAGGCTCCTGCAGAGGAAGCTCCGGCTGAGGAAGCTGCTGAAGAGGTTCCTGCTGAAGATGACGCTCCGGCTGAAGTTGCAGAAGAGGCAGTAGAAGAATAAATCATACCGAATAGAATAGTACAATATGGTACCCCGGCTTTACGCCGGGGTATTTTTTGTGTATTATACGTTGAGTGAGTAATCGTCTATCATTCAGGAAACGATTATAAGGGTAGCTGATTTGTCTTCATTAAGAAGATGTTTTAATAGCAACAGATTCGTCATCATTTAGTAGGTACAGTAACAAGAGTCTGATTTGTTCATCATACAGGAGAGAATAGAGAAAATAAATGCTGAAGAGAAAAGATATAGCCGAGGGTGTAATAGAAAAAGTTGATTATCCTAACAGAGGCCGCATATACACCGAAGAAGGGCAGAAAGTGACTGTAAAGAACACGATACCGGGTCAAAAGATACGTTTCCGTGTTTTTAAGAAGCATAAGGATCGTGTGGAGGGGAACCTTCTGGAGCTTTTGGAAAAATCTCCTCTGGAAAGCCGGGAGAAGGTCTGTGAGATTTTTCCTGACTGTGGGGGATGTCTGTGCCAGACTATGCCCTATGAGAAACAGTTGGCCATGAAGTCTGATATGGTCAACCGACTATTGGAGGAGGTTCTGGACGGAGCTGCCTATGATGGCATTCTCGGAAGCCCGGATGAATTTGAATACAGGAATAAGATGGAATTCTCCTTCGGAGATGAAGTATTGGACGGTCCGCTTACATTGGGCCTTCATAAGCGTGCCACCACATACACGGTGCTGGATGCGGACTCCTGCAGACTTGTACACGAGGACATTAGAAAAATCGTCAGGGCAACACTTGATTACTGCAAGGAGAATAATCTTCCGAAATACAATAAGAGAATCCATCAGGGATTTTTACGTTTTCTGCTTGTTCGCCGCTCGCAGACGACGGGGGAGCTGCTGGTCTATCTGATTACGTCATCTCAGATGCAGCATGACTTTTCGACTTGGGCAGACAGGCTGAGGAAACTTGAGATCAGCGGGACATTTGCAGGAATCTTCCATGCCGAGGACGATAAGATGGCGGACGCCGTCAATGTGGATGTGCTTCATATGCTTTACGGAAAGGATTATTTTTACGAGGAGTTGCTCGGGCTGAAGTTCAAGGTCACAGCGTTCTCGTTTTTTCAGACAAACACTCAGGGAGCGGAAGTACTGTATGATGCCGTGCGCCGATATGTTACCGGGAAGATCCCGGAGGGAGGACGGTTCGCGCATGAGGCTGATACGGTGTCGAAAGTTGGGTTTGAGCAAGAAGACGATACAGTATCGAATGTTGAGTTTGCACACAAGATTGATTCTGTGCGGGAAATCTGGACTGCGAAAAATCAGTTGAACGGGGCTGGCACGGATACAGAAATTTCCGTGAACAGTCTTTCAGCGGGTGAAGAGACAGATGGGACGACTCAGGCTCCGCAAAGGGATGCCGAGGCGGTTCATGCACCGATTCTTTATGATCTGTACAGCGGAACAGGTACGATTGGGCAGATGCTCTCACCGGTCGCCGGGCATGTGTATGGCGTGGAATTGATCCCCGAGGCTGTGAAGGCAGCCGAGGAGAACGCTGCTTTGAACGACATAACGAACTGCACCTTTATAGTGGGAGATGTGCTTGAGAAGCTTCAGGAAATTGAGGAGCGACCGGACTATATTATACTTGACCCGCCGCGGGAGGGTGTGAATCCGCGGGCGCTCAGCCAGATCATAGAGTATGGCGTCGGTGAGATGGTCTATATTTCCTGCAAGGCATCGAGCTTTAAGAAGGATATGGCTATGCTCAGGGAGCATGGATGGAGAGTGAAGAGGTGGTGTCTGGTGGATATGTTTCCTCAGACTATGCACGTCGAGACCGTAGTTTTGATGACAAGAAATACATAATGGGAGGCTGAAAAAGCCTTATTTTAAGGGATTTCTGCGTTTCGGAGCCGTCACGTTCCGGGGCAGCGGAGATTCCTTTTTTCTGTTTGTAGAAACTTATCGAGGCTTAGATTTTCTGAGGGTTGTGGCTACTATTTTGCTTTTGGGTAGGTTGTGGAAACGATTTTACTTTTTGATAGGTTGTGGAAACGATTTTGCTATTGCGTTCATTCCGAGAATGCCATCATAGGCAGCTCCGTCCAGAACCTCTTCCAATAGTCGGTTGACTATATCAGACTTCATAACCAACTGTTTCTCATAGGGCATCGTCTGGCACAGGCATCCCCCGCAATCAGGAAAAATCTCACAGACCTTCTCCCGGCTTTCCAGAGGAGATTTTTCCAAAAGCTCCAGAAGGTTCCCCTCCACCCGATCCTTATGCTTCTTAAAAACACGGAAACGTATCTTCTGACCCGGTATCGTGTTCTTTACAGTCACTTTCTGTCCTTCTTCGGTATATATGCGACCTCTGTTAGGATAATCCACTTTTTCTATTACACCCTCGGCTATATCTTTTCTTTTCGGCATGTTTTTTCTCTATTCTTTCCTGTTGGTGTCAAAAGCTGCTATAGGCAGCCCCTGTATGATAACAAATCAGATACTTCTAAATGTATTTCATATAAAGAGTGGCGGCATCAGGATGTAGAGTCCTGATGCCGCCTATTAAGTTAATTGCTATTGTATTCTTTTCCGATGGCCTTAGCTTTGGAGAGATAATGGTAAACCTGGCGTTCTGTCAGTCCCAGATCATCAGCGATGTCCTTTACGGCCATATAGTCGCGTACCTTCATCTCGAGAACCTGCGCGATAAGAGGATCTTCCTTATTCATAATTTCGCGGATTTCCTCATACTGCATCTTTGCCTCAAGTTTCTCGATGAAACGAGAGTTATCACTGACCTCAGTCCCATCTGCGAGCATCTGCTCATAGCTGACCTGGTTTGCCAGATGCTTATCACGATATTCAGGGAAAGGGCACTCGGAACACTTGTTACATTCCGGGCAAGGAATCAGCGGTTTGAGCTTCCCGGGAACCGGGCAGCGATTTTTACGGTGCTTCTTCCTGTGCTTAGTTCTCAGCTCTCCAAGAAGAAACTTGTAAGTCGCTTCATCTGCCGGTGTAAGATGTACAGTTACCGGATCTGAGCCGATATACCATGTTCTGCACTGTGCCCATGTAATGCCCAGCGATTTCAGCTGCCCTTTGTGCTTGATTTCAATAGGTGCTGCAAAGACTTCCGTGCCGCTGCGTTTAAGTGCAGCAAGCGTTTTTGCCTCTATCGGGGTGAGGCTATCCCATACAATTTCTTTTGCCACTTAGATTGGCTCCTTTCGCTTAATGCGAAACGGAGACCACCGTCATGGCTTGCCAGTATTCTGTTCATGGTCACCTCTTACGGATTGCTCCGTTTCGTGGTGACCAGTGGCGTATGACACCGGCCGTGATTTTGTTATGCGCCTGCATTGACCATACGCACACCTCTCCGGAAAGGTGCGTCGCCGCAAGGCGCGAGTGATGAATAATTAGTCTTTCAGATCAGCTTCGTAAAAATAAAGCTCTGAAAAGACTGCTTCGTACTCGCTCGGGTTGAGATCATCAATGCCTTTTGCACCATGACTCTTGTAGATGTTCCGTACCACATCCCATCCGAGCTCATTTTCGACTGTTTCAGCTACATCCTGTATGCTGATGTACCAATCCATTTTTGTCATTGCGATTACCTCATGTTATTTTTGTTAGGATGACTATTGACACCTCTTGTGGCCACAAATAAGCGAGTCGATAGTCAAGTCGGCATTTGAATCATGCCTATGATTGGATAAGTACAAATCCTTACACCATTATTCTATATCCAAAGGTAAGAATAGTCGAAACACTTGTTCGAATACATGTATTCGCATAGTGCTGTGCAGGTTAACGTGGTGGAATGATTAAATTCGTGATAGAATAGTGATATTCGTAAAAGAATTATTGTATTCGTTAAATGAATAATTAGCGTTTAGCTCATGCTCATGGTCATGGTCTTTTATGTGAAAATAGTAGAGTTACATAGAGATTTACGCAGAGAATGGTCGCCTTCGGGTAAATACTTTCCGAACAAATGTTATAAGGAGTGATCTGTATGACGTTAGACATGGAAGTCCTTAAACAAAGACTTCGTGAGATCTTAGGAAATGATTCTCAGGAAAAAGTGGGAAAAAAGTTAAATATGACGCAGGGAAATGTCAGTAAAATATTATCGGGAGCACAGCAGCCGACACTTGAGTCTATCTACCAAATTGCAGGAATTTATGATGTGTCGGTAGACTGGCTTCTGGGATTATCTGACAAAAAAAGCATTGCAAAAAGCGGAGATGAGACGACTTACGAAACAGTCGTTAAGTCAATACTGGATATTATTCACCATCGTACTGCAGAAATTGATTTTTCGAATAATGGAGTATTCTCTATCAAAATAGAAGATCCACTTGCAAATGCCTTAACGAGGAAAGGTAAGGGGCTTGCAGACGCTGATTGGGACTCGTATTTACAATGGCGTAATACAAGGTTGTCGATGTTTGAAAGCAAGCCCTTACTTTATAACGCGGGATGGAAGAATTCAAAATATTTGTTATTTGTGGGACAAGCAAGCAGCGAATCACAGTGGCTCAAAGTATATGATGAAGCGTTAGAACAGCAAGAAATCTTTTTTGATATGGTTAGGGATGATCCTGATCCTTTTGGAGATATGTAATGATGAGCAATAATGAGATCAACAAGGACTTAATTGCTAAACGCCTTTCTGAGATTTTTCAGGGTGAGTCTCAGACAGTTATTGCAAAAAAACTAAATACATCTCAATCGAATGTTAGTAAATGGATAACAGGAGATCAGCTACCGACGACAGATTGTATAATCTCAATTTCAAAGTTATATAAAGTCTCTGTTGACTGGTTGATAGGATTAAGCGATAAAAGGGATATCAACGACATTGACTATGAAAAACTTACATATGAACAAGCTGCAAGAGTTTTAGACTTTTTGATTAAGAAAGGAAGCATTGAGGTGCCTGACTTGGCGACTCTAAGACGTGAAGGAAAGCTGCTGAGTCGTTCAAATGACATGAAATATAATCCTGACTATTATTTGATAAAAGACAGAGCGCTATCACACTTACTTCGTAGAAGATTTAGATTTTCTGAAATGGAAATAAGGTACCTCAATTTATGGCAAGAAACAACACTTGATCCATATAAAGGTATAAAAATGCTGGACTATGATGATAATATAGATAAAGCTATAGATAGCAAGAACTGGTCATCATTCAATGACGGTGATTGGGCAGAGCTTATCAATGAATTTCATTCAAAGAAAAAGGGAGATAAAAATGGCAAACAATAATACGGCTGATATCGGGTTTGAAAAAGAAATATGGGATGCGGCATGTGTCTTAAGAGGTAATATGGATGCATCTGAATATAAAAATGTAATACTCGGTCTGATTTTTATAAAATATATATCAGATAGTTTCGAAACGAAGTATAACGAGTTAGTAGAAGAGGGTGAAGGCTTCGAAGAAGACCGTGATGAATATGTTTCAGAGAACATCTTTTTTGTCCCCGCTGGTGCACGATGGAAAGATATTGCAGATGCAGCTCATACACCTGAGATTGGAAAAGTCATTGATGAAGCGATGAGTATAATTGAAGCGGAGAACAAAAAACTGAAAGGTATACTACCTAAGAACTTTGCTCGCCCGGAGCTTGACAAAAGACGGCTGGGTGAAGTAGTTGATTTGTTTACTAACGTGCAAATGGCAGACGGTACAGATGAGAAAGATCTTTTGGGACGTACCTATGAGTACTGTCTTAGAAAGTTTGCGGAGCAGGAAGGAAAGAATGCAGGACAATTCTATACGCCTTCTTGTGTGGTACGAACAATTGTTGAAATCCTTCAGCCTTATAACGGACGTGTCTATGACCCTTGTTGTGGAGCTGGTGGGATGTTCGTACAATCAGCAGGATTTGTAAAAAACCATCAGCGAAATATAAATAGTATTTCGGTTTACGGTCAAGAATCTAATCCTACAACGTGGAAAATGGCAAAGATGAACCTCGCCATAAGGGGCATTGACTGTAATCTTGGAGAGTTTCCTGAAGATACATTCCTGAATGATCAGCATCCTACTATGCGAGCTGATTTTGTCATGGCTAATCCACCTTTTAATTTGACTCCTTGGGGAGCGGATAAGCTGAAAGAAGATCAGAGATGGAAGTATGGCATGCCGCCTGCGGGAAATGCAAACTTTGCTTGGATGCAGCATATGATATGGCATTTGGCTCCTGCCGGGAAGATTGGTATGGTTCTGGCGAACGGTTCGCTCTCGTCACAATCAGGAGGAGAAGGCGAGATACGAAAGAACATTATTGAAGCTGATTTGGTAGAATGCATAGTAGCAATGCCGACACAGCTGTTTTATACAACGCAAATACCTGTTTCACTTTGGTTTTTAAACAAGAAGAAAAGTCAGCCTGGTAAAACGCTGTTTATCGATGCCAGAAAGCTTGGCACCATGGTCAGCCGTAAGCTAAGAGAACTTACAGAAAGCGATATTCAAAAGATTGCAGATACTTACAAAGCATTTGTGGATGGAACTCTTGAAGATGAAAAAGGTTATTGTGCTGTCGCTTCGATTGAAGAAATAGCTAAGCAGGATTACATCCTAACACCAGGGAGATATGTAGGAATTGAGGATCAGGAAGACGATGGAGAGCCGTTTGAAGAGAAAATGGAAAGGTTAACATCTGAGCTTTCCGAGTTGTTTGATAGATCTATTGAACTGCAAGATATAATAAGGCAAAATCTTTCTGCAATCGGATTTGAAATGTAGATATCAAGATAAATGGCGGTGATGAATGTGGAAATAATAAGAGTCGGCGACTATTTAGATACTTTGACTGACTATCATGCGAATGGTTCATATAAAGTATTAAAAGCCAATGTGAACTTATTGGATGAGGAAAATTATGCTGTGATGGTACGCACGTTGAATTTCGAACGTGATGATTTTTCTGATTTAAAATACATTGATCAACACGCATATGAATTTCTTGGCAAAAGCAAAGTATATCCGGATGACATTTTGATGAATAAAATTGCCAACCCGGGAAGTATATATATTATGCCGAACTTGAATAGACCAGTATCATGTGGAATGAATTTATTTTTGCTAAGGTTTAATAATGAATTAAACCAGCGATATATGTACTATTGCATGAAAAATTCAGAAGCATACATTAAGAGTTTTGCGCATGGTACTGCAACAAAAACAATTACTAAAAAAGAAGTTATGAACTTGTTGTTAAGGATACACCCGAGAAATGAGCAAGATAAAATCGCTGCTTTTTTAGATAAGATTCAACAAAAAATTGATATTAATCAATCTGTAAACGAGAATTTACTTCAGCAGGCCGAAGCAATTTATAAAGCATGGTTTTGTGATCGTTTTGCCGAAGACGAATCATCCCCATGGCCAAAAACAACCATTGGCGATATCACCAGCCTTGTTGTAAGGGGCATCACACCAAAGTATAACGATGATACTGACCAGCTTATTATCAACCAGAAATGTATTCGAAACCATATGGTTGACTTAACTCCGGCAAGACGCCATCTTCCAAAAGCAATCACTGAAAAGTGGCTTATACAAGGCGACCTCTTAATCAATTCAACTGGTGAGGGAACTCTTGGCCGTGCTGCCCAAGTTTGGTTCGTTCCTAATAATCTCACCGTTGATTCACATGTGACCATTGTTCGGCCAAAAACAGCGGTACTCCGTAACTACATCGGCTTGTGGGGGCTTACACATGAGGCGGAGATTGAATCTCTTCACACAGGCAGCACCGGCCAAACTGAACTGCCACGCGAAAGAGTCAAGGCAATGGAATTACCATTACCAGATGAATCCGCTCTTTCAAGATTCAATGAGCTAATAACACCGATGACTCAGGCTATAGTCAAAAATCAGCAGGAGAATGTCCGGTTGGCCGAACTGCGAGACACCTTACTCCCCAGACTGATGTCCGGTGAGCTGGATGTCTCTGTACTGGACATATAGGCTGCTAAATTCTCGTTTATGAAAGGAGATCTTCCATGACTGTATTCAATGAAGCAAGCTATGAAAAATCGATAATTGAACTGCTTGAAAACCTCGGATACATTCATGTCTACGGACCAGATGTAGAGAGGGATTTTCATGAACCATTGATGATGAAAGAATTACGTTATTCTTTGGAACGGAACAATCCAGATCTTCCTGAAGCCGCTATTGAGGAAGCAATCTATAAACTGAGAAATTATGAAGCTGGTTCACTCGTGTCCAAGAATGAGGTATTCATGGACTATCTTCAGAATGGGGTGGAAGTTTCTTTTCAGGATAAGGGAGAGACAAAGAGCACATTAGTCTATCTCGTTGATTATGAGCATCCTGAAAACAACAGTTTTATAGTTGCCAATCAGTGGACCTTTTCTGAGTATGAGACGAAAAGACCGGATGTAGTAGTTTTCTTGAATGGCATCCCCGTTGTTGTTATGGAGCTTAAATCTCCAAAGGAAGAATCGGTTACTATCGAGGACGCTTATGTACAGATTCGTAATTATCTGAAATCCATTGAAAGCTTCTTCATTTATAATGCTTTTTGTGTGATCAGCGATCAATCTAATACTCGTGCTGGAACCATTACTTCTAATATGGATCGTTTCATGGAATGGAAAACAGTAGACGGAGATTATGAAGAAACACAGTACGCAGATTTTACGACTCTATTTAAGGGGATGTTTGCCAAAAGAAGATTATTAGACATCATCCATAATTATATTTGCTTTTCGAAGGACATTAGCGGAGACATAAAGATACTTGCAGCTTATCATCAGTATTTCGCAGTAAGGAAGGCTGTAGAGTCTACTGTTAAAGCAAGTGCAGAGGGTGGCGATGGTCGCGGTGGCGTCTTCTGGCATACCCAGGGAAGTGGAAAGTCGTTGTCGATGGTATTCTACGCGAAACTTCTCCAGTCAGCGATGAACAATCCTACAATAGTTGTAATTACAGATCGCAATGATTTAGATGACCAGCTGTATGCTCAGTTTTCAAAGTGCAAGGACTTTCTACGTCAAACACCGGTTCAAGCAGATAAACGAAAACTTTCAGAAGATGATATAAAAAAAGGTTCCAAAGAAATTGGACTTATGAACTGGCTTGAAGGCCGTGAGGCAAACGGTATTATATTCACGACTATGCAGAAGTTTGAAGAAAGTGAGGAACCACTTAGTAGTCGACGCAACATCATCGTAATGGCCGATGAAGCCCATCGCAGCCAATATGGTCTTGAGGATAAAGTAGACGCGAAAACAGGAAAGGTTACAAAAGGGCACGCTCGACTTATTAGGGATGCCCTTCCAAACGCGACATTTATTGGTTTTACCGGTACCCCTATAGAACTTCAAGATCGAAATACTATGGAGGTTTTTGGAAATTGTATTGACATATATGATATGACACAGGCTGTGGCCGATGGTGCGACACGACCGATATATTACGAAAGCCGTGTTATAAAGCTGGAGCTTGATCCGGATATTTTGAAAAAGATTGATGAAACATATGAAAAACTGAGGGAGAAAGCCAGTGAAATAGATATCGAGAACAGTAAAAAGGAACTGTCTCATATGGACAGTGTACTTGGCACGCCTAAGGTTCTTAATTCCCTGTGTAGCGACATTGTAGAGCATTATGAAAATTATCGTCAGTACGAACAAACTGGAAAAGCTATGATTGTTGCTTATTCCCGTTCTATTGCTATTAAAATATATAAAAAGATATTAGACATGCGAAAAGACTGGGAAGGCAAGGTTAAAATTGTTATGACCGGTAGTAACAAAGATGATGAGTCGTGGAAACAGTACACCGGGAATAAAGCTTATCGGGAGGGACTCGCCAGGGAGTTTAAAGACGATAACAGTGATTTTAAAATTGCGATCGTTGTTGATATGTGGTTAACAGGATTTGATGTACCATCTTTATCTACGATGTATGTATTCAAACCGATGAAGGGCCACAATTTGATGCAGGCTATTGCCCGGGTCAATCGAGTATTTAAAGATAAAGAAGGTGGTCTGATTGTTGACTATATTGGTATAGCTTCTGCTCTGAAAGCGGCAATGAAGCAGTACACTGAGAAAGACCGCAAAAATTATGGAAACATGAATGTTTCCGAGACAGCCTATAAGAAGTTCAAAGAAAAGTTAGAAGTCTGCCGCAGCCTAATGTATGGCTTCGATTATTCCGAGTTCATGACAACAGATAGCGATTTAAGGCGAGCGTCCCTAATAACCGGTGGCGTGAACTTCTTATCTGATCCGGAATTGGCAGAGCGAAAAGAAGACTATATTTCAGAATCATACTTGATGCGGCAAGCCTTCTCTCTTTGCAAGAGTATTACTACCCCTGCAGAACGTCGTGAGGAAGCATTCTTTGAGACTGTCAGATCAGTCCTCGTAAAAATTGAACGTCCGGGTGCTTTATCTTTAAAGGAAATTAACGCACAGGTTAATGAGCTTTTGAAGCAGAGTATTCAAAGTGATGGCGTTATCAACCTATTTACAGACGTTGATAAAGAATTCAATCTCTTTAATACAGCTTTTATCAAAGAACTTGCCAGAATGCCGGAAAAGAATTTGTCTGTTGAACTTTTAAAGAAGCTGATCGCAGAACAAGTCCGTGTATACAAGCGAACCAATATTGTTAAATCAGAGCAGTTCTCGGAAATGCTCAATAGGGTCGTAAATAATTATCTGAATGGAATGCTTACAAATGAGCAAGTTATCGAAGAGCTCATGAAGATGGCAACGGATATAGCAGATGCTCATAAAGCTGGCAATGAGATGGGTTTGACAGAAGAGGAGCTGGCTTTTTATGATGCGCTCACTCGACCGGAGGCGGTGAAAGATTTTTATACAAATGAAGAGCTAATTGCTCTTACGAAAGATCTGACAGAGTCGCTTCGAAAATCCAGAACTATTGACTGGGAAAAGAAAGAATCGGCACGAGCTGGAATGCGGAGAATGGTAAAACGCCTTCTAAAGAAGTATAAGTATCCACCTGAAGGCATGGAGGACGCAGTTAAGACAGTGATTGATCAGTGTGAAATGTGGACGGATAATGAAGAAATGTATTCAAATTGATGAGGTCGCTATGAAAATTTCAGAACTACTGCAAACTATAGTTGATAATAGAGGAAAAACGCCCCCGATCTCAGATGCCGGGCATTGCCTTCTTGAGATTAACTGCATTGCTACAAAAGGTAAGTATCCCGAGTACTCCTTAATAAAAAAACATGTAACAGAGGAAACATATACCTCATGGTTTCGATCTGGGCATCCTAAAAAAGGTGATATTTTAATCCCTACAGTTGGGACACTTGATGCAATTAGCATGATGGATAGAAATGATTGTTGTATTGCTCAAAATGTTGTTGCTTTTAGAACTAATCCTTCAGTTTGTGACAATGAGTTTTTATATTATTTATTATGCGATCCATCAGTCCGCAGAAGATTATTACAATTAAATATCGGTGCAGTACAACCTAGTATCAAAGTGCCTCATTTGAAAAATTTGGAAGTGAATATACCTGCAATATCCATACAACGCAAAATTGCACAGGTTTTATGCAACATTGATGAAAAAATAAGACAAAACAAGAGGATAAACGAGAATTTAGAGCAGCAAGCTGCGGCATATTTCTATCATCAGTTTATAGTTAATGCAGATCCTTCTTGGAAAGAAGGTACGATCAGCGACCTTGGCACTGTCGTTGGCGGCAGCACACCGTCGAAATCTAAGCCGGAATACTATACTGATAACGGCATTGCTTGGATTACGCCCAAAGATCTTTCTGTCGATAAGTCCAAATTCATCTCGCACGGTGCAGATGATATTACTGAGCTGGGACTTAGAAACAGTAGTGCGTCTATAATGCCTGCCGGAACAGTACTTTTTAGTTCTCGTGCCCCGATTGGCTATATTGCTATCGCGGATGGTGAAGTAACAACTAATCAGGGCTTTAAGTCTGTTGTGCCTAATGGCAATGTTGGGACCGCATTTGTATACTATTTCCTTAAAAATGCGTTACCAACCATAGAAAACATGGCTTCAGGCTCAACCTTCAAAGAAATTTCCGGTAGTGCAATGCGCACTGTTCCAGCTGTGATTCCTGACGATGAAAGCCTTCAGGAGTTTTCTGGTTTCTGCAAGCCTTTGTTTCAGCAACAACGCACTTTGGAAGCGGAAAACCGTTCCCTGGCAGCGTTACGAGACTCACTACTGCCCAAACTGATGTCTGGAGAACTGGACGTCTCCGATCTAGACTTCTAAGCCGCTAAATTCTCGTTTAAGAAAGGAGAACCACATGACTATATCAGAAGCTGCTATCGAATTTGACGTCACAGAGCAGACTGTTAAAGGCTGGTGTAAAAAAAAGTATATAAGGGGAGTTTGCCAAGATCCGGATACGGGAGAATATATCATACCAGTTAGTGCAAAAAGGCCCTATACTGTAAATGGCTCTCCAAAAGGTGATAGTATTTATACAAGTATAGTAAAAGCAGTTATTGAAGGGAAGGATGTATGCGCAGAGCTTTATAAGATGGACCCTGCGGAATTTGACAAATATATTGAACAATTGAAAGCGGTTGGTGTTATTGACACCTATATCTCTGCTGACACGGGAATAGAGTATTATTGTCAGACTTTGGAAAGCGCAGCGTTTTCCAAATTGACAAAAAATAAGGTAAAGAAATATTTGACAGAATTAATGAAAGTAGGTATACAAGCAGGTGTTCAAGCAAGTATGAATGTGAATTATGGTGTAAATATTCCATAGAAGTATTATACTACTTGTTTGCGATAATGAAGATGAGCAGCACTTACCATCACGGTAGGTGCTGTCTTTTCTTTAATCCTTCTTGTAGAACTGACATTCATATCCGTCTGCTCGGAGCAGGAGCCCGGGTATCCAGGGAGGGGTTCTCCCCATCTGCTCGCAGATGGCTTCCAGGGATACACCCTCACTGCATTCGATGATCAGCTCGTCATGCACATGACCGACGATCTGACAGTAGCTCAGTGTCCGCATGGCATAAGCCAGGATGTCTCGGCTGACTGCCTGCACAATGTTCTCGACGAATTTTGGCCCGTAACTCTCAATGCGGCTCCACTTTTTCTGGGCATCGATGCCCATATATGTGACAGACTCTCCGCCGAACTTGTTCTCTCCGATCCGGGGTTTCACGTAGGCCAGCTTTCTGCCGGAAGGTAGGGTGATGAAGAGCATTCCGCTTCTCATCTCGAATTTGATGCTTCCTACCTTTGTAGGGATACGCTGCTTGATCGCAGTCTTGACTGCCTCATCGACCTGCCACCAATACGCTACGATGTGCGGGTTCGAGGTCCGCCACATATTTACAAGCGGCTGCAGCTCGTCCTCAGACAGACCCATATCGAGAGCACCCATTGCTTTGAGAGCTCCGACGCTGCCGCCATAGCCGAGGGCGAGTTCTGCGATTTTGCCCTTTTGCCTGAGGTGTCCGTTCACGCCGTGTTTCACGACCGGCACGTGAAACATCTGACTGGCGCTGGCGCAGTAGATATCGCCTCCGGTCCGGAAGACCTCAGCACGCCATTTCTCACCGGCAAGGTGAGAGAGGACGCGGGCCTCGATGGCAGAGAAGTCGCTGACGATGAACTTGTATCCAGGACGCGGCACAAAGGCTGTCCGGATGAGCTCTGACAGAACACCGGGGACGGAGTCATACAGGATATTTAGCATCTCATAGTCACCCAGCTTTACCAGCTCTCGTGCCTCTTCGAGATCCGGCATGTGGTTTTGAGGTAGGTTTTGAAGTTGTATGAGCCTCCCGGCCCATCGGCCGCTTCGGTTGGCTCCGTAAAACTGGAACATACCGCGGCAACGGTCATCCGCACACACCGCGTTCTGCATCGCCTGATATTTTTTTACACTGCTTTTTGCCAGCTGCTGCCGGAGCGAAAGGACTTCTTTCAAATCAGCCGGCGCAGTCTTCATGAGTTCCTGTACACTTTTCTTATCGAGCGAATCCGCCTCGATACCTTTCTCCGCCAGGTAACTTTTCATCTGCACGACGGAGTTCGGATTTTCGAGGCCGGTCAGCGTCTGCATCCTTGCCGTAAGATCGTTCTTTGAGATCTCGTCGATGCAAATTGCCTGCTCTGCGACTTCCCGGTCGATCATGATGCCACGATCGTTGATTTCCTGATCGAGATGATACTCATCCCAGACGAAGTCAGGCACCGGGTAGTTCCGAAGGCGCTGCTGGATCTGCATTTCGACCTGTACGTCGCGGGCATTGTATTTCTTAAAGAGCGCCCACTTCTCCGGCGCGTGTTCCGGGAGGTTCCATGTTCGACCGCCATTGCTCTTAGTCGGCTTGCAGGGGCAGCAGAAGTACTTGATCAGCTCTTTGCCTTCTTTCAGCTTCTGTTCCTCGAATCCCAGGACGGCTCCGACTTTCTCGAGGCTCAGCGGCAGGCCGTTATAAGCGGCCCATACAAGCGTGCATCTCCAGGATGACGGATCGAGATAGTTCTGGACCGGATCACCGGGGATGCTATAGGTGCGGAAATACTGCGGGTAGTTCCTTCGCAGCCAGACGGACAGGCAGACTCGCTCAAAGCTTGCGTTGAAGGCCCACTTTATCACACCCTCGTCAGGGAGAGCCGCGAGGATCTCATCAGGGACTTTCTCACCTTGTGCGAGATCATACACGACCCTCGGACCGACGTTCACCGATACACCAAAGAGCAGGATATCGAAGTCAGGAGATTCGGCGTATTTGTAGACGCCGGACTTCGTAATATTGACGCTCGAGCGTGTTTCGAGGTCTATGCTCAAAGTCTCTATATTCATTTTCATTCCTTTCAAAATAGGGCAGCAGGTGTATGAACCGGCTGCCCTGAGTGCTATTTACCGATGCGGCCTTTCGCCGTCATCTCTCTTTTTTCTGTTATCGTACCAGGTCTTAACACCGGGGAAGAGATAGAAGATCGCTCGTTTTGCTACGCTAAAGAACCAGCTCCAGATAAAAGCGATACCTATGAGGCAGAGACCTGTGCAGATGCCAAAGAGCGTCCCTCTGATGATCATGTCCATGAACTGATTTACTACATCGATTGTCATGTTAAACTCCTTTCATATCAGGCGGGCAGCGGACCTGTGGCCCGCCACCCTGCATGTCTCAATTAAGACAGGAAATCGTCCTCATCATCCTCGTCTGCGAAATCATCCTCTGCGCGGCTGTGACTGCCAAGCGGCTCCCCATCTGCGAGTTTCTGAAGATTGTTTAAACCACATGCGATCCCACGGTTGCCATTTACACAGAATGCATACAGGTTAATGCTTGCCCGCCCATATATACCGGAATAGAGTTCAGCGGTATCGATGATCGGCTGGCGGTCAGCGTCTACTACGCCCGGCTTACTTGTACTGTTGGCGTTGATAAAATAGCTGTTCGCATAAGCTTCATCGCCGGGACGCTCCTTGTCTCCGTCACGGAGAGGCGTCTTGATGGCTGAGAGCGCCGGGACAGACTTGCCGTTGCCCTTGAGCTTACCCTGCCCTTCCTCATATGCTGCCTTAATGGCAGCCTTGATCTTTTCCACCGTTACCTTGTCAGATTTCGGAATGATCAGCGAAACGCTGTACTTGGGTGTGCCTCCGCCCAGGGGAACTTTCGGCTCGTTGACTGTGAGATAAGAAAAGCGTGTTTTCGGTCCTGTGATGACTTTTGTCGGAATCTTGTTTTTTGACATATGTTTTTCCTCCTTATATGTCTTTGAAATCTTCTGCTGCTGTATTAAAATCCGGCCGTTTATCGGTTTCCGGAGCTAATACCGGTTTTCCCTGGGGCTTGTATATGAGGCCACCAAGTAACTCGTTGAACTGTTTCTTTCCAAGCTGCTTCTGCATCGCTGTGACGCCAAGCAACTTCTTTTCATAAGGGTCGAACCCAGCCTGCATGACAGCCTGTGCGACCTTTGCCTCATCCGTGTACTTCCGGTTCGATCGTCCCTCGACGACTTTGTAACCGTCGTAGTGAACACCGGCGAGTGCCTGTGCGAGAGCGTAGCTTTTGATGTCTTCCGCCCAGGATACGAGGCTGTCGATCTTGGGGAGAATATCTCCGATCTCTTCTGTGCTCAGTGTCGGGCCTTCCGCAAAGTCGTACTTAGCAAGCTCCTGGCAGTACTTTGCCCGCTCGCGACAGGTTGCCTTGACCTTGCAGAAGACACAGTGATCGCCTGCATGGAAGTCGCCTTCTCCGGCATAGGCCAGTTTGGCAGTCGGCGCCAAGACCTCGTCTGCCCAATGAAGGAGCTCTTCGGTGGTCAGCTCGAAGGTGTCGACGTTGTCCCGCCTCGGCTGGTAGATCGTCATCTTGATACAGGGGATGTCATAGAGATCCCCGAAGGTATCCAGGGCACCGAGCGCGTAGCACATCATCTGGCTGTTCTTGTCTGCTTCGACCAGCACGCCGACACCGTACTTGAAATCGATGATGTGCAGCAGGCCGTCCGCGACGATCACACAGTCGCCTGTGCCGAATCCGTGCTCTACCCATTTGGAGAAGTCGAGTGTCTGCTCCACACAGACCAGCGGGTCGATGCACAGCTTCTTGGCCTCGGTTACCTGTTCCATAACGTAAGAACAGTAGCCTTCCGCAGCTTCCTGCATCTCCGCGTCGTACCAGGTCAGGTCTTCTGTGGGATCTTTGACATCAAGCCCGAGTGCCTTCTCGACGAGATACTGGCAGAGCTCGTGAGCATCGGTGCCCTGCTGTGCATAGGGACTTCCGCGGTCCTCCTCCTCGGCGCAGAGCTTGGCGCTGGGCGGACAGGCGAGCCAGCGGTGGCTGGCCGATGCAGACAGGTATGCATGCTTAGCCATTGCCGATCACCTCCGCTTCCGCGAACACCGCGGCGAGCTCCTTCGGGTCGGTGATATCGCCCAGCTTTCCGACACCGTGGGCGGAGAGCAGCGCTTTTACCTCGGCCCGGTAACCGGCTCTCGATTTGGATATCAGGAGAGCCCGTACTTCTTCTTTGGAGCGTGTCTCCTTGGCAGCGGGTGTCTCCTCCGAAGGAGCCGTATCTTCCTGTGCAGAGAGCAGATCAGCAAGCTCTGTGATATCGCCGCTCAGTTTCTTAAGAGTTTCTGCGAGAACTTTCGTATTCATTTTTTGACCTCCTTTCATCGTTCTCACCTTCCTACGCCCAAAAGCAGGGCATTTTTACAAAAGAATTTAAAAAAATTTTCAGTCGCCCAGAGATCGGGCGATTTTTTTGTCGCTTTAAATAGGAAGCGAAATTTTTTTTGAAATTTTTTTGTAAAACAGGCGGACTTTTGGGCGTAGGAAAGCAGAACGATGAAAGGAGATGCTTCTTATGAAAGCGAGAAACAAGGAGCCGCCGATGCATACCCACCCCGTTACCCAAGAGTTCAAGCATAAAAAGGAGGAAAAAATATATGTATGCAATTAAAGAGGGATTCAAGACGATCAACGGCGAGTACGTACAGACATTTCAGAGGGATGTCCGCGGCATCGAAACAGTACTGACTGTGGAGGCAGGAACAACAGGGTACACAGGAGGCTGCAGCCGCGAGGGCGGAAGCCGCACCTACCTGAATCTTCAGTGCCCGACCGGAGATTTTTACTTCAAGCCGGTCAAGGATGAAAAAGGAAAGAGAATCGGCTTCACGATCGCCTGCTGCGGAGATGACGGGCTGGATGCCTTCATGAAGGCAATCACGTTTGTCCGGGATGCGCTCAACGACCAGTGTTTAGAGATCGACGACTGAAACCAAAGGTGGGCCGGGGCTGCCCCCGGCCTGCCAGAAAGGGAATAGAAAATGGACAATTGTTCAAGACAGTTTATGATGCAAAGAATTATGGATGTCATGCAGCAGGTGCTTACGATAGAGCAGTTTGACGCCATGACCGATTATTACCAGAGTCTTTCCGACCAGGAATTTGACCAGCTTATGGCGGAGGCGCTACATATCGGAAAGTCGCAGGAGCAGCTTACACCCAGAGAGTTTACGAAGCTTATAGAGACCCTGCGTAAGGCAAACCACATCACAAGTCAGAATTCCGCGATGCGTCGTGTTCCGATTACGTATCTTAGCGACACATTAAATGAAGAGATGTGGAGGGATATCTGCAAGAGCCAGCCGAGCGATACCATACATTTGACTACGAAGGATGATCAGGCACTTTGTGATCTGTGGAAAAAGAGCTGTCATCTGGAACGGGGCCGCATCCCTTCGGACCTGTTCTTTGCCGGGAAAATCCCGCTCCTTGACTGCAAAATAGTTGTAGACGAGAGAGATATGCCGGGAGGCGTCGTTTGCCAGTACCGTGTCGTCGTGTTTCAAGACTACAAGGAGCGGATCAAAGAAAGCGGAGAGTGCGAAGCTTGCGTGGCAGCCATTGTTATAGAGAAGGGGAAATACACTGCTTTTTTTCCGATCGTTGTACAGGAAGGCATGGATATGATTTGCATGGGAAGGTGCGGTCAGCATGGTATGCCTCGTGGTCTGATCGAAAAGAATAGAGAGATGGTCTCAGTGCAGGACGTTGCCAACATGATATATGCCTATATGGCGACCTGGTATGGCATACAAGTGGCGCTTCTGCATCCGACTGTTCAGGAGGTTTTCAGACATCCGCGTATAGAACGCGTATATGATCCGAAATCGGTAAAGAAAGGAAAAACGAAGCGTGTCACCAGATATGTGAAAAAGCATATCGTCAACGCGGATGAGATCAAGCGCGCAGCCCATGGAGAAGGAAAAGCATACAACCGACATACACTGGTTTGGTATGTTATCGGTCATTGGCGTAAGTGTAGCAACGGAAAGAAGATCTTCATCCAGCCCTATTGGAAGGGAGCTCTCCGTCACCTGAAGATGGATCTTGATGGAAGGGAGCGCGAGATAGTTTTACATAAGGAGGACGAGTGATGTTTACCATGTATTACGCGGATTGCAGGGGAAATGAAACCAATTGCCTGTATCCGCACGGAATCGATATAACAGATAAGCAGTCTTTTATACAGGCGGTCAGTCATGATTATGTCTGTGCCGCCTACAAGGGCGGATACCGCAGTAATGAGAATTTTATCCGTAGTAACTGCTTGGCAGTTGAAGTTGACAACGATCATTCAGAGAATCCGGAGGACTGGGTTCTGCCCGCGGATGTAGCGAAGGCTCTGCCGAACGTGCGCTTTGCAGTGCACTATAGCCGCCATCATATGAAGCCGAAGAAGGGGAAGACACCCAGGCCGAAGTATCATGTATTCTTTTGGATCGATCCGACTGAGAGTTTCGAAGAATACAAAGAGCTGAAACAGGTTATGAACCGTATATTTCCTTATTTCGATGAGGGAGCTATGGATGCAGCAAGGTTCTTCTTCGGAACATCAGATCCGGAAGTCGAATTCTATGAGGGGGATCTGACCCTCACACAATTCCTGACAGCGGAAGAGTTCGATACCGACATGGGACAGGGAACCTATGGCGATCATGTGATTATTGAAGAAGGGCGCAGGAATGCTACGATGAGCCGTTTTGCAGGAAGGATTGTGAAACGGTACGGAGCCACAGAGAAGGCGTTCCAGATTTTTCTGGAAGAGTCTGAGAAGTGCAGCCCGCCTCTCGATAATGAGGAACTGGGTAAGATCTGGTCGAGCGCCTGCCGATTTGCGAAGAAGGTACAGAATCAGGAAGGCTATGTGCCGCCTGATCAGTATAAGGCTGGATACGCTCTGAAGCCCGCTGATTATTCAGATATTGGTCAAGCGAAAGTAGTCGCAATGGACTGCGCCAACGAGCTGGCCTATTCAACAGGCACGGATTTCATGTTCTATGACGGGAAGCGCTGGGTGGAATCGAAACCTAAGTCTGTAGGCTGTATGGAGAATTTCCTGGATCGCCAGCTTGCCGAGGCAAAGGCGGCGGTCGCAAAAACGAAGGAAGACCTGATCCAGTGCGGTGTGCCGGAGCAGAGCATTTCCGCGGGCGGCAAAGGACTGGAAAAGCAGATCCAGGCAGGACAGAGGAAAGCATTCATGGCATATCTCGGTGCAGTTTCCTACTACAGCTTTGTCATGAAACGCCGGGATGTGAAATATATCAATTCCGCACTCATGGCAGTAAAGCCGATGGTAGAGGTGGAAACCCACGATATCGACAGCCATGCGTTTTTGCTGAATTGTCCGGACGGAACATATGACTTGTGTGAGGGCATGGCCGGAAGGCGCGATCACGATTCGGCGGATTACATCACAATGATCACAGCGTATGCACCGGGAGACGAAGGAAAGGATCTGTGGCTCGATTCCATAAACCGCACTTTCCAGGGTGATGAGGAGCTGATCGATTATGTACAACAGACAGTCGGATTATGTGCCATCGGAGATGTGTATCAGGAAGCCCTGACCATTTCTTACGGTATTGGCAGCAACGGAAAGTCAACCTTCTGGAATTCGATCGCAGGTGCTATGGGAACCTATAGTGGCATGATTTCCGCGGATGCTCTCACGGTTGGATGCCGTAGAAACGTTAAACCGGAACTGGCAGAGGTGAAGGGAAAGCGGATTCTGATTGCCGCGGAGCTCGAAGAAGGGATGCGCCTTTCTACGTCAATCGTGAAGCAGCTCTCATCAACGGATGAGATTGAAGGGGAGAAGAAGTATAAGGACCCGTTCAAGTTTAAGCCGACACATACCCTTGTTCTGTATACCAATCACCTGCCGAAGGTCGGTGCAATGGATACCGGTATCTGGAGGCGCCTCATTGTGATTCCGTTTAATGCCAGCATTATGGGGAACAGCGAAATCAAGAACTACTCAAAATACCTGCTGGACAATGCCGGTCCCTACATTGTGAAGTGGATCATTGAGGGAGCCGAGAAGGCCATTCATGCCAACTTTAAACTGACGTTGCCGGCATGCGTCCGCGATGCGGTCGAGAAGTATAAGGCTGATAACGATTGGATGAGCCACTTCCTGGATGAGTGCTGTGAGATCGGCGCGGACTACGAAGAGAAGTCCGGAGAACTGTATGCATCTTACCGGGCATATTGTATCCGTTCCGGTGAATTCATCAGGAGCACCACGGAGTTTTATTCGTCTATCGAACAGCGTGGCTTTATCCGTCACAAGCGTAAAGCGGGGCGTTTTGTGATAGGACTTAGACTGGCTGATTCGGAGGTATAAATTCAGAGGGTGACGGTCGTGACAGTTGTCTAATTAAATCCCCTTTAGGGCTGAAAAATCATAAAACCTATATAGGGAAAATTAGTGCAACAACCGTCATGACTGTCACCAGCTATTAGGAAGGAGAGATCAGAATGACATTTTACAGTTTTATGGTACGAAACCATAAAGATAGCAAAACGGAAGAGGGCCGGCTTGCTAACATAATGAGGATGGACAGGGAGCGTTTCCCGAGAAACAGCAGTCACAAACTGAATACGTGGAGGATGCTGCTTCGTGATTACATCAAAAAACACTCTGCTATTTATGCGGTAAGCATAGAAACTTTTGAAAGCTGCTGGGAGGAATATGAGGCATGCGAGAAAAGCAGATTGAACAAGAGCTCGTGAAGGCCGTGAAGGCAGAGGGCGGCATCTGCCCGAAGCTGATCTGTCCGGGGATGAACGGTATGCCTGACCGCTTGGTGCTGTTGCCCGGCTGCCGGATCGGATTTGTTGAGGTGAAGGCACCGGGCAAGAAGCCTCGTCTCTTGCAGCTGCGGCGACATAAACAGCTGCGGCAGCTTGGCTTCCTGGTGTTTGTCCTCGACAGCTCGAAGCAGATCCCCGGCATCATCAAGGAGGTCCTGCATGCATGAGGAAAATTATCGAGCCTTTGCAGATGCGATTATTCTAAATGCCGTGAAAGACTTCAGGCCGGCTTACCGGAGGCTGAAGACACATCCGGATGACCAGAAAGCGCAGGATACCGTCCGGGAGATCACGAAGTTCTTCTGTTCGCAGTATTTCGTGAGCTTGACTGCTCTGGACGGTCCTGCACTACTACATAAACTAATGAGGGAAATCGATGAAAAGAAGTGATTTACATGCATATCAAAATTATTGTGTTGAGTTCCTGAAAGCGCATCCGGAGGCGATGCTGATCCTTGAGATGGGTCTGGGAAAGAGCTGCATTTCGCTGACTGCCATACTGGACCTTATGTTTGACAGTTTCGAAGTCTCGAAGGTGCTGGTGATCGCTCCCCTACGTGTATGCCGCAGCGTATGGCCTGCGGAGCGTGACACCTGGGAGCACGTACACTTGCTGAATATGTCCGTGATCGTCGGGACGGTAAAGCAGCGAGAAGCAGCCATGCGGACGCCGGCTGATATCTATGTCATCAACAGGGAAAACCTGAAATGGCTGGTCGACTACCTGGAGAAACGGCATATCCCCTGGCCCTTCGACATGGTCGTGATCGATGAGCTCTCGTCTTTTAAGAACCATCAGAGCCAGCGGTGGAAGGCTCTCAGGAAGGTCCGCCCTCAGATAAAGCGCATGATCGGTCTTACCGGCACGCCGGCATCAAACGGACTTCTGGACCTCTGGGCAGAGACCTATCTCATCGACAACGGCAAGCGCCTCGGACGATTTATCGGCAGGTTCCGTGATACATACTTTAAGCCGCAGGGCAAGAATCCGTACACCGGTGTTGTGTATAACTACGTTCCTCTGCCAGATGCAGAGGAAGCGATCTACAGCCGGATCTCTGACATCACGGTTTCCATGAAAGCGCTGGACTACCTCGATATGCCGGAGCAGGTGCTGGTCAATCATTACGTTGACATGGACGCCTCTGAAAGAGAACTGTATGACAGCATGAAGAAAGAGCTGCTTGTGGAGATCGGAGATGACACGATCGATGCCGCCAATGCAGCCGTCCTGTCCGGGAAGCTCCTGCAGATGGCAAACGGAGCGATCTACAACGACGAGCGACAGATACGCGTCATTCACAAACAAAAGCTTCAGGAGCTTGCCGATCTCATCGAGCAGGCCAACGGCCAGAGCGTACTCGTGGCATACTGGTACCAGCACGATCATGAACGCATCAGGGAACACTTGATGGATCTCGGCTATGCACCGAGGGACTTAAAGAGTGATCAGGATATCGCAGACTGGAACGAGGGCAAGATCGAGGTCGGTCTTATCTCTCCGGCAAGTGCCGGTCATGGTCTGAACATTCAGAAGGGCGGACATATCCTCATCTGGTTTTCGATGATCTGGTCGCTTGAGATGTATCAGCAGACAAATGCACGCCTCTGGAGGCAGGGGCAAAAAGAAGTGGTGACGATTCATCACATCCTGACAAGAGATACTGTTGACGAAGATGTCCTGAAAGCGCTGGAGCACAAGGACACGACGCAGCAGAATCTCATCTCAGCCGTGAAGGCACACATGACAATCACATGACAATCCGGGAACGTATCGATGTTACTTTTTCGGAGGAAGAAGCTATGAGCATTATGTGGAAGTATCTGGACAAGCGGTCGGCAACGATCGCAGCGATCAAGGACTACGATGCAATGCAGTTCATTATTAACAGCACAGACGATGAGATCAGACGGACCTATGAGAAGATGAGCAGCGTCGGCAGTCCGAACTGGGACGGCACGCCAAGTAGCCATAACGTTCATGCAGGAGAAGACCGTATCTTAAATGGCATCGAGGAGATCGATATTTTAAAGGAACGGTACCGGCAGGCTGTTGAGTACATGGACTGGTTCAAGCCTGCATGGGAGCAGCTGACGGATGATGAGCGATACTGCCTTGATACCTTTTATGGTGACGGCAACACGTACGGAAGCAGCGCGGCATACTATATCGCAGAGTACCTGCACGTCGAGCCGCCGACTGCCTACAAGCGGAAGAACCGTGCACTCGACCGGCTTACAGTGTTGTTGTTCGGAAAGTCCTAAGAGGTGTGTCCAAAAGAGGATAAATTATCCCTTATAAGACGTGTTATACTTATAGCATGAAAAACTGCGAAGGAGCCTCGGAGAAATCCGGGGCTTCTGCCGTGAAAGGCTCGGATGCCTACGAAACCGAAGGTCCCATGAAAGCATCCTGGCTATCCGAGAATTAATTAGTCTGTATTGTTGGCTTCTACCCCTTATGATAAAATGAGCATTGGAACTATGTCTTATTATTATTCTGATAAGGTTCAACTTAATGGCAAAAAGTGTATGGGGGATATTATGGCAATAGTAGATTTTTCTTATAAAGAAGAACTTGAGAGTCTATGTACATATAACGATTTAATTTCAAGAGAAGATTTAGTTAGCGTCTTTTCTCGTGGTTTTGATTATGAAGAACATAAAAATACTTATTGGTTTGGCTGGAAGATAACTACTGATAGAGAGCTATGTAAGCGTGAGGAAGAACGTTGTTTTGAGGAGTTTAACATATTTTTGAACGAATTGAACAGATACCATATCGATTATTCAATCATCGGTAAAGTCATTGAGCCGTCGAAAAAAAAACATGAATATGGAAACTATCGGTATATGTGGGCTGGCTGGAAAGTAACCATTTTCATAGATAAAAATAAAAAGTGGTGGTTTTATAAGCTGACTCGAAAATTGGGATATGAATCAGCACTAAAAAGCCTGAAAATGGGTGCAGGGCCGTGGTATGAAAGGATTAAAGATACTAAACCGGTAAAGGATATAGTATATAAAGTCCAGAGTGAGCTGCAGTGGGAGCTGAAAAAACGTCAGCCGAATAGGGAAGGTTTAGTTAGTGACATTTCTCCAGGGGGCATTCATATGTATCCTCCTGGAAGTGTCATTAGTTTTTATGACTATGGATATCAGCATATGAATAGTGATCAATTAGCAGCATTTACGGCTATTTATTTAGAAACGATAATTAATTATTTTAATAAACGGGCCGACATTCTGTGTGTAGAAGTTAAAATCGAAGGCCCGTGTATGCAACAACCATACGAATTCGGGGGGTGCGGGATTTCTCATTGGCTATATTTTAAAGAGATTAAACCTAATCCTCAATTAATATCGTGGTAATAATGACGTAGATAGAAAGATCCTATAGATTATGTTATGGGGTCTCTTTTCTGTAAAGACATCCTGAATCTTTTGTAGGAGGTGTTAATGCCGACAAAACCGAAGGTCCCGTGCAAGCATCCTGGCTGTCCGGAGCTTGTGCCATCCGGAACCAAGTATTGTGACAAGCATAAGGCGATGCATCCGGAGGAGGTGCGATCGGCTGCAGGAAGAGGATACGGATCTGCTTGGCGGAAAGCCAGTAAGATGTTTCTTCAGGCACACCCTTTGTGTGAAGAGTGTAAGCTGCAGGGTAAGTACGTGAAGGCGACGGTGGTTGATCACATTATCCCGCATCGAGGCGATCAGAAGCTTTTCTGGGATCAGAGTAACTGGCGAGCACTATGCAAGAGGTGTCATGATAAGAAGACAGGAAGAGAAGATTCGAAGCCGGAGTTCAATTATTGATGCCTGGTCTAAAGACACTATTCAGATTCGAAAATAGTATGCTATACTTGATACAACTTTTTTATGTCACGAAAGGAGTATAGTTATGGGTGGATATGATGCGTTAGTGAGTGCAGCTGAAGACGCTGAAAGAGATGGTAGATGGAGAAGAGCTTTCGGTTTTTGGAATGAAGCTATCTCGCAGTATGGTTATTCAGTTTCTCCACAGTTACTTGAACTATGGGAATACCACAGAGATATGTGCGATAGAAAGATGTTAGAGTTTCATGATGAGTAATTAAACCAGGGGGCCGGGGTTACTTCTCTACGCTGAAGTCACCAAGGACCGCCGCCCCCTCACGTGTGAAAATCCGCGAAATTGTATAGGGGGGTTCCGGAATGCGGAGATGTCCGCGAAATGTAGTCCGCGAAATGCATCACGGGATAGTGGAAAGCCGCATAGAATAAAGCAAAAAGCGAGCCTTGGCCCGCGACATATCGAATCACAAAAAGCAGTGATGGAGTAAATTCCACCGCTGCTTTTTTCATGCCATTTTCGCGGAATTCCGAACATGGGTACGGCGTTTCGTGGACAGGAGGATGTATGGATATATCAGGCTTTACGGCTGCCTGCGCAAAACGGTTCTGCCCGGAGTGCGGAACAGCCATCATACAGAACAAGAGAGGCCGGCCACGGAGCTTTTGCTCGGACCGGTGCAGATGGGCGTTCGACAAAAGGCGCGAGCGCCAGAAGGTGAAGGAGGAGAAGCGAAATGAAAACAGCAGAACTGAAAGTGCTGCCGGTCAGTGTTCTGAAACCGGCTGCGTATAACCCGCGCAAAAAGCTGAAGCCGGGCGACAAGGAATACGAGAAGATCAAGAACTCCATCGAGGAGTTTGGCTTTGCCGATCCGCTGGTGGTAAATGCTGACATGACGATCATCGGCGGACATCAGAGGCTCAGCGTAGCAACGGATCTCGGATACACAGAAGTGCCCTGCGCGGTCGTTGATGTTGATAAGGTCCGCGAGAAGGCGCTCAATATTGCCCTCAACAAGATCACCGGTGCCTGGGATGAGAACCTGCTCGCAGATTTGCTCCAGGACATTCAGGATTCCGACTTCGATCTGGGTTTCACCGGTTTCGAGCCGCCTGAGATAGAGACGCTCTTTAACAAGGTTCATACGAAGGACGTGCAGGAAGATGACTTCGACGTCGAGGAAGAACTAACGCAGCCGGTGTTCTCACAGCTCGGAGACCTTTGGTATCTCGGCCCGCACCGTGTGATCTGCGGCGACTCGACCGGAGAAGAGGTATACACCCGCCTCATGGATGGGCAGAAGGCAAACCTCGTCCTGACGGACCCGCCTTATAACGTGGACGTCGAAGAGACCGCAGGTAAGATCCTGAACGACAACATGGCGGATGTGGATTTCTACAACTTCCTCCTGTCAGCCTATAAGGCGATGCATGCAAATCTCGCAGAGGACGGTTCCATCTATGTTTTCCACGCTGACACGGAAGGGTTGAACTTCCGTAAGGCGTTTGATGACGCCGGCTTCTACCTTTCCGGCTGCTGTATCTGGAAGAAGAATGCTCTGGTCCTGGGCCGGTCTCCCTATCAGTGGATTCACGAGCCCTGCCTCTTCGGATGGAAAAAGACCGGCAAGCACCAGTGGTACTCTGACCGGAAGCAGACAACGGTCTGGGAGTATGACAGGCCCAAGTCCAGCAAGGAACATCCTACAATGAAGCCGGTCGGTCTTATGAGTTATCCGATCCGGAACTCTACTATGACAAACGGCATCGTGCTCGATCCCTTCCTCGGCAGCGGAAGCACGCTCATTGCCTGCTGTGAAACAGACCGTATCTGCCGGGGCATCGAGCTTGATCCGAAATTCGTGGCTGTGATCGTGAAGCGCTACCAGGCTTGGTGCCTTGAGCATGAGAAGACGCCGGATATTACGGTGGTCCGGGATGGTCAGAAACTCACATTGGAGGAAGCTCTCGCCTCTATAGTATGACCAATTCTGCCGGGTACATTTTGGTGGGTTTTACCACTCGAATTCGCTTGCTATATGTGCCCGGCAGAGTGATGAATAGTCTACCCGGAGGGAATGGGCCCTCGGGAAAGAACATACGGAGGTACACACCATGATGAAGAAAAGCTACAACGTGACGGGATCAGATAGAAAAGAGATGGTCCAGGTGATAGGAAATGCGGCGGGAGTGGAGCCGGTTTACCTTAGAATGCCGACCTGCGCTTATGAAGTCGGCAGCATGCTCATCAATCGGAATGGGGATCTTTTGTGGGATGAGCGAACGGACGATGCCACCATTCAGAAAGTAGTCGAGGCTCTTTGGGAAGCCGGATACACGGCAGAAGAAGATCCGGAACCGGTAGAGCTTACGGTCAGCCTTCCGACAAGAGACCACAACGCCAATTCGCTGCGAAACCTCGTAAACCTTATTTTTACCAGAGCAGGACTCATCAACAAGGCGCTCGGCAGTGGCTTTGCAGCAGAGCAGGGGCTTGTCGATGCCCTAAGCGGGAGAGAGGAACTTCGCACGGCAGCGGATTTTTGCAAGGCGCTTGCAGCCTATGAAGACGAACACGGACCGGCCCTGACCGGAATCACCATCACGCCGGAGGTGATCAGCTTCTCCTCCTTGCCGGAGAACGCAGACCCGGAGCACATGAGGGCCTTCACCGAGCTGGTTGCCATGATGAATCAGCAGGCTCTCACCCAGAAGCGTATCCAGGCCAAGGCAGTCAATTGGGAGAACGAGAAATACGCTCTTCGGATCTGGCTCACCCGCCTCGGGATGAACGGTGCTGCCTACAAGACCACCCGGAAGATTCTGATGGAGAACCTTTCCGGACATAGCGCCTTCCGCACGGAGGCCGAGAAGCAGCGCTGGATTGCAAGGCAGGCCGAAAGAAAAGAGGCGACGCAGGCATGAGAAAATTGCGAGGTGAAGTGATAGAGAGTTTGGAGAGTGCATTTCCGAGAGGGTCCCGGGTAGAGCTTCTGCGGATGGACGATCCGGAAGCTCCGCCCATCGGGACAAGCGGGACGGTGATCGGCGTTGACGATTACGGGACCATTCATGTGAACTGGGACGATGGCAGCCGCCTCGGCGTCGCCTACGGAGAGGATACCTGCAGGAGAATCGACGCGAGATCGCCGTCGTAAACTACACAATTCTGCCGGTCGATCTTTGGTAGGTTTATGGCTTCGAAAGAAGTGGATATATGTGTGCTTTAGAGTGATATATACACTAACGAAAA
>CACYPS010000001.1 GCA_902776305.1 uncultured Lachnospiraceae bacterium | reverse complement strand
CGTGACTTCAGTCGTGAGATACGCGCGCAAAGTGAAATCTGGCTTCATCGTGAGTACAATCTCGCGATGAAGAATAAAAGCCTCCGGCGGATCGCAGACGTGCGCAGTGGAAAGCGCTTACGCGCCGCGCACGTCGCGGCAAGAACGCCGAGGCGTTCTTGAAGTCAGACTATAATTATAAAAGACCGGTTTGTTTAGTCTGATTGACTATCGCCGGGAGTTTCAGGATCATCTCCTCGCATACTTCCGGAATGGTCTTATCTGTGGTATCGATAATCAGATCCGCGACATCTTCATATCTCGATCTCCGCTTCTCCATCAGTGTGGCGATATAATCTTCATTCATTTTTCCGTTCAGCAAGGGCCTTTCGGTGCTGCTCTTAACCCGGTCCAGTATTGCTTTCGGAGTCGCTGTGAGGAGAACGATGATACCGTTTGCCTTCATATTTTCAACATTCTCATCTCGCAATACGGCACCGCCACCCGCTGAAATGACCGTCTGAGAATCTGATCCCAGATCCCGTATTACCTCGCTTTCCCTATCACGGAAGTATACTTCCCCGTACTGTTCGAATATTTCGGGAATGCCGATTCCTTCACGTTCCACGATTTCCCGGTCGGTCTCTACTGTCCTCATGTTGAACTGCTCTGCCAGATAGGAGGCGAGAGAACTTTTACCGGCGCCCATGAAGCCTATGAGCACGATGTTCTTCGGGAAGAGATACCTTAATTTTTCGGTGATGGTTTCGATGCTTTTATCATTGCATGACTCGATAATATTCATGCTTTCATCGTGATAGTTCATATTGATTCCTCCGATTTAAAGGATTATTACGCAGTGAAAAGCGAATATAATGCTGTTTCTTTATTTCTTCAGATGCTCAAAACAATGAGAAATACTTGAATGTGCAAAAGACGCTTTATTCTTCATCGCGCAATACTCGTGACTTAAGTCATGAGATATGCGAGTACAATCTCGCGATGAAGAATAAAAGCCTCCGGCGGATCGCAGACGTGCGCAGTGGAAGGCGCTTACGCGCCGCGCACGTCGCGGCAAGAACGCCGACGCGTTCTTGAATCTTCAGCTTGATTTGTGGATAAGCTCCAGGATCATACGTAGATCCTCTGCGTTCATCTGACCCGGTGCTGAAGTCTTACCTACAGCACCGAACGTGAGGGCTGACCCGAAAGCCTCTCCCGCAAGGCGGCTGACGAGGCCCGTTCCCGACATTGATATGGTTATGAGGGGCTTATCGATCGCTGCGTCGGCCTCCTGTGTAGCGTCAAGCAAAGTGATGACGTCTGCCCTGCATGTAGGCATGACTGCGATCTTCGGGATATCTGCTCCGAGAGCATCCATCTTTTTGAGCCGGGTGATGATATCCTCTTTTGCCGGTGTCCCGTGAAAATCATGGTTTGAGGCGACGACCTTCACGTCGAAACGGTGGGCGGCACGTATCATATCGCTGACGATTTCATCACCGGTGAACACTTCAACATCTATGAGATCTATGAGTCCCGTCGCGGCAGTCATTGTATTCAGCTCGGCATAGTGTTCTGCTTCTATGGCCATTTCTCCCCCTTCTTTTGCGGTGCGGAATGTGAAGAGGATGGGCGTGCCGCCGTAAATCGTGCGAAGCTCGCTCAGAACATCCGATACTTTATCGAAGTCGAGTACGTCTTTGAACCAGTCGGCGCGCCATTCGACGACATCAGGGAATGCTGCTTTTATGTCTTTTGCCGAGCCGATAATTTCCTCCCTGGTCACGCCGACGATCGGGACGATGATCTTTGGACTGCCCTGGCCGATGGTCAGATTGCGGATTTGCAGAGTCTTGCTCATATATGCTCCTGTCTGCAGGTCCGGTCGGAACTGCCGTGTTTTGTTATTCTTGTCCATTATATCTGAGATTTTCGGCTATAGCTACTCAATATTTATTCTTCATCGCGCAATACTCGTGACCTCAGTCGAAATTATAAAATGCAATCGGAGCGGCTTCGCCCGCCGCTGTACTTGAAATTTTCTAAACGATAGCGATAAAAATCAAAAGTAACAAATTCATAAAATCCGGTATCTTATGTAGATTGAAGCATTCAAAAATGGTAAAATCTCTAAATTGTACAGAACTATATACTGAACTTCGCGAGAGGAGAAAAAAAGTTTGGAATCTCAGAAAAAAGAACTGATTGAATATTTGCGGACATTTGATATTGTTCTGTTCTCCATGTTCATAGTGTTCGGTCTTGTAGGAATCGCCACACTGCTATTTGTGGGAATTCCCGGAATCATGTTCATCATTCCGGCGGTGCTTTCATTTTCCTACTGGTATAGCGCATATCGAGGTGCGTCGACCTGTGTGGTTTCACTCGAGGAAGCCGGCAGCCTGGATACCCTTCTTTCTGATTTTAAAAACGGTGAAAGATTCCTGAACGGAAGGCTTATTAAGGGGGAGAGTTTTCTTATCGTCAAGGGATCCGGAAGGCTCTACAGAACAGAGGATATTGCGAGGCTTTATGAACACCGAAAAAAGAACGGATTTGCAGGTGACACGCTAGTACTTATGGCCGAAACGCAGGACGGAAAGAAACATGAGTTGACATTCCTCAGCATGAAAGGCAAAGACGATGAGGACATAAGAAGGCTCACACAGAAATAGGAGCATGATGATATTGATACGGAGGAAAGTGTATAACAAATGACCAGGCATGAAATAATCGTCGGCACAAGCTCGGATATGTCGGTGATTGCGACAGGCAGCGTAGACCTGATTGTCACATCGCCACCCTATCCCATGATCAGCATGTGGGATGCTGTGTTTTGTGAGCAGGACCCGGCTGTCGGTGAAGCTTTGCTTGGCGGTGACGGGATGGAGGCTTTTCGGAAAATGCACCGCATTCTCGATGGCACATGGAAAGAGTGCGACCGGGTCCTTGCCCGGAACGGTTTTGTCTGCATTAACATCGGTGATGCGACGAGAACCATTCAGGATGAATTCCGGCTCTATCCTAATCACGCCCGTATCATTCAGAAGTTTATGGAAATGGGTTACAGCGTGCTGCCCGACATCCATTGGCGCAAGCCGTCAAACGCACCAAACAAATTCATGGGATCCGGTATGTATCCGGCCGGCGCGTATGTCACATACGAACATGAATATATCCTTGTATTCAGGAAAGGCGGAAAACGGCATTTCAACGGGGCGGAGAGGCTCGTGCGGCAGAAGAGTGCATACTTCTGGGAGGAGAGAAACGAATGGTTCTCGGATCTCTGGGATATCAGGGGAACGTCGCAGACCCATGCCGGGACGCTTCCCGGCCGGGAAAGAAATGCTTCCTATCCTCTGGAAATACCTTACCGGCTTGTCAACATGTACTCCGTTGAGGGGGATACCGTGCTGGATCCGTTTGCAGGTCTCGGGACGACCGGCCTTGCATGTATGATTGCCAACCGGAACAGCATCGGCTATGATATTGACGCCGAAATTGCCCGTGCAGCTCTCTCCAATATGGATCGGGGCGTGGATGTTTTGAATGCTGTGATTGACAGCCGGCTAAAAAGGCATCTGGAATTTCTGGAAGGTCTCTCTGATGAGGAAAGATCGCGGTGTTACAGAAATACTCATTACGCATTTGATGTGAAGACAAAACAGGAAACCGTAATTAAGATCGATCGCCTCTGTCAGATCAGAAAGACGAAAAGCGGCTTTATCTGCCGTTACGATAATAGCGATAGTTTACAGGATGGGGATTTTAATACATGAAAGAGATATTTCTTACAAGCAGTCCGTTCGGACCGCTTGACAACAGCAGGATCGTCACAGGTATTGATACCATGAACTCTTTTCCCGAGAACCTGGCCTCAAGATGGCCGGATGATGCAAGATGTCTTGTTATATCTGCATTCCCGACGGAGATTGATGACTGCGATGAGATGCGGGACAGCATGGAGCAGTCTCTGAATGACGCAGGGTTCCCGGTCGCATGCCTTGATATATGGGATGACCGCACGCAGGATTTCAGCGCGCAGTGCCTGATGACTTACGACGTGGTCTTTCTCGGAGGCGGACATGTGCCGACCGAGAACAGGTTCTTTCAGGCCATCGATCTCAGGGAGAGCCTCAGGGAATATGAAGGGATCGTGATCGGTATCAGCGCGGGTACAATGAATTCCGCAAATATCGTATACGCTCAGCCCGAACTCGAAGGTGAGGCGACCGATCCGACGTACAGCAGATTTCTCTACGGACTCGGGCTTACGGAGCTGAACATTTTACCCCATTATCAAATGGTAAGAGATTACATTCTGGACGGAATGCGTCTCTATGAGGATATCACATATGCGGACAGCTTCGGTCACAAGTTCCTTGCACTTCCGGACGGAAGCTACGTCATGAGCGAGGACGGAAGAGAGTCTGTGTGGGGAGAAGCCTACCTTATTTCAGACGGCAGATGCACACAAATCTGCCGGGACGGGGAGTGTGTATGTGTGGAAGATATTATATAGATCCTGACACCGAGGATTCGGTGGAGAGGCTTTTCCACATTCGCCCGAAACAGCGGACCGCGGGCGATGTGACTCCGGGAATGTCGCCGCTCGTCCTTCACGGAAGGAGCGGAAAAATGTCGGCAGATGCTATGCATTGGGGCATGACAGGGCAGAACGGAAGCATGATCATAAACGCGAGGTCGGAGAACATCTATGACAGGCCGATGTTCAGAAACAGTATAGCGGACAGAAGGCTCGTTATTCCGGCTGCGGGTTTTTATGAGTGGGACAGGGAGAGGAACAAGGTCACATTTCACTTGCCGGATTCAGGTCCCCTTTTTCTTGCGGGCATTTACACTTTGGACAGGAATAAAGAAGCTTTTGTCATCCTGACGACTTCGGCCAACCGGTCCGTGGAGAGTGTGCATGACCGCATGCCGGTGATTATTCCTGCACGGGATGTCGCGGACTGGCTATTCGAGCCGGGAAAAACGCGCGAGTTCCTGCAGACGGTTCCGCCGATGCTGACATCAGAGCGCGAATATGAACAGATAAGCCTTTTTCAGACAATGCTTGAGAAACAATAAACCAGATGGTATACTGTCTTCGTATGACCTTCTGCAGGGCATTCTGCAGTGGTCAAAATATGATTTTACGCTGGGAGTGTTTATGAAACGAATTCCACGTCTTATTTTTGTACTTGTATTATCCGGAATCCTGATACTGACCGGCTGCGGAAACAAAAAAGAAACAAAAGCGGAACTTGTATTCCGATTCTATCGGTCGGCTGCCGGTGATGCCAAGCTCATGTCAGATAAAATTCTGATGACATGCATAAACAGAAAACTGATTTCCCTTAATTATCAGACAGGTGATGTCATCAACACTGAGATAGAAACCGACTGGCTGAGTGTTCTTCCGGAGGAAAACATTGCGATCTGCACGAATCATCATTATGAACTGACAATTGCTTATATGAATGATGACGGAACAGTCAAGAGTCAGGAAGTTATATTGAAAAATGATTCCGCTGATTTCATGATCGATCCCGCAATTATTAAGATTGACGGTATGTATTATATAACGCTGACTTTCCTCGACGGTACCATGAATGCATCGGAATTCGATGCGGAGAACGGTCAGTATACGATCAATTGCTATTGCACCAGGGATCTTAAGCGCATTGAATATCTGAGTCAGGTCACAACCGATAATCGGAACCTTGAGGATGTTAAGCTGGCCTATAACGACGGAAAGATGTATCTGGTCTACGAGAATGAGACACGAGATAAGTCCAACTCCTCTATCATGGTAAGTGTTTCCGAAGATAAGGGCCGCACCTGGAAGAAACCGCAGACGATTCTTGACTGTGTCGCAGATCAGGAGCCTGCAGGTCTTGTCAAGACCGAAAAGGGCTGGAATCTGTACTATAGCTCGGATGTTGCCAACCCGGGGCAGTCTTATGACGGAGCTGCGGCTTACATCGCAAGGCTTTCGGAAGATCTTGAGGTTGTCGAAAAGGATATCCGTGTGGATCTTGCGACGCCTGTGACGAACGATACCGAGACCAGTCAAAAGGGAGGAATCCTTCTTTACAGCGTCGAAAGTTTTAACGATCGAACGTATTATGCGTATTCCGAGGATCACGCAAGTGCGGATAATCTGTGTGTATCCGCATCTAACGATGAGAAAAAGAAGAAATAGCGGTCACGAGGACTGCAGATCCGTAAAGCTTGAAAGATCCCGTGATAATATGAGGATTATAAAGAGGTAACAGATTTGGCAGGTAATAAAAAAAGTAAGAAAAATGACAGCGGGCTGAGAAAAATAGCAATCGCTATTTTTGGCGTCGCAGCTGTCGCTGTGATCGGCGTTGTTATCTTTCTGGTCATTCGAATCAGGACGACCGGCGGGACCCGTCAGGATGTTGTCACAATTGAAAGTAAGCCCGAAGCTGTGGCGAACATAGAGACTGCAGATATTGATCAGGTACAATATATTGAGCAGGAGGCTGTTCCCTATCTTGAGAATCTGATAGATGCGAACGGCATTATCGATGTAACTCAGGTCCCGCATCTCTATATTTATCCGCTGCTTAATGACGACCGGGGATATGATCCCGCTCTTTCATCGGAAGGCCGTGTGGCTGTCAACAACAGCAATAATCTGACGCCGAAAGAATTCGGCGAGCTTCTGAATCGCCTCTATGATGCGGGGTTCGTGCTTGTGAGGCTGAGAGACCTTGTCACAACGGAGGCAACACCCGATAACGGTCTTCGCGTTACGCCCCGTACGGATTTTTCTCTTCCTGACGGAAAAAAGCCTTTGATTCTCACCGAAGACAATGTTAATTATCATCATACGACCGAGGGAATCGGGTTTGCTTCGAAGATCGTTTTGCAAAATGATTCGATAGAATGCCTGTACATTAATGCGGAGGGCGCCGAGAGAATCGGTGATTATGATGCAGTGCCGATTCTGGAAGCTTTCATCAAAGGACATCCGGACTTCTCATACAACGGAGCCCGTATGACGCTCGCCCTCACCGGTTATAACGGCGTTTTCGGCTACAGGACGGATTCTTCCTATAAGACAGGAGTCGGTCTCACTGAACTGCAGGAAAAGTGGCTGAAAGCAAATCCCGAATTTGATTACGATGCGGAAGTTGCCGCTGCCCAGGAGGTTGCACAGGCGTTGCTTGATGCGGGGTATGAGTTCGCAAATAAGACCTGGGGCGACAGAATCGTCGGCACATCAAAACTGGCGGATCTCAAAACCGACAATGAAAAATGGAAAGAATCGGTAGAGCCGATCATAGGGAAGACAGATATATTCGTATTTTCACATGACAGCGATATTTCCGACACGCCGGGCGATTACGAGTCAAATAACGACAAGTATAAGTATTTTACGAGTGAAGGGTATCATTATTTCTGCACCGGCGAAAGGGGCGTTTTTGCCCGGGAGATTTATGGCATCGATTACGTCTGCTCCGCGCGGTACGGACTCACACCTTATAATCTGATTACGTATGTTCAGGACGGAAACACAGCCGGCATCTTCAATTCACTGGGAATCGGCAATTTCGGGCCGATGCTCGATGACAGGAGACCGGAAGGATATATGTATGCTTCATAAAACGAAGGAGGAAAGAATACATGGCGCAGCAGTATGATGATATGGAAGAGAGACGAAGACGTAAGAAGAGGAGAGAGGAAAGAAGGAGAAGACAGAGAAGGCAGGCTCTCATAGCAAGGGGTGTTGTTCTGGTCGCTCTGCTTCTTATACTCTTTATGATTATTTTTGTTGTCGGTCGACTGACGAAAAAAGGCGATTCGGGAAGTACGCAGGAAGCCGGTACACAGAATACGACATCTGAAGGCACATCGACGACCGTAACGGACGGAAACGCTGACGCAACAACTTCCGTCGGAACGGAAACCGCCGGAACAACTGCTCAGACTTTCGTTTCCACTGCTGCAGCAAACGCGGATCTCTCGACGAAAGAAGGCGTCCTTGACTATGCGAGACTGCAGGCCGCCCAATATGATTATGACGGCGCTATCGCGACGATCCAGTCGTTCTCCGGTTATGAATCGGACGGTGACCTTACAGCAGAGATCAACACGATCACGACTGCCAAGAATGCCTGCACTCCTGTCGAAGTATCCACTACGCCGCATGTTTTCTTCCATTCACTGATCAATGACTACCGCGGTCTCATCGCGTCAGAGACCTGCACGGAAGAGCGCGTCGAGAAGAACAACAAAGCCATGACGACAGTCGGCGAGTTCGACGTCATGATACAGGATATGTATAATGCCGGATACGTTCTCATCAGTCTGGATGACCTCATCGTAAAGACAACGAATGCCGACGGCTCCGTTTCAATCAGCAAGAACACGAATCTGTATCTTCCGGAAGGTAAGAAGCCCCTCATCATGTCTGAGGATGATCTGAGTTACTATCACTCCTACGGCGAGAACGGAGCTCAGGGATATGCAGACAGGCTTGTTCTTGATGAAAACGGTGAGGTAAAGTGCCTCTTCACGGATACTGACGGTCAGGTCAAGATCGGAGACTATGATATGGTTCCGAGAATTGACACCTTTATCAAGGAGCATCCGGATTTCTCATATCGCGGCGCAAAGCCTACCGTTGCCCTTACAGGTTACAACGGAGTCTTTGGCTATCGTACGAACGATTATTATAAGGAAGGTCCCGAAGGTGCGGACCTCAACGAGGCGCAGAAAACCTTCCTTCGCAACCATCCGGAATACAATTATGATACGGATGTTGCTGAAGCAACAAAAATCGCGGATGCTATGAAGGCCAATGGTTGGACATTTGCGAGCCATACCTACGGACACCGCAATGCTACGGATGCTACCGCAGAGCAGCTTCAGGCGGATCACGAGAGATGGAAGACTGCTGTCGGAAAATGCGTGGGTGAGACGAACAAGATCATCTTTGCATTCGGTGCCGATATCGGTCCGGTTATGGGCTATACGGCTGACAATGCAAAATTCACTTATTTCAAGGAGCAAGGCTTCGATATATTCTGCAATGTCGACGGTAATATCGGCTGGACGGAATTCGGTTCGAATTATGTTCGTACGGGACGTGTCGCTCTCGACGGCGTAAGTATGTACAATGCGATTACTCCGGGTACTCCGTCCCACGACACGTATTCTTACGATTTCGATGTGCTCGGAATTTATGACGTTGCTTCGTTCTTCGATTCGAATCGTAACCCGACATATTGTCTGAGTGAGTCATGATATTTGAGCGTGAGATGACAGCGTCTTCAGGAGACTGGCAACAGACCGATTTAAGTGTGTAACTGCTGCATCTTCAAGAGGAAGGCAATAAACCGGTTTCAGTGTGTAACAGCTGCATCTTCAAGAGAAAGGCAATAAACCGGTTTCAGTGTGAGATAGGGCCGTCGCATCAGGCTTTACGCCTCAGTGCGACGGCTCTGTAATATTCATAGTATTGGGCTCCATCCTCCCGCTAAAGAAAATATGAAAACAATTTCAAAAATTTCAAAAAAACACTTGCTTTAATTCGCCGCAAGTGTTAATATAAGCAAGTCGCAAGACGTGGCCGGTTGGTCAAGCGGTTAAGACGCCGCCCTCTCACGGCGGAAACAGGGGTTCGATTCCCCTACCGGCTACTTAATCCGAGGCAGTTGCCTCGGATTTTTTTTGCCCATACATAAGACCTGCAGAGTTGCGCGCTGTTCCTATAAGTGATACAATACTTTTGTTGCTGTGAAGAGACAGCAGAGTAATCTGCACAGAACAATATACTCACGATAAAGATGAGTATCACATTACGCGAGTATCATAGACTCACGTTACGAGTATCACACGATGAACGAAAGTTTCGGCAGCGTGGCTGACTGTGCCGGGATGTTGGATGGAGGGAGAACGATGAGTAAAGTAAAAGTTGTAGAACCGATCGAAGGGCTTGCATTCTTAAGTCTTCAGACAGAAGATAAGAATATGATTGACATACCGCTTTCCTATAAGCAGGACATCACCGGTCCTTTCATTCAGGAATTTAAAGAGTACCTTTCGGGTAAAAAAGGTGACAGACATCTTGTCCTCAGCGTTGACGGAGAAGAAGGGAAGTTTATAGTCATTGCCAACGACGACTTATCATATGTTATAGATGAACGCACTAAGAAACTCTACGTATGTACAGCCGATGCCAAAGATATCATCAGGGGCTGCATCAGGAATTTTGTGGCTTATATGGATGTCTGGGCCAATTTTGACATCGAGGAGAACGGCGGCGCGAACCAGATCAACTATATGAGAGATTTCCTGGATCGCAAGGCTCTTATCGAATCTGCGGAAGATGAGATCAATCCGTATCTGATGGGCCCGAAGATCTGACCATTATCAGAAATGTTACTCCGGAGATGGGAGTAAGGAGAAAGTTATCAAGTTCAGGAACAGCTGTTGCCGGGCAACAGCTGATTTTTTTGCGCTAAAGGAAACCAAGTATAGACTTCCCTTTCCCATGACACAAAACATCTTTACAAACACGCGTTCGGGTGCTATAATTCGAAACTCAGGGGGTACATAAAATGGCAAAGAAAACCAATTATGATGAAAGCAGCATCCATGTGCTCGAAGGCCTCGAAGCGGTAAGGATGCGGCCCGGTATGTACATCGGAAGCACTTCCAGAAAAGGTCTCAACCACCTTATCTATGAGATTGTTGACAACGCAGTTGATGAACATCTTGCCGGGTCCTGCGACAGAATCGAGGTGACCTTGGAAGCGGATGGATCCTGTACAGTATCCGACAACGGACGAGGTATCCCGGTCGGTATGCATGAAAAAGGAGTCCCGGCTGAGCGACTTGTATATACAACACTTCATGCAGGCGGAAAATTCGATAATGATGCGTATAAAACATCCGGAGGTCTTCACGGAGTCGGATCATCCGTTGTCAACGCGCTCTCCACTTATCTGGATGTTAAGGTCAAGCGCGACGGAGCGATTCATCATGATCATTATGTTCAGGGAAAACCGGATCTCGAACTGGTCAACGGGCTTCTCCCGATACTCGGCAGGACCAGGGAAACCGGGACCACGGTCAATTTCCTTCCGGATCCCGAAATATTTGAGGTGACAAGATTCGCCGCAACGGAGGTGAAGTCGAGGCTTCACGAAACAGCGTATCTTAACCCCGGTCTTACAATTGTCTTCCGTGATAAGCGGAAGGATAAGGAAGAAGAGAAAACGTATCACGAACCGGATGGTATTGTAGGCTTTGTCCGTGAGATGAACCGGAATTCAGAGTGTCTGACAGAGCCGATCTCCTTCAAAGGAAAAGATGAAGGAATTCAGGTCGAGATCGCACTTCAATATGTCAATGAGTTTCATGAAAATGTGCAGGGATACTGTAACAATATTTTTAACGCGGACGGCGGAACGCATCTGACCGGATTCAAGACTGCCTTCACCCAGGTAATGAACAGCTACGCGAGAGAGCTGGGGATCCTCAAGGAGAAGGACAGTAATTTTACCGGTGCGGATATTCGAAACGGAATGACGGCTGTGATCTCCATCAAGCATCCGAATCCCAGATTCGAGGGACAGACGAAGACGAAGCTCGACAACCCCGATGCATCGAGAGTTGTTGCCAAGATCGTAGCCGAGGAAGCGCCGCACTATTTTGACAGGAATCTTGACACGCTCAAGGTGGTACTCGGCTGTGCGGAAAAATCCGCAAAAATCCGGAAGACGGAAGAAAAGACAAAGACAAATCTCCTCTCTAAACAAAAGTTCTCTTTCGATACAAACGGCAAGCTCGCTAACTGCATCAGCAGGGATGCTTCAAAGTGTGAGATATTTATCGTAGAGGGAGATTCCGCAGGGGGGTCTGCCAAGACTGCGCGCGATCGTACGTATCAGGCGATTCTTCCGATCAGGGGAAAAATACTCAATGTCGAGAAGGCGAGTATCGATAAGGTTCTCGCAAATGCCGAGATCAAGACAATGATCACTTCTTTCGGATGCGGATTTTCCGAGGGCTACGGTAATGACTTTGATATCAGCAAATTAAAATATGACAAGATCATAATAATGGCTGATGCGGATGTGGATGGCGCACATATCGGAACACTGCTTCTTACATTGTTCTATCGATATATGCCCGATTTGATTACCGAGGGGCATGTATATATCGCCATGCCGCCTCTGTACAAGGTCATGCCTTCCAGGGGAGAGGGCGAGTATCTTTATGATGACAAGGCACTGGAGCGCTACCGCAAAAAACACGCGGGCGAAAAGTTTACCCTTCAGCGGTACAAGGGTCTCGGTGAGATGGACCCGGATCAGCTCTGGGAGACCACATTGAATCCCGATACAAGAATGTTGAGACGCATTGAAATCAGTGACCCGAGACTCTCCTCCGATATTACGGAGATTCTAATGGGAACAGATGTTCCCCCGAGGCGGGAATTCATCTATGAGCACGCAACGGATGCAGAGCTTGACGTTTAAGCAGGAGTCCCGTCTGCTCAGGACAACGGGATAAAGATGAAACCGACTTGAATTCATCCGGACGGCAAAGAACCGGAGAATTCATCATACATTAAATCAGGTTGCAGACAAGGAGGTCTTGATATTTGGATAAATCAGCGAAAACGGGAGTGAAGGCCGATTCCGGCCGCGACAATTCGGATCGCATAATCCGCACGGACTACTCGGAACTGATGCAAAAGAATTACATTGATTACGCTATGTCCGTTATAGTTTCGAGAGCACTTCCCGATGTCAGGGACGGTCTGAAACCGGTCCAGAGGCGTGTACTTTATGATATGCATGAACTGGGAACAAGATTCGACAGACCGTACAGGAAGTCTGCCCGTATCGTAGGAGATACGATGGGTAAATATCATCCGCACGGAGACACTTCCATCTACGAATCCCTTGTTGTGATGGCTCAGGATTTTAAAAAAGGCCAGGTACTTGTCGACGGGCACGGGAATTTCGGATCGATCGAGGGCGACGGAGCAGCGGCCATGCGTTATACGGAAGCCCGCCTGATGAAGATAACACAGGAAGTGTTCCTTGCCGATCTTGACAAGGATGTCATAGATTTTGTGCCGAACTTTGATGAGACGGAGAAGGAACCTTCTGTACTGCCTGTACGTATTCCGAATATACTCGTGAACGGGTCGGACGGTATCGCAGTCGGTATGTCAACGTCGATACCGCCTCATAACCTCGGTGAAGTAATAGATGCTGCGGTTGCTTATATCCGCAATAATGATATCACGGATGAGGAATTGCTTTCCTGCCTTCACGGACCGGATTTTCCGACAGGCGGTATCATTGTAAATAAAGATGATCTGCCGAGGATTTATGCAACCGGAAACGGTAAGCTCAGAATACGGGGAAAGACGGTCATCGAGAAGACCCGGGGAGGAAGGCAGCAGATCGTCATCACGGAAATCCCTTATACTATGATCGGCAGCGGAATCGGGAAATTCCTGAACGATGTGGCATCCCTTGCTGAATCCAGGGTAATAACGGACATTACGGATATCTCGAATCAGTCATCCAAGGAAGGAATCCGGATCGTCATAGAACTGAAGAAGGGCGCCGATCCCGAGCAGATAAGAAATATACTATATAAAAAGACGAAACTGGAGGACACGTTCGGGATGAATATGCTGGTCGTCTCCGACGGACGACCCGAAACGATGTCCCTTCGGAATATTTTCGAAGCATTCACTGAGTTCCGCTTTGAACTCGCGAACCGCAAGTACAGGAATCTACTTACAAAAGATCTTGAGAAGAAGGAAATAGAGGAAGGTCTTATTGAGGCATGCGACGTCATAGACCTGATCATAGAGATCCTCAGGGGATCAAAAGATCAGAAGATGGCAAAGGACTGCCTGATTTTCGGCAATACGGAAGGTATTCGATTCAAAACGAAGAAAAGTCAGAAGATGGCTTCTCAGCTCCGCTTTACAGAGCGGCAGGCTCAGGCAATACTTGATATGCGTCTCGTGAAACTGATCGGCCTCGAAGTGCAGGCTCTTATTAAGCAGCACGAAGAGACCCTGGCGAGAATCGCAGAATATCAGAGACTGCTGAGCGACTACGACGCCATGTCGGATGATATCATCGGTGAGCTTCTGTCAATCAAAAAGGAATATGCGTGTCCGAGAAGAACGGTGATCGAGAATGCGGATGAGATTATCCTTGAGGAAAAGAAGGTGGTCGAGGAAGAAGTGGTATTTGCCATGGACCGCTTCGGATACGTGAAGACGCTCGATCCTTCTGTTTATGAGAAGAACAGGGAGGCGGCCGATGCCGACAATACTTATATTTTCCGTGTTATGAACACGGATAAGATCTGTATTTTTACGAATACAGGAAAGATGCATACGGTAAAAGTCATCGACATTCCGCAAAAAAGACTCAGAGATAAGGGAGTTCCGGTCGATAATCTGAGTAATTTCAGTAATAAGTCGGAAGACATTGTATGGATCAGCCCGATCTCGGAGGTCAGGGACAGCAGGATCTTTTTTGCAACGAAACAAGGGAATGTCAAGGTGACGGCCGGCAGCGAATTTGATACAGCCAATCGGACAGTCATGGCTACAAAGCTTCAGCCTGATGACAGCCTGCTCCTTGCGACACCTGCTGACTCCATGGAGACTGCAGTACTCATTTCTGAGAGTGGATACAGCCTGAGATTTGCACTCTCGGAAGTTTCCGAGCTCAAAAAGGGGGCGGTCGGTGTCCGTGGCATCAAACTTGCGGACGATGACTTTGTTAAGAACGCATACCTTCTTGGAGGCAGTGGAGAGTTCGCAATCGAGTACAACGGAAAGAAGCTTTACCTGAATCGCCTGAAGATCGCCAAACGAGGAGGGAAAGGCACAAAACGGAGCTAACGTCGGAATTTACTGAAAAAAGGACTTGCAATTCATAATATGTGGTGATATAGTTACTAAAGATGTCAGATGGTTAAGTATTCAGGAGCGGGCTTTTAAGTCCGCTCCTGAATTTTGCCGTAGTTCTATTCAGGAGATAAAAGTGAGTAAAAAAGACGTAATAGAAGAAAAGGCATGGTCCCTGCTTCAGCGGGTCGCCAATGAACTGGATCTCATACCGGTAGATGCCGAGTATGTGAAGACAGCCGGAGAATATAATCTTCTTATTTATGTCGATAAGGAAGGCGGTATCGGAATAGATGAGTGCGAAGCGTGCAGCCGTGCGATCGATCCGCTTCTGGATGAGGAGGATTTCATTCCGGATGCCTATACCCTTATCGTCAGTTCGCCGGGACTCGGCCGCGTGTTGAAACGCCCGAGAGATTTCGAATTTGCAATGGGTAAAGAAGTGGAAGTCAAGCTGTATAAGGCAGTGGACGGTGAAAAGGAGTTTACCGGTATCTTAAAAAGCGCTGACGGAAAAACGGTCAAAATTGAATCGGATGACAAGTCTTATGAATTTCAAAGAGCGGAGATATCACTGATTCGTCTCGCGTTCGACTTCTGAGAATCATGATTAACGGGCCTATGGGACCTGACTATATGGAGGAAACTGCAAAATGAATACCGAATTAAAAGAGGCAATGGAACTGCTTGAGAAAGAAAAAGGCATCAGCAAGGAATCGCTGATCGAGTCGATTGAGCTTTCTCTCATGCAGGCCTGCAAGACGAATTTCGGGAAAACAGAAAATATCAGCATCCATGTTGATCCGGAGACATGCGAGTTCTCCGTGACAGCTGAGAAGGAAGTCGTAGAGACTGAGGATGATATCGTTGACAAGACACAGCAGCTGACTGTGGCGGAAGCAAGGAAGACGGATCCGACGGCGGAAGCCGGCGACATTATTACAATAGATATTAATTCAAAGAGTTTCGGAAGAATCGCCACTCAGAATGCGAAGAATGTGATCCTTCAGCGCATTCGTGAGGAGGAACGAAATGTGGTCTTCAATCAGTATAACAGCAAGATCAGACAGGTCGTTTCAGGTGTGGTTTCCAGACAGCAGGGAAAATCATTCAGTATTAACCTCGGCAAGGCTGACGCGCTTCTCAGTGAGAATGAGCAGGTCAAATCCGAGAAAATTGCTCCGACAGAGAGAATCAAAGTATATGTGCTGGATGTCAAGAACAATTCAAAAGGACCGAAGATCCTGGTCTCAAGAACGCATCCGGAACTTGTTAAGAAACTGTTCGAGGAAGAAGTAACGGAGATCCGGGAGGGCATTGTTGAGATCAAAGGAATTTCCCGTGAGCCCGGCTCCAGAACCAAGATGGCTGTTTATTCCAATAACCCGGATGTCGACGCTGTAGGAGCATGTGTCGGTATGAACGGCAGCCGTGTAACAGCAGTTGTAAATGAGCTCAGAGGTGAGAAGATCGATATCATCGCCTGGGATGAGAACCCGGCAATTTTGATTGAGAACGCGCTCAGCCCGGCCAAAGTCGTAACAGTCGAGGCGAACCCTGAAGAACATGCGGCGAAAGTCATTGTTCCGGATTCGCAGCTTTCACTGGCAATCGGCAAGGAAGGACAGAATGCGAGACTCGCAGCTCGTCTTACCGGCTATAAGATCGACATTAAATCCGAAACACAGGCAAGGGCAGCCGGCGATTTTGATCACATGTTCCAGGATGATTTTGATGAAAACGGTGAGTATTATGAGAAATCGGGAGAGATAAATGGCCGGGACCTTATCGAAGACATTGAAGAAGAAACCGCAGCGGACCTGTCAGGGCTGCAGAACAGCGAAAAATAAAAACGAACTGATCCGCGTTGTCAGAACGGTTGACGGCGAAGTCAAAGTCGATCTGACAGGAAAAGCAAACGGACGCGGAGCATATCTGTGCAGGAATCCGGAGTGTCTCAGAAAAGCATTGAAGGCACATTCCCTGAAGAGAGCACTGAAACTTGAACAGGATATTCCGCCGGAAATCGGCGAAAGACTGGAAAGGGAGATCACAGATGGACAATGAAAAATGCTGGACGTATCTGGGATTTGCCGCAAGAGCAGGAAAAGCGCCTTCAGGTGAATTCCAGACGGAAAATGCTGTTAAGCAAAAGAAAGCCAGAGTAGTGATCCTGGCGAAAGATGCTTCTGATAATACCAAGAAGCAGTTCATAAATATGTGCAACAGAGGCGACATACCTTGTGTCGAACTGGCGGATAAAGAGACACTGGGGCATGCAATCGGAAAAGAATTCAGATCTTCCTGCGCTATTACTGATAAAAGTCTTGCGGAGGCGTTTCTGAAAAGTTTGAGGGAAGACAGTTAAAAGGAGATAGGAATGGCAAAAATCAAAGTTCACGAACTTGCAAAAGAAGTTGGAGCGGACAGAAAAGCGGTCGTCGAATATCTGCGCGCCAAAGGATATGAGACGATTACCGCAGTTAGTCTCGTGCCTGACGGAGAAGTAGAAAATGTTCGTTCCAGATTCGGTCCGGGTAAAACCGGAGGAGCATCGGATTTTTCGGATGCTTTCGCTGTCAAGAAAGAAGGAGCCGCAGCAGAGGAAGGGCAAAAGAAAAAGAGCAAGGGTATTGTGCGCGTATTCCGCTCACAGAATGCGAACGGATCTCTGCAGAAGAAACCCAAAACGGAATCCGAAACAGGCGCAGATGTAAAGACGGAGAACAGCCCGGAGAATACAAAAGTCGAAGCTGCCGGTGCGGATTCCGGTAAAACTGACACTGTAAAGAATACAACAGCTGTAGAGGAGACAAAGAGTCCGGCAGAGAAGGCTCCTCAGAATCAGAAGACCCGCCAGACAGAGGATGCTCCGAAGACGTCTGCTCCGAAGAAGGAGGAGACTGTAAAAGCAGCCGATCAGAGAGAGTCAACAAGACCGGCAGACAATCGCGCTGCCGGAACCGGAAATACAGCAGGAGGGCAGAAGCCCTCACAGCGCGACGGCAGTTCCCAGACGGCAAGCCGTCCTCAGGGCGAGAGACGCCAGGGGAACCGTGACGGTCAGGGCGAGAGACGTCAGGGCGGCCGCGACGGTCAGGGCGAGAGACGCCAGGGAAATCGTGACGGACAGAGCGGCGAGAGACGTCCTTATAATCGCGACGGTCAGAGTGGCGAAAGACGTCCTTATAACCGCGACGGTCAGAGCGGTGACAGACGCCAGGGGAGCCGTGACGGTCAGGGCGGCGAGAGACGTCAGGGAGGTCGTGACGGACAGAGCGGCGAGAGACGTCCGTTCAGCCGCGACGGTCAGAGCAGACCTGCCGGTACAAGACCGGGAAGCCGTGACGGACAGAGCGGCGAGAGACGCCCGTTCAACCGTGACGGTCAGGGCAGACCTGCCGGTACAAGACCGGGAAGCCGTGACGGACAGAGCGGTGAGAGACGTCCGTTCGGGCGTGACGGTCAGAGCAGTCAGGGCAGAACTTCGTTTGGCCAGGGCGGCCAGCGCAAGAGTTCTCCGGTACCCGCAGGGGACGGTGCACTTGCACATAAGACGAGCCGCGATCACCGCAAGGACAACAGCAAAGAGTATGATCGCAACAGAGAAGAGAGAAGAGAGAACGGTAAGCACAGCCAGTTCGGTTCACGTCCGAATCAGAGCAAGAAGCAGTTCAACCGTATCCCGAAGGCTCTCCAGCAGAACCAGCCGAAAAACGAACAGCCCAAGGTCAAGGAAGTCGTAACGGAGATCAAGATCCCTGAGAAAATTACGATCAGAGAACTTGCAGAGGCTATGAAAATGGCACCGACTGCACTCGTAAAGGATCTCTTCATGAAAGGCCAGATGGTCACAGTGAACCACGAGGTCCCGTTCGAGAAAGCTCAGGAAATTGCGATGGAATATGATATTATCGCAGAGCAGGAGGAGAAGGAGGACGTTATCGGAGCTCTTCTCGCCGAGGATGCTGAGGAGGAAAAGGACATGGTTCCGCGTCCGCCTGTTGTCTGCGTAATGGGTCATGTCGACCACGGCAAGACTTCGCTTCTTGACGCTATCCGCAACACGCATGTGACAGATCGCGAGGCAGGCGGTATCACACAGCACATCGGTGCATATATGGTCACTGTCCACGGACAGAAAATCACATTCCTGGATACACCGGGACATGAAGCATTCACGGCAATGCGTATGCGCGGTGCCAACTCCACGGATATTGCTGTTCTCGTTGTAGCAGCGGACGACGGCGTCATGCCGCAGACAGTGGAAGCAATCAACCATGCCAAGGCCGCTAAGGTAGACATCATCGTTGCGATCAACAAGATCGATAAACCGGGCGCAAATATCGAGCGCGTAAAGCAGGAGCTCTCCGAGTACGAACTCGTTCCGGAAGAGTGGGGCGGACAGACGATCTTCTGTCCTGTATCCGCCAAGACCCAGGAAGGTATCGAGAACCTTCTTGAGATGATCCTCCTGACAGCGGAAATGGCTGAACTTAAAGCTAACCCGAACCGTAAGGCAAGAGGTCTCGTACTTGAGGCGAAGCTCGATAAAGGACGCGGTCCGGTGGCAACCATCCTTGTTCAGAAAGGTACACTGAAGCAGGGAGACTTTATTGCATGCGGAAGCGCACACGGCAAGGTAAGAGCCATGACAGACGAGAAGGGAAAACGCCTCACAAAAGCGAAACCCTCAATGCCTGTTGAGATCATCGGCCTCTCATCCGTTCCGGATGCGGGCGAAGTCCTTGTTGCTCTGAACAGTGACAAGGAGGCGAAGGCATTTGCACAGACATTTGTCACCGAAGGAAAGAAGACTCTTATTGAGGAGACGAAGACACAGATGTCTCTGGACGATCTGTTCAATCAGATCCAGGAAGGCAAGCTGAAGGAACTCCCGATTGTCGTGAAAGCGGATGTTCAGGGTTCCGTCGAAGCTGTCAAGCAGTCTCTGCTTAAACTTTCGAACGATGAAGTCGTCGTCAAGGTCATCCATGGCGGCGTAGGTAATATTAATGAGTCCGATGTGTCTCTTGCAGCCGCTTCCAACGCTATCATCATCGGTTTCAACGTAAGACCGGATGCTACGGCAAAACAGATGGCGGAGACACAGAAGGTCGACGTTCATCTCTACAATGTCATTTACGAGGCACTTGAAGATGTCGAGAGAGCACTCAACGGAATGCGTGCCGCAGTCTACGAGGAGAAGATTCTCGGCCATGCGGAGATCCGTCAGATCTTCAAGGCTTCTGGAATCGGCAATATTGCAGGTGCTTACGTTAAGGACGGTATATTCCAGAGAAACTGCAGCGTCCGTGTATTCCGCGGGGAAGAAAAGCTGTATGAAGGCTCCCTCGCATCTCTCAAGAGATTTAAGGATGATGTCAAAGAGGTTCGTGAAGGATATGAATGCGGCTTAGTATTCAAGGATTTCGGCGACTTTGAGATTGACGATACGGTCGAGGCATATACAATGGTCGAGGTTCCCAGAACATGAGAAAAAACAGTATGAAAAATCTCCGGGTGAACGAGGAAGTTCAGCATGAACTTTCCTCGATCATCCGGGAGCTTAAGGATCCCAGAATCGCGATGATGACGACTGTTACAGAAGTCAATGTCGCGACGGATCTAAAGACCTGCAAGGCTTATATCAGCGTATTGGGTGACGAAAAGGCCAGAAAGGATACGATGGAAGGACTCAGGAGTGCTGCCGGGTTCATTCGTCGGGAGCTTGCTCACTCGCTCAATATGCGCAATACGCCGGAGATCACGTTCAAGCTGGATACTTCAATCGAGCGCGGTGTGGAAATGTCGCGTCTGATTGATGAGGTTATGCAGAAGGACAGAGAATCCGAGGTACGGAACGAAGAAGATTATGCTGACGAGAATTGATGAGTTTTTTACGAAACAGATTCACTCCTGTGCGATAGCCGGACATGTGAACCCCGACGGTGACTGTGTGGGTTCTGTCGCTGCAATGTATCTGTACATTCGCAAGTATTTTCCGTGGATTGATGTCAGGCTTTATCTCGAGCAGCCGAAAGATGAGCTGATGTTCCTTCCCGGACTTAAGGATGCTATATTCGAAAGACCGAAAGCCGGAAAAACAGATCTGTTCATTACCTGCGATGTCAGTGCGATCGATCGTATCGGTCTGGCAGAAGAGCTTTTCGGCATGGCGGAACACACGCTGTGTGTCGACCATCATGTGAGCAATCCGCATTTCGCGGAGAACAATCTGGTAGATGCCGAAGCCAGTTCCTGTGCGGAAGTTCTTTTCTACCTGATGGATGAAGAAAAGATCGATTCTGAGATCGCGGAGGCACTCTACACGGGAATCATTCACGATTCGGGTGTATTCCAGTATAAGAACACACGTCCGGAAACATTGGAAGCCGCAGCGTCTCTGCTCAGAAAGGGTGTTCCTTTCAACGAAATCATCGACGACTCTTTTAACAAGCGGACGTATCTGCAGAACAGGATTCTCGGGTATGTGCTCTGCGGGAGCAGACTCTATGCGGATGGCAGGATTGTTGCCGGAAGTGTAACATACAGTGAAATGGATCGTTTCGGTGCGACGAAAAAAGATCTTGATATTATTGTATCCCAGCTCAGGCTGACTAAGGGAGTCGAGGCAGCAGTTTTCGTTTATCAGACAGGAACGGAAGAGTTTAAAGTCTCTCTTCGCAGCAATACCTATCTGGATGTGGCGGCGGTCGCAGGCCGGTTCGGTGGCGGCGGTCATGTACGCGCAGCCGGCTGTACGATAAAAGGGGATGTGGATTCTGTCGAGAAAGCGATCGTGGAAGCGGTCCGAGCAGGTCTTTAATAATATGTCAATGCAGGCTGTCATGTGAAGAGGCCGTCGCATTAAGTCGCAACATCACTGTATAAAGGATGAGTTGACGGATGTGACAGCCCCTTATATGGCAGCTTTTTTCTTCCCGGCGAAATAATCGGAGATATAGAATGATTAATGGTGTTGTAGTAGTTCGAAAAGAAAAGGGAATGACCTCATTTGATGTCGTTGCCAGACTGAGACGTCTTTTCGGACAGAAAAAAATCGGGCATACAGGTACTCTTGATCCGGATGCCGAAGGCGTGCTTGTCGTATGTGTAGGCAGGGCAACAAAACTCGTGGATGATCTGAGCGACGGAACAAAGACTTATGAGGCGGAGCTTCTGCTTGGTCGGATCACGGATACGCAGGATATATCCGGTAAAATATTGGAAGAACATGAAGTTTATGTAACGCCGGATGAGGTGTGTGAGGCGATTCTTTCATTTGAAGGAAAACAGTTGCAGATGCCGCCGATGTATTCCGCAATAAAGATCGGAGGCAAAAAACTTGTCGATCTGGCACGAAAAGGAAAAGTGGTGGATCGAACGCCGCGTGAGGTCGAGTTCAGTGATTTTGTGATACTGGAAAACGAGCCTCCGCGCATACGCTTTCGGGTGACCTGCTCGAAGGGCGCATATATACGGACGCTCTGTGATGATATAGGGCGTAAACTCGGATGCGGAGGATGCATGTCAGCATTGCTTCGAACGAGAGTCAGACAGTTCGATCTTTCCGAAGCGCATACTCTGGATGAAATAAGGCAGATTATGGAAAAAGAGGATGCTGAGGGAAGAACGGAATACAGCTTTGTGTATCCTGTTCAGGATTTCTTTCCGGGAAGACCGGATATCACTGTTACGCCCGGCATCGATAAGGCCGTATATAACGGCAACAGGTTCTATCTGAAGAAAGGAAGAGTAGCCGGCATACCCGAAGAAGACTGTGAGGTGCGAGTGTACGCATCGTCCGGAGAATTCATCGGCATTTATAAAAAACGGGGAGAGGAGTATTCTCTGGTCAGGATGTTTTACAGTCCTTCCTGAGACACGGATATGTACATAATAAAGGATTCATTTGATTTTACGGTCGACCACGGTACTGTGATCACGCTTGGAAAGTTTGACGGAGTGCACAGAGGACATCAGGCTCTGATCGGCAGAGTCAAGGCATATGCAGCTTCACATAAGAGTCTTGGACGGTCTCCGAAAACGGTTGTTTTCACCTTTATGATGAATCACTATACGCTCCTCACGGTCGAAGAGCGCAGAGAAATTATAGGAAACATGGGTATCGATATTCTTGTCGAGTGTCCGTTCGTACCTATGATCATTACAATGGAAGCGGAAGACTTTGTCAGAAAGATTCTGGTGGAACAGATGCAGGTCTGCCATCTTGTAGTAGGGGAGGACTTCCGGTTCGGGTATGGCCGTCGCGGGGACGTTGCAATGCTGAGAGAACTGGGGCGGAGATATGACTTCACGGTCGAGGTCGTTGAGAAGGTCACGGATGAGGAAGGAAGGATATCCAGTTCGAGAGTACGCGAATCCCTGCGGGAAGGAGATATGGAGACTGTTAACAGACTCCTCGGATACTCCTTTTTTGTCGAAGGTTCTGTTATCCACGGCAGGAGAATCGGCCGCGCGATCGGTTTTCCGACTACGAACCTTATACCTGACGGCTCGAAGCTGCTTCCGCCGAACGGTGTCTACTTTGTACGTACCCGGATCGGAGGAAAAGACTACAACGGCGTCACGAATATAGGGACAAAACCCACAGTCGACGGACATTTCCTCGGAGTGGAGACGTATCTTTATGACTGTGAAGACGGAACGGATCTTTACGGCAAAAAGCAGCGGGTGGAGCTTCTTCATTTCTCCCGCCCTGAGAAGAAGTTCTCGAATATAGATGATCTGAAAGCTCAGATTGCCATGGACCGGGAGAACGGGGCTGCATATTTCGGCCGCTGAATTGTGATTGACTAAAAGCTTGCAAAACATGGCTTGACTAGCCAAAATACATCATGCTATACTAAGTCACGTTGCGGAGATACCGCATACTAGCGATCACCCTCATCCGGTGTCTGGAATCTCCAACCTTCACTTGATGAGTGGCAAGAATAAATAATACCAGGAGGAAAGAAAAATGATTACGAAAGAGCAGAAGCAGTCTATTATCGCAGAGTATGGTCGTACAGAAGGCGACACAGGTTCACCGGAAGTACAGGTAGCACTTCTTACAGCCAACATCAGATCCCTCACAGAGCATATGAAGAGAAATCCCAAGGATTTCCATTCTAACAGAGGTCTTCTGAAGATGGTCGGTGCAAGAAGAAGCCTTCTTGCTTACCTCAAGAAGAAAGATATCAATCGTTATCGTACTCTTATTGAGAGACTTGGTCTGAGAAAGTAATGCATTATACGGGGGCAGGGTATCCTGCCCTTGTTTTACGTATCAAGCGTAGTTTCTTTGATTATTTTTATTTTATTAGGCCATACGGCCAGAAGGAGAAGAATGGGAGAATACAAAAGTTACTCAATGGAACTCGGCGGCAGAACACTTACTATCGACATCGGACGCGTAGGCAAGCAGGCCAACGGCTGCTGCTTTATGCATTACGGTGACACTGTTGTCCTTTCAACAGCAACCGCCTCAAAGGCACCGAGAGAAGGGATCGATTTCTTCCCGCTCTCAGTTGAATTCGAAGAGAAAATGTACGCAGTAGGCAAGATCCCGGGAGGATTTAACAAACGCGAAGGCAAGGCTAGCACACATGCAGTCCTGACAAGCCGTGTAATCGACCGTCCGATGCGTCCTCTGTTCCCGAAAGATTACAGAAATGACGTAACGCTGAACAACCTCGTTATGTCCGTGGATCCGGAATGCGATCCGGAAGTTGTTGCCATGCTCGGTTCCGCACTCGCGACCAGCATCTCTGACATTCCGTTCGACGGTCCCTGCGCAATGACACAGCTCGGCCTTATTGACGGCGAATTCGTTGTCAATCCGGGATATGAGCAGAAGCAGAAATCAGACCTTGCTCTGACGGTCGCTTCCACCAGAGAAAAAGTCATCATGATCGAAGCAGGCGCAAATGAGATCTCCGATGAGAAAATGATCGAAGCCATTTACAAATGCGACGAAATCAACAAAGAAATCATCAGCTTCTTTGATACGATCATAGCAGAAGTGGGCAAGGAAAAACATGAGTATGTCCACTATGAGATCCCGCAGGAACTCAATGATGCACTCTATGAGATCTGCCCTCCGTCCGAGATGGAGAAAGTCGTATTTACCGATGATAAGATGACGAGAGAAGCCAATGTGGCTGAGGTCCGCGCTGCATTTGAAGAGAAATACGGTGATAATGAAGAGTGGATGGCTCTCATCGGTGATGCCCTTTATCAGTATGAGAAGAAGACTGTCAGAAAGATGATCCTTGTCGATCACAAGCGTCCCGACGGCCGTGAGATCAAGCAGATCCGCCCGCTCGCAGCGGAAGTCGATCTGATCCCGAGAGCACATGGCTCAGCTATGTTCACACGCGGACAGACTCAGATCTGTGATGTTGTCACGCTGGCGCCGCTTTCCGATGCACAGCGCATCGAGGGACTTGATCCGTACATCACGGAAGCAAGATATATGCATCAGTACAACTTCCCGTCATACTCTGTCGGTGAGACAAAACCGTCCAGAGGACCGGGACGCCGTGAGATCGGTCACGGAGCACTCGCTGAGAAAGCCCTCATACCGGTACTTCCGTCCAGAGAGGAGTTCCCGTACGCAATCCGTGCCGTATCGGAGACATTCGAGTCCAATGGTTCCACATCTCAGGCTTCTATCTGCGCCTCCTCCATGGCTCTGATGGCAGCCGGTGTTCCGATCAAGAAGGCAGTAGCAGGTATCTCCTGCGGTCTTGTGACAGGCGAGACAGACGATGACTACATCGTTCTGACAGATATTCAGGGTCTTGAGGATTTCTTCGGCGATATGGACTTCAAGGTCGCCGGAACACATGACGGAATTACAGCTATCCAGATGGATATTAAGATCCACGGTCTTACACGCAAGATCGTAGAGGAAGCTATCCGTAATACGCATGAGGCACGTGAATACATCCTTAAAAATGTTATGGAGCCGTGCATTGCCGCTCCTCGCGCTTCTGTCTCCAAGTGGGCACCGAAGATCGTTCAGATCAAGATCGATCCGGACAAGATCGGCGATGTTGTCGGCCAGAAGGGCAAGAACATCAACGCGATCATCGCTGCATACGATGTTACGATCGACATCGAGGATGACGGCTCTGTCTCCATCTGCGGCCAGGATATGGATAAGATGGATCAGGCGATCGAGACGATCCGTATCATCACGACAGAGTTCGAGAAGGGCATGATCCTCACAGGCAAGGTCGTTTCCATCAAAGAATTCGGCGCATTCCTTGAGTTCGCACCGGGTAAGGAAGCAATGGTCCATATCTCCAAGATCGCCAATACACGCATCAACAAGGTAGAGGACGTACTTCAGATCGGCGATGTTGTAAGAGCTATCTGCCTCGGCAAGGATAAGATGGGACGCATCAGCTTCTCCATCAAGGACTGCCCGAAGGATCCCATGGATGTAGGACGCGTCGTCGCTTCCGCAGATCCGGAATAATACGATGAACATAGCAGGTAAATTTGAAAAAGTAAGTCCGTCCCGGTTCAGTACTGACTGGGCGGACACATTTTCGGGAGAATCCGCAGAGAAGATCTTGAAAATATATGAGGAGATCAGAATGCCGGAAAGAGCCACGGTCGGTTCTGCCGGATATGATTTTTATTCACCGCTCGATTTTGTACTTGAGCCCGGTCAGACTATAAAGATTCCGACCGGTATACGCGCAAAGATCGAAGACGGGTGGGTGCTCATGATCTTTCCGAGAAGCGGACTCGGATTTAAGTTCCGGATCCAGCTCAATAATACGGTCGGTATAATCGACAGTGATTATTACGGTTCGGACAACGAGGGGCATATCTTTATTAAGATCACGAACGACTCCAATGAGGGAAAGACACTTTCTCTTAAAAAAGGAGACGGTTTTGCCCAGGGCGTATTTCTGCCGTACGGTGTGACTTCGGACGATGAAGCAGCTGCTTTGCGGAACGGAGGGTTCGGCAGTACGGGTTGACCGGATTTTCCCGGATTGATGAATAACAAAAAAGCGGGGTTGTCGCAAGGCAAAAAACCGCTATATAAAGCAGATGCCATATGAGGATTTCTGCTTTATATAGCGGTTGTATTGTCTGTCGCGACAGCCCCGTTCCTGTATTTCAACGCTATACGGAACCTTTTTGTACCGAATCAGAATTCATCGAATTCGTCTTCATCAAGAATTTCATCGAAAGCATCGACAGCTGCATCATATTCATCATCATCATCGATGTTTTCAAGTTCAGGATCCTGATCTTCGCCGTTATCGATAAAGCGATAGATAAGTACTTCATCCGAGTCGTCGTTCATCGGAAGCAGCGCAATGTACTCCTTGTCACCTACGGGATAGATACAGAGAATAGAACACTCGAGTTCCGTATCGTCATCCAGTGTGAGTATAACTGAGCCGAGATCATCTTCTTCCATATATTCTTCGGAATTCATAACTTCGTTATCAGCCACTTTTTTGGGTCCTCCTTTTTTCGTTATATTACCAAGAGAATAGCAGATTAAGCTTTAAAAAGCAACCGCAAATGGTTTATAATGATAATCGGCTATGTTTGTTTATAGATAGCAAGGGGGTGGAATTTTGGAAAAAAGAACGGAGCTTAAGATCGGAGTCGGCAATCCTTTGAGACTTGGCACATATGTGGCCGGAAACACTGTATACTTTGCAGTGAATGTCCCTGATGACAGGGAGGCCAGACTGGTACTTACAGATCCTTCAGGGGAAGAAATCATCGGAACGGTAGATCTGCCTGTCAGCGAGCGCATCGGTGATGTGAGCTGTGTGAGCGTCTCGGCGGGTGCATCCAGGATATCCGGGTATTACTATGAAATAGGTGGAGAAAAATATATCGATCCCTATGCTCGAAGAATCAGTAACGGAGTCTGCTATGTAGATTATGAGAAATACAACTGGGCAGGGGACAAGGCTCCCGCTTACAAGCTCAGCGACCTTATCATCTATAAACTTCACGTTCGTGGATACACCATGAATCAGAAGTCGGGTGTCCGCGACAAGGGTACTTTCCGCGGACTCATGCAGAAGATTCCGTACATTAAAGAGATGGGGTTCACAGCTGTCGAGCTCATGCCTTCTTACGAGTGGAGCGAATCTTTGAGGAACCCTGCAACCGAAATGAGGAACAGCAGAGAGGCAAGCCTGAGCATGCTCAGGGGAAATGTTGACATCAGAGAAGTCATGCGTGCCAACGCGGCAGAGACAAGTGACATTCCGGAGAAGAAAAACTACTGGGGATATTCCGCCCGCAATTATTATTTCGCCCCGAAACAGAGTTTTTCCGCATCCGACGATTCTGTGACGGAGTTCAGGAATCTTATCAAGGCCCTGCATAAGGCCGGGATTGAGTGCATCATGGAGTTCTATGTCGCACCGGGCACATCTGTCACGTATGTACTGGAAGCCCTCAGGAACTGGAAGATAGCTTATCATGTGGACGGGTTCCATGTGATCGGCATGGGCGTATCCAGGGAATCCATTCTGGAGGATCCGATTCTCTCCCGCACCAAGATTTTTATGGACTATTTTGATGACGGACAGAAGAGTAAGATCAAACGCAGAACATGCGCGCTCTACAACAATGATTTCCAGATACATGCCCGTCGATTCCTCAAGGGGGATGAGAACGTGGCAAGTGCTTTTGCGTGGCGCATGCGCAATAACCCTGAAAAAATCGGCGTTGTTAATTATATTGCAAATGTCGACGGTTTCACGCTCTATGACGCTGTGAGCTACAACGAAAAGCATAACGAGGCGAACGGCGAGAACAACTACGATGGTTCCAACGAGAATTACAGCTGGAACTGCGGACTGGAAGGTCCGACGAAGAGGAAAAAGACGAATGAACTCAGAAAGAAGCAGGTAAAAAATGCTCTTTCCTATTGTCTGCTCTCTCAGGGCATACCGCTTATTTACGCCGGCGATGAATTCGGCAACACACAGGACGGCAACAACAATGCCTACAGCTGTGACGACCCGATGGGATGGGTGAGCTGGTCCGATGCCAGAAAGTTTTCGGATGTCACCGATTATGTGAAGCAGCTTATCGAGTTCCGCAAAGCGCATCCGATCCTGCATCCGGAAACGAGCCTTCGCGGAACGGATTACAGGAACCTCGGTTATCCGGATATATCCTTCCATGATACGAAAGCGTGGTATTATATTGAAGATCCGAAGTCGAGGTCGGTGGGTATCCTGCTGAACGGTGCTTATGCCGGCGAAGATAATACATATATTTACATCGGCATGAATGCATATTGGGATGCACATACATTTGCGCTTCCGTCCCTTCCTTTCGGCATGAAGTGGAAACGGACGATCGAGACGGCTCCGGATGAAGCGGAAGAAGTGCAGAGCAAAGCTGTCGACGCAGCCCTCGAACGTCTTGTCGAGGAGGCGCGTGATCGTGCCGTTATTGCAACAGCCCGTGCACAGCATGCATTCGAGGAAGAACAGAGCGAGCGCGAATACAGAGCGTACTACTTCCAGCAGAAGGAAGAAAACAGCACGGGTGTCGACAGTGAATCGATCGAGAACGCTGCCGAGACGATTGAAAAGCGTATCGCGGATCGGATCATGTTCGGAAAACATTCGGCCGCGGCCCTGCAGAAGTCTGCAGATGAGGCGTGGGAGGAGCTTGCGAGAGTTCAGAAACTCACGGAAGCTACGGTCTTCCCGCAGGATCAGAGATTTATCATGGTCCCGGCCAGATCGGTCACAATTCTGACGGGAGTTCCGGAGGAATAAGGAGAGAACCAATGGATGTCATTGGACATTTTAAAACGATTACACGGCATCATAACCTTGTGATGGGATATTGCTTCCGGGCGGGGCTATATCGGCAGGGACTCTTGCATGACCTGTCGAAATACTCCCCGGAAGAATTCCTTGTCGGCGCGAAATATTTCCAGGGAAACAGAAGCCCTAATAATGCGGAGCGCGAGGAAAAAGGAGTATCGCTGTCCTGGCTGCATCACAAGGGTCGTAACAAGCATCACTACGAATACTGGATCGACTACTCCGGTGATATGAACGACGGAAGGGTTCTCGCCGGTGCACAGATGCCCAGGCGATATGTAGCCGAGATGATATTTGACCGCGTGAGCGCCTCAAGAGTATATAAAGGGGAGGCGTATACAGACAGCTGTCCGCTGGAGTATTTTCTGGCCACCCGGGACAAGTGCTGGTTCATACATCCGGTCACTCTCAGGCAGATGGAGTTTCTGCTTCGCATGTGGGCGGAACAGGGTGAGGATCATACCATCCGTTATATCCGATATGTATTTTTGAAAAAGAAGGACTGTGCCTGCAGGAAAGGACGTTCCGATAACAGGGGGAAATGAACATGAATACTAAACTCGAGGCTCTGAAAACCTGGGGATGCAATACCGACAGCGCACTTGAAAGGCTTCTCGAAGACGAAGAACTCTATTTAGAGTTCCTCTATGAGTTTACAAAAGAGCCGAGTTTTGATATGCTTGCAGTTGCACTTGACGAAAATCGTTCTCAGGATGCATTTGAGTATTCACATATGCTGAAGGGCGTTGCAGCCAATCTCAGCATCGATCCGCTTTACGAAAGGCTCTTCTCACTGACGGAGGCACTTCGCGGTCAATCGGACTGCGAAGCGGCGAAGGCGGAATATGAGAGCGTTGCTGCCGCATTTGCAGCATTTAAAGATATCATGGCAGGAGATGAAGCTTGAGCAAGAAATCGTCTTTTTATGACTACAATCTGATAGCCGTCATACTACTTCTGACCTGTTTCGGCCTGGTCATGCTTTACAGCACCAGCGCTTATACGGCTGAAATAGAATTCGGAGATGATATGTTCTTCTTTCGGCGGCAGGCAATAATTACAGCCGCGACGATCGTGATCGCGATGGGAATTTCGCTCATAGATTATCATATCCTGTGGAATTTCAGCTGGCTCATTTACATCGGGTCGACTGTTTTGATGATAGCAGTTCGTTTTGTCGGAAGTTCGAGTCACGGGGCAAGAAGATGGCTTAAGATCGGAATCGAGTTCCAACCTGCAGAGATCGCGAAGATTGCTGTTATCACCTTTGTGCCGATGCTGATCATCAGGATAGGACGCGATATAAAAAGGCTGACCTGGGTACTTTTGCTCATGACAGCCGGTCTCGCTCTGTCGGTCATAGCTCTCGTATTCACGGACAACCTGAGCACAGCCATCATCATTTTCGCCATTGACTGGGTCATCGTTTTTGTGGCGCATCCCAAGACTCGGCCGTTTATCATAACAGCGGTGATCGTGCTCATACTGACCGTCATCGGCGTATTGTGGCTTTGGAATGTCGCAGAGATGGGAATGAACTTTCGAATCGACCGGATTCTTGTATGGCAGAATCCCGAAAAGTACAGCGGCAGCGGCGGATATCAGATCATGCAGGCACTGTACGCGATCGGCAGCGGCGGATTTTTCGGAAAAGGTCTCGGAAACAGTATGCAGAAACTGGGCTGGCTGCCCGAGGCACAGAACGATATGATTTTCCCGATCATAATAGAGGAACTCGGAATATTTGGAGGTCTGATCGTTCTTATTCTGTATCTGTACCTGCTTTACCGTCTGATGTTCATTGCGCAGAATGCGCCGGATGAGTACGGGACGCTGATGGTAACGGGAGTCTTTGCGCATGTCGCCGTTCAGGTGATCTTTAATATATGCGTTGTGCTGAACCTGATCCCGGCTACCGGTGTCACGCTTCCCTTTATAAGCTACGGAGGCACGTCGGTCTTCTTCCTTATGATGGAGATCGCGATAGCATTGTCTGTCTCGAGGCGCATCTACCTGGGACGCGATATCGAGAAACCGCGTGATCTGTGGGGAGACGTTGTGGAAACGGGAGACTGAACGTTTACAGGACGGCATCATTTCAGTGCGGATCTTATGATTAAAGTCATAAGGATTTCGCGATGAAGAATAAATAGTAATTACAAGAACAAGGAGTAATATCATGACTGTAAAAACCAGATTTGCACCAAGTCCGACAGGCAGAATGCATGTCGGTAACCTTCGCACGGCACTTTACTCATACCTCATCGCAAAACATGCCGGCGGCAGCTTTATGCTCCGCATCGAGGATACCGATCAGGAGCGTTTTTATGAGGGTGCTCTGGATATCATCTACAAAACACTGGCGCATGCGGGACTCGATTTTGACGAGGGACCGGACAAGGACGGCGGAGTAGGACCGTACGTTCAGAGCGAGAGATGTAAGGCAGGCATTTATATGGAATATGCGAAAAAGCTTGTCGAGAGCGGCAATGCGTATTACTGCTTCTGCACGAAAGAACGTCTGGATTCCCTGAAGACCGTGATCGCAGGTAAGGAGATCTCGGTTTATGACAAGCATTGTCTCCATCTGCCCAAAGAGGAGATCGAGGCCAATCTTGCCGCAGGCATTCCGTATGTCATCCGCCTGAATGTGCCGCAGGAAGGCACGACGACTTTCACAGATGAGATTTACGGGGATATTACGGTAGAAAATAAGGAACTGGATGACATGATCCTGATCAAGTCAGACGGATTCCCGACATATAATTTTGCAAATGTAGTCGATGATCATCTCATGGGCATCACACATGTGGTCCGCGGCAACGAGTATCTCTCATCCAGCCCTAAATACAATCTTCTGTATCAGGCCTTCGGATGGGAAGTTCCGACCTACGTTCACTGCCCGCTGATCACCGATGAGAATCATGCCAAGCTTTCCAAGAGATCCGGTCATTCTTCCTTTGAAGACCTGCTCGATCTCGGTATTCTGCCGGAAGCGATCGTGAACTATGTCGCGCTTCTCGGATGGAGTCCGGAAGGCAATGAGGAGATCATGAGCCTTAAGGAGCTCATCGAAAAGTTCGATTACAGAAAGATCAATAAGAGCCCGGCTGTCTTTGACATGTCCAAGCTTCGTTGGATGAACGGTGAGTACATTAAGAATATGGACGAAGATCGTTATCTCGAGATGGCTCTTCCGTATGTTGAGAAGACTGTGACGATCGTTGAGGATAAGAAAGCTCTCGCAGATCTTGCAAAGAGCAGGATCGAGACGTTCCGGGATATCCCGGAGCTCCTCGGCTTCTTTGAGGAAGTGCCGGAATATGACGTCTCCATGTATGTCCACAAGAAGATGAAGACGACCGTGGAACTTTCCGCTGAAGTTCTTTCGAAAGTTCTGCCGGTTCTTGAGAACTGGGACGATTTCTCAAATGATGCGTTGTATCAGATGCTGGTTGCATTTGCAAAAGAAAACGGATACAAGAACGGTCAGGTCATGTGGCCGGTCCGTACTGCGGTTTCCGGCAAAGCGCAGACACCCGGCGGTGCGACACAGCTTATGGAGCTTCTCGGCAAGGAGGAATCCCTCAAGAGAATCCGTGCCGCAATCGCCAAACTCGAAGCGTAATGAGTACTATCTGCAGGATATATCGCATCTATGCGGGCTCCGGAGACTGCAGGCAAGGTGAAACAAGGCAGGCCTCATTAAAGACGAAAGAGAGCGATAAGTCGGACATAGATCGTACAGGGGCGGAGACCGGCAGCGGAAAAGATGCGGGTCGCGGCAGAACGGACCGTAATTTCGAGGCGGACATAACAAATCGGAATTATGAGAGCGGTAAAGACATGAGCAGCCGCAGGACGGATCGAAATTCCGCCGGGTTTACGAATAAAGAAATCAGCCGCATAGGATATGATTTTCTGCCGTGCGCTGCCATGGATTTTCTGGAGAAGGACGATGCGGACACGGTCCGAAGGGCAGGCGGGATCCGGATCGAGAACGATACGGATATACCGGAAACCGATCCGGAAGGATGGGACTTCGAGATAGCCAGAGGCGAATACGGAAAGCCGTATTTCCTGCATCACCCGGAGCTTCATTTCAACATAAGTAACTCGGGTGACTGGATCTTTATGGCATTGTCCGGGGTGAATGTCGGAATCGATATCCAGATGATGACCGATATACCTCTTGAGAGAGTCGGTAAACGTGTATTTGCTCCGGATGAGTACGATTCTTTCCTGAAAATGGATGGACAGAGAGAATACTTTTTCAGGGAATGGGTACTCAGGGAAAGCTATATAAAATGGACGGGGGAGGGGCTCGGCAGAGATATGAGATCACTGCCCGACGATGCCTGGCAGGCGCTGATTCCCGCTCCGGACGGATATAAGGCCGCCATCACTGCGGCCGTGCCTCTTGTGTGTGTGGATACGGAGGTTCAATATGACAGACAGAAAGGGTTTATATGGACGAAATAAGGAAACGCCGGACATTTGCTATCATTTCACACCCGGATGCCGGTAAGACCACTCTGACGGAAAAATTCCTGTTATACGGCGGTGCCATTAATCTGGCCGGTTCCGTAAAGGGCAAGGCGACTGCAAGGCACGCTGTCTCCGACTGGATGGAAATTGAAAAGCAGAGAGGTATTTCTGTGACATCCTCCGTGCTGCAGTTCAATTACGGCGGATTCTGTATCAATATTCTTGATACTCCGGGACATCAGGATTTCTCAGAGGACACCTACCGCACTCTGATGGCGGCGGATTCGGCGGTCATGGTCATCGACGGTGCGAAGGGCGTAGAAGCACAGACAAGAAAACTGTTCAAGGTATGTGCGCGCAGGCACATTCCGATATTCACGTTCATAAACAAGATGGACCGCGAAGCAAGGGATTCTTTTGAGCTCGTAGATGAAATCGAGCATGAGCTCGGTATTCCCTGCTGCCCGGTAAACTGGCCGATCGGTTCGGGAAAAGGCTTCAAGGGCGTTTATGACCGTGGCACTGAGAAGCTTCTGATCTTCCATGATACGCAGAAGGGTACCAAGGAAGGCGAGATCGAGGAAATCGCCATGGACGATGAGTCGCTTCGGCAATATGTGTCCGAGGATGAGGAGGAACTGCTTCGCGAGGAGCTCGAGCTTCTTGACGGGGCATCCGCCGAGTTCGATCAGGATGAAGTCAGCCACGGAAGACTCTCACCGGTCTTCTTCGGTTCTGCGCTGACGAACTTCGGCGTCGAGACATTCCTTCAGCATTTCCTTGAGATGACGAACTCTCCGCTGCCGAGAATGTCGGATGCAGGTCTGATCGATCCGATCGAACATGACTTCAGTGCCTTTGTATTCAAGATCCAGGCCAATATGAATAAAAACCACCGCGACCGTGTGGCTTTCATGAGAATAGTATCCGGTCATTTTGATGCAAATATGGAAGTGTTCCACGTGCAGGGAAGAAAGAAAGCGAGACTGTCCCAGCCCCAGCAGATGATGGCGGACGACAGACACGTTGTTTCCGAAGCCTGGGCCGGAGATATTATCGGTGTATTTGATCCCGGAATCTATTCTATCGGAGATACGGTATGCATGCCGGGCAAAGATTTCAGGTTCGGCGGAATTCCGACATTTGCTCCCGAACACTTTGCGAGAGTCCGCCAGATGGACACGATGAAGCGAAAGCAGTTCACGAAGGGAATCGAGGAAATTGCGCAGGAAGGTGCAATCCAGGTATTTCAGGAGTTCCACACCGGTATGGAAGAAATCATAGTAGGTGTGGTCGGCGTTCTGCAGCTCGACGTTCTGAGATTCAGGCTGGAAACAGAGTATAAAGTCGAGATCCGCATGGAATCGCTGCCCTATGAAGTCATCCGCTGGATCGAAAATCCGCAGGAGGTGGATGTCGAGAATCTTGACGGAACGACGGATATGAAGAAGGTCAAGGATATGCGCGGCAATCCGCTGCTTCTCTTTGAACACGAGTGGAGCGTGGGCATGACCCTTGACCGTAACAAGGGACTCAGGCTGACTGAGTTCGGAGGATGGGACGCTGACGATTGATAAAAGAATTGAAAGCGGACGGGTATGTCCGCTTCAAGATACATTTCCTTGAGGAGGGAAAAGAGATGGCAGATGGCAGAAAAACTTACACAATCAGAGATGATGGAGGAGTAAGCACTGTGAAGATATCAGAAGATGTAGTTGCGATTATTGCCGGTATGGCGGCAACGGAAGCTAAGGGCGTCACTTCACTGGCCGGAAATATCACAAATGACAGCATCCCGAAAAAAGGAGCCAAGTCCCTGGCCAGAGGAGTCAGAATCGAAGTTGATGAGGAGAATAAAGTCAAAGTAGACCTGTCACTCACGATCGAGTACGGATACAGCATTCCGGAGGTCGCTCGTGATGTGCAGGAACGTGTCAAGAGCGGTATCGAATCCATGACAGGTATGGAAGTCACGGAAGTCAACATTTCTGTCGGAGATGTTGAGATGGAAGACGCGGACTGAGAGGGAAAATACTTGAAAAGAAGAGAATTAAGAGAACATCTTTTTAAAATGGTATTTATCTTCTCATTCAATCTCGAGAGGGAAATGGATGAGCAGATCGATCTTTACCTGGACGGTATAGAGGGTATCCGGGAAGAAGAAAAAGAATATCTCAAAAACCGCTATTACGCAGTACATGAGCATATTGCGGAGATCGATGAGCTTCTGGACCGTACGGCGAAAGGGTGGTCAACCGATCGCTTTGCCAGCGCGGATCTTGCAATTCTCCGGGTGGCTTGCTATGAGATGCTTTTTGATGAAAATATACCGGAAGGCGTTGCAATAAATGAGGCCGTCGAGATTGCCAAAATATACGGCGGGGATGATTCTCCTTCGTTCATTAACGGCATCCTCGGTAATATTTCAGCGGCCGCCAAATCAAGTGAAGCATGAAAAATATTTATACAGTTGGTCAGGTAAACAGATATATCAGGGGAATGTTCAGACAGGATATTCTCCTGCAGGGAATTCTTGTCCGGGGTGAGGTATCCAATGTAAAATACCACACCTCCGGACACATCTACTTTTCTTTAAAGGATCAGGCCGGAACGCTGTCCTGTATACTGTTCGCGGGGAACAGGAAAGGTCTCACTTTCCCGATGAAGAACGGTGATAATGTTGTATGCAGCGGTTCGGTCGATGTCTATGAGAAAGGCGGGAGCTACCAGCTCTACGTCAGAGAGATCCGTCTTGAAGGCGCAGGCCTTCTCTATCAGAAGTTCATGGAACTCAAAAAAGACCTCGAGGAGATGGGAATGTTCGACAGGCGTTACAAACAGCCTGTTCCGAAATATGCCATGAAGATCGGGGTCGTCACAGCGCCGACCGGCGCGGCAATCCGTGATATTCAGAATATTTCCTATAGAAGAAATCCATATGTGCAGATTTATCTGTATCCTGCGCTTGTCCAGGGCGAGGGTGCAGCGGCGTCGATTGTCCGGGGCATCCGAACACTGGATGAATTCGGCGTAGATGTTATGATTGTCGGAAGAGGCGGCGGTTCCATAGAGGATCTCTGGGCTTTCAACGAGGAGGCTGTAGCCCGTGCGGTATTTGAATGCAGAACCCCGGTGATCTCCGCTGTAGGCCACGAGACCGACACGACGATCACGGACTATGTCGCGGATCTTAGAGCTCCGACACCGTCGGCGGCTGCGGAGATAGCGGTATTTGACTATCGCAAATTTGTCTCCGATCTGAATATGATAGAGAATGCCATGAAACGAAGCCTGACCCGAAAGACGATATCCGCCCACGGCCGTATTGAGAGATACAGGATACTCCTTGAGAACGGAACAAAAAAGAGGCTCGTTGCGGCAAAAAATGATCTCAGGTACTACAGAGCACATCTTGCCGCCAAAAGTCCGTCCAGCCTGATAAATGAAAAGAGACGGTTCCTTGCTGATGCTCAGATCGCTATGAGCGACACTCTGAAAAAGCGTATCGAGGACCGAAGAAGACTTGCGGACGAATATTCGGCTTTGCTGGAGCGCAGAGAGAATGATATTCTTAACAATCGGAAGATGCGATTCGGGATTCTGATCGAGAGATTTCGCGGCCTGAATCCGCTCGACCGTCTGAGGCAGGGGTATTCTTACGTCTGTGATGAGAACGGGAAGAATATAAGGAAAGTCGAAGATGTGGATATCGGCGATGCTGTCCGCGTGATCGTAACGGACGGAAGTATTATGGCGGAAGTGAAAAGCACCGAAAAAAACAGTTAGGCTGATAAAAGATTGGGAGGATATATGGCTGAGGAAAACAAGGAGATGACGATCGAGGAGAGTTTTGCCAGACTTGAAGGGATGGTGAAGGCGCTCGACAGCGACGAAATAACACTTGAGGAATCTTTTAAACTGTACGAGGAAGGAATGAAGCTCATCAAAGATGTGAGCGGCAGGATCGATCTTGTCGAGAAAAAAATCAGGATCCTCGAATCACAGGGCGGGACGGAGGACTTCGAATGAAAAAAAGGCTGGATGTCCTTCTCGTCGAAAAAGGTCTGGCTTCGTCGCGTGAGAAGGCAAAAGCAGTTATTATGTCCGGAATCGTTTATGTGGACGGAAGCCGGGAAGATAAGGCGGGAAGTACATTTGACGAAGAACTTCCGATCGAGGTGCGCGGAACAACCCTGAAATACGTGAGCCGGGGAGGCCTGAAGCTTGAGAAGGCGGTGGGAGCATTTTCACTGGACCTTCAGGGAAAGAAGTGCCTGGATGTCGGAAGCTCGACAGGCGGATTTACAGACTGCATGCTGCAGAACGGTGCGGAGCATGTTGTAGCAATCGATGTCGGGCGGGGACAGTTGGACTGGAAACTGAGGAACGACCCCCGCGTAACATGTATGGAGAAGACAAATATCCGTTATGTTCTCCCGGAAGACATTCCCTATGCAGCAGATTTCTCCAGCATAGATGTGAGTTTCATTTCATTGGTCAAGGTTCTTCTTCCGGTAAGAGACCTGCTCTGCGCAGGCGGCAGAGTCGTCTGTCTGATCAAGCCGCAGTTTGAAGCGGGGCGCGAAAAAGTCGGAAAACACGGGGTCGTACGCGATAAAAAAGTACATGCGGAGGTAATTCGCAAAGTTCTCGACTACGCATCAACTATCGGATATACGGTCCTGGGACTGGACTATTCGCCCATAAAAGGCCCCGAAGGAAATATTGAATATCTGGCTTATCTCGATAAAGGAGACGGGGAGACGGGCGACAAAGGCCCTGATGAATCCATGATCCTGCGCGTTGTCGATGAGGCGCACAGCAGGTTGGATAAGACAGAGGCCATGCCGAATACTGTCGGAAAATGAGGCGCACAGCAGGCTGGATAAGACAGAGGCCATGCCGAAAACTGTCGGAAAATGAGGCGCACAAAAGATGGATAACAGATACGTCCCACAGACGGCGAAAGACTGAAAATGCAGTGACAGGGAGACCTGTGAAAGAAAGACTATGGTATCGTTATGAAAAGATTTATGATTCTGCGCAATACGGATAAGGATAAGAGAGGAAGCTTCACAAAGAAGATCGTCGATTACCTCACGGAGAGAGGCGGCGAGTGCTTTGTCAGTGACGACGGGATGGAAATCACCGAGGATGTGGACTGCGTGGTCGTGCTCGGCGGTGACGGAACGCTTCTTCGCGCAGCTAAAAAAGTTGTGGACAGACAGATCCCTCTTCTCGGCATCAATCTCGGAACGCTTGGTTATCTCGCCGAGGTGAACCGCCGTGGGGCGGAGAAAGCTATGGACTGCCTCCTGGAGGACAGATTTTCAATTGAAAAGAGAATGATGCTGCAGGGTACGATTTATCACAACAATGAGATCATTGCGAGAGATATCGCTCTCAATGATGTCGTGATCGTCCGCCAGGGGCATCTTCGTGTGGTGAAGTTTTTGAACCACGTTAATGATGCTTACCTGAATTCTTATAAGGCTGACGGCATCATCCTTGCCACAGCCACCGGTTCTACAGGTTACAGTCTTTCCGCGGGTGGACCGATCGTTTCGCCGGAGGCAGAGGTGATTCTGATGACGCCTGTATCACCGCATACCCTGAATACAAGGAGCATCGTGTTCCAGAGTAACGATACGATTACCGTAGAGATCGGTCAGGGAAACATGCCCGGCATAGCCGAGGCCTATGTTTCTTTTGACGGAGACGCCTATATTTCGGTAGGGGCAGGCGACAGGGTCATCGTGGAGAGAGCGAAGAAGCAGACAAACATTATTAAGATCAGTGATATCAGCTTCCTGGAAGTGCTCAGGCAGAAGATGACAGACCACTGAAAAATGATTGTATGCTACCTTTGTGACAGTCATGGACAGTCTCAGTGTTAAGGAGAGAAACGGGAAATGAAAAATGCCAGACACGAGCAGATCCTCCTGCTCATAGAAAAATATGAGATCGAGACGCAGGAAGAACTTGCGGAGCGTCTCAATCAGGCGGGATTTACCGTGACACAGGCAACGGTATCCAGAGATATCCGGCAGCTGCAGCTCAGGAAAATCCCATCCGCTGACGGAAGACTGAGGTATGCAGTCGGTTCCGCGGGCAATGCGGATCTGAGCCAGAAGTATAAGAGAGTACTTGAGGATGCCTTTGTGTCCGCCGAGCATGCCGGAAATATCGTTGTTATCCGCACAGTGTCGGGCATGGCCATGGCAGCGGCGGCAGCAATTGACAGCCTTGACTGGCGTGAAGTCCTGGGGTGTATCGCGGGTGACGACACGATCATGGTGGTTGTACGGACTCCTGATTCTGCGCCTGAAATTATCGGAAGAATACGATCCATTGCCAGAACAGCTCACTAAAGTGAACATATTGACGGGGAGGTGCAGGATGCTCAGAAATCTGCATATCAAAAATCTTGCCCTGATACGTGAACTAGATGTCGATTTCACGGAGGGGCTCAACATTCTCACCGGTGAGACCGGTGCGGGAAAATCTATTATCATTGATTCCATCACGATGGCACTCGGGGGAAAGGCATCCAGAAGCCTTGTGCGGGAAGACGCACCGTTCGGTCTGGTGGAGCTTTTGTTCGAAGTCAGCGATCCTGAGACGCTGGCAGCACTCGAACAGTATGGTGTCATTCCGGAGGAGGAAGGCGTTATTTATATCTCCCGCAGGATCCAGGGGAACCGAAGTATATGCAGGATCAACGGTGAGACAAGGCCGGCTGCCGAGATCAGAGAATGTGCATCTCTTCTGCTTGACATACACGGGCAGAGCGAGCATCAGAAACTTCTCCGCAGTGAACATCAGCTGGACCTCCTTGACGCGTACGGACGCGATGAGCTGCTCGCCCTGAAGAAGGAAGTAGCTGAGAAGTACAAAAAGTATGCGGCTCTCAGGAAGAAGATGGGCAGTGAGGAGCTGAGTGAGGAGGAGAGGCTTCGCAGGATGTCTTTCCTTGAATTTGAAATCAATGAAATAGAGGAAGCGGATCTTCAACCGGGTGAAGATGAGGAGCTTGAAAAGAGATACAGAAAACTTGCAAATGCCCGTAAGATCGTCGTTGCCGCCGGCAATGCACATGAACTGACCGGATATGACAATCCGGACAGTGCTGGGGAGACCATCGGAAGAGCATCCGGTCTTCTTGATGATGTAAGTGAATATGATGAGCAGATCGGGGAACTGCGCGGAAGACTTTCGGAAATCGAGGATCTCCTGAATGATTTTAACCGTGACCTTGCGGAGTATCTGGGTGATCTCAGCTTCGCGGATGAGGAATTCGCGGAATGTGAGGAAAGGCTTAATACGGTTAATCATCTTAAGGCAAAATACGGCAGGACGATAGACATCGTTATGAATCTTCTTGCGTCTAAGAAAGAGGAGCTTGCAGGTCTCGAGGATTACGAGGAGGGAAGAAAGAAGCTCCGGATGGAATATGAGAAGGCGGAAGCGAGTCTTTCCGAAGCCTGTGACAGGCTGACCTGTGCAAGGAAAAAGACAGCGGATGCCTTTTCGGAGGAAGTTCACAGACAGCTTCTTGACCTTAATTTTGCCAGGGCAGATTTCGACATGGCTTTTCACGAGGTTCCTTACTCGGAGAAAGGCAGAGACATGGTCGAGTATATGATAGCGACCAATCCGGGTGAAAGCCTGAGACCCCTTGGAAAAGTGGTTTCCGGCGGTGAACTTTCCCGAATTATGCTCGGCATAAAGACCATGTTCGCTGAGGGAGATAAGACGGAAACCCTCATCTTCGATGAGGTCGATACCGGAATTTCAGGCAGAACGGCTCAGCGTGTAGCTGAGAAAATGGCCGTGATTGCTCATGGCAGGCAGGTCATCTGCATTACGCATCTGCCGCAGATCGCCGCTATGGCGGATACTCATTACGGCATTACAAAGGATGTGACAGATTCCGCGGCGATCACCCGGATCGAGGCTCTTGACGCGCAGGAATCCATCGATGAACTGGCCAGACTCATCGGCGGTGCGGAAATAACACGTAATACGCAGAACTCGGCAAAAGAAATGCGGGAGATGTGCAAAAAGTATAAAACGGAACATATCGGTTGATGATCCTTAAAACTGTCAGGTAATTGAAAGTAGCAAAATGACGAAAAAAGAGACAAATCTGCGCAAGTTATGGTGGATTTTGTTAAAGGAGTGTTTTATAATTTAAGTAGTTCACTGTAACATTTACAACCAGGGAGGTTGGGGAAAAGATGAAAAACATACTTTTTGTAGCATCAGAAGTAATGCCGTTCGTTAAGACAGGCGGTCTCGCAGACGTTGTCGGATCTCTTCCGAAGTGCATTGACAGAAAATATTTCGACTGCAGAGTCATCCTGCCGATGTACTCTTTCATGAACCAGAAATGGAAAGACATGCTGGAGTACAAGACACATTTCTACATGGATTTTAACTGGAACAGCTACTATGTAGGCGTCATGGAGTGCGAACTGGACGGTGTCCACTTCTACTTCATCGATAATCAGGATTTCTTCACCTGCGACAAGCCGTATGCAGGTATGCCGTATGATATCGGACGTTTTGCATTCTTCAGCAAAGCTGCTCTTTCTATTCTGCCTTCGATTGAATTCCGCCCAGACATCATCCACTGCCATGACTGGCAGACAGGCCTCATTCCGGTTTATCTGAATGACGCATTCCAGGCCAATGAATTCTATCGCGGAATCAAGACTATCATGACGATCCATAACCTGAAATTCCAGGGCGTATGGGATGTCAAGACCATGAAAGATATCGTTGGTCTTCCGGACTACTACTTCACACCGGATAAGCTTGAGTTCAATCGCGATGCGAATATGCTCAAGGGCGGTCTTGTATATGCAAATGCCATCACGACAGTTTCCAAGACATACGCCGAGGAAATCAAGATGCCGTACTATGGTGAAGGACTCGACGGTCTCATGCGCGCACGCCAGAATGACCTGCGCGGTATCGTGAACGGTATTGACTATGAAGACTGGGATCCGAAGAAAGATCCGCTCATTGCCGTCAACTATGATTCTGATGATTTCAAGGCAAAGAAAGTCAAGAATAAGACAGCTCTTCAGGAAGAACTCGGTCTCAATGTTGATCCGGATGCCATGCTCATCGGTATCGTTTCCCGCCTGACTGACCAGAAGGGATTCGATCTCATCGCATACGTAATGGATGAGCTTTGCCAGGATGCTGTACAGTTCGTAATTCTCGGCACAGGCGAGGAGAGATACGAGAACATGTTCCGTCACTTCGAGTGGAAGTATGGCGGAAGAGTATCCGCACAGATCTTCTACAACGAAGCTCTTGCTCATAAGATCTATGCCGCAAGTGATGCTTTCCTTATGCCGTCTCAGTTCGAGCCGTGCGGACTTTCTCAGCTGATTTCTCTGCGCTATGGTTCTCTTCCGATCGTTCGCGAGACAGGCGGTCTGAAAGATACGGTCGAGCCGTACAACGAATACGAGGGAACAGGAACAGGCTTCTCCTTCACGAACTACAATGCCCATGAGATGATGGGAACCGTTCGTTACGCAGAGAAGATCTTCTATGATGACAGAGAAGAGTGGGATAAGATGGTCAAGCGTGCTATGGATGCTGACTTCTCCTGGGAAGCTTCCGCACTTCAGTATCAGGAACTGTATGATTGGCTGATCGGCTGATCATTCACTGATCAGAATTAGACTTGATGCTGAGATAGCTTTCTCTCAGAAAAACGACCGATTTATCGTCATTTACGGAGCTGCCAAAATGCGGCAGCTCCGTGTTATTTTACGGTAGAATGTCCGACAGCGTTCTGACCGTATTTTTTCTCCGGATCCTCCGGGTCGATCGGCGGAAGTTCTTTTCGCCTCTTTCAGCAGAAAAAATCAGAACATATTTTCGTGTAAATGCAAAAAATGCATTGACAAGAGACAGGACCTGTAGTATTGTACCTATAGGCGCGAACGAATGTTCGCACACACAAAGGAGAGTGAAATTTTGAAGAATAAGAATACAGCAAGTATGGAAAAAGATCGTACAGATAAGGAGCGTGCGCTTGAAGCGGCCATCGGCCATCTTGAGAAAGAATTCGGTAAGGGCGCGGTTATGAAATTGGGAGAGTCACAGGCCAATATGAATGTGGAGACAGTCCCCACGGGCTCCCTGTCCCTTGATATAGCACTCGGCCTCGGAGGAATTCCCAAGGGAAGAATTATCGAGATTTACGGACCTGAATCCAGCGGTAAGACGACTGTCGCATTGCATATGGTCTCAGAAGTGCAGAAGAGAGGCGGAATTGCGGGGTTTGTCGATGCAGAGCATGCCCTTGATCCGGTCTATGCAAAGAATATCGGAGTAGATATCGACAATCTGTATATTTCGCAGCCGGACTCAGGTGAACAGGCACTTGAGATTACAGAGACCATGGTCCGTTCGGGTGCTATTGATATAATCGTCGTTGACTCAGTTGCCGCTTTGACTCCGCAGGCTGAGATCGACGGTGAGATGGGCGATTCCCATATGGGTCTGCAGGCCAGACTTATGAGCCAGGCCCTCAGAAAACTTACCGCTACGGTCAGCAAGACGAAGTGCATCGTTATCTTCATCAATCAGCTTCGCGAAAAAATCGGTGTTATGTTCGGCAATCCCGAAACTACTACAGGTGGACGTGCTCTTAAGTTCTATGCTTCTGTTCGCATGGATGTCAGACGCACAGAGACATTGAAAGCTTCCGGTGAAGTTATTGGAAATCGCACAAGAATCAAGATCGTGAAGAATAAGGTTGCTCCGCCTTTCAAGGAAGCACAGTTCGATATTATGTTCGGAAAAGGTATCTCCAAGTCAGGGGATATACTTGATCTTGCTGTCAGCAATGATATTATTGAAAAGAGCGGAGCCTGGTTCTCCTACAACAATGAGAAAATCGGACAGGGGCGTGAGAATGCGAAAGCATATCTTGAAAAGAACCCGGAGATCATGTATGAAGTCGAACAGAAAGTTCGTATGGCATACGGACTTCCGTCGGATGCTTCCGCGGAAATCGATTCAGCGGATAATGCGATCCTGGAAGGAACCGATGAATAAGGAGAGAGCCTGACTTAAGAAGCTTAAGCTGATCTGCGGGACAGAAGTTTGAAAGTAAACTTTCAAACTTTGATCGGCGGGTCAGATGACCATACAAGCATGGTCGCCTGACCCTGGAGGAGCGAGTTTGAAAGTAAACTTTCAAACTTTGATCGGCGGGTCAGATAACCATGCAAGCATGGTCGCCTGACCCTGGAGGAGCAAATTATGGAAGAACTGACAAGAGCGAAGAAAAGAGCGCTATATCTTCTCACAGATCAGGACCGGACGGAAAAACAGCTTCGGGAAAAGCTTGAAAAGACAGGATACAGCGGGCAGGTGATTGAGGAGACAATCGAGTATGTCAGAAGTTTCGGCTATATTGATGACTTGAAATACTCGGTCCGCTATATAGAATACTATCGGTCAAAGAAGAGCGCAAAGCGCCTGAGATACGATCTTCTGAAGAAAGGTGTCCTTGCAGATGTGATTGATTCCGCATTTGAGGAAGCCGGCGAGTGGGATGAACGCGATCAGATCCGGACTCTCGCCGAAAAAAAGCTTTCCGGAAAGGATATGAGCGATCCGAAAACATACGGAAAGATAGCCAATTTTCTCGCAGGCCGCGGATACCGCGGGGAGGATATCGCATCTGTGATGCGGGAGATTTTTTCGTAAACAGCATAACGACAGCAGGAACGGCTTATGGTATAAAGACGATTGCCTGCTAAAAAAGATGATGGTGAAACAAGTAATCATCATCTTTTTCAGTTGTGCTCTGCTTGACATAAGTTAAAAAAGAATATATATTAAAGTAGTTGTTATTCGTACAATGAAAACTTAATAATGGAGGTGCTCCTGATATGACTTATGTTTTAATTGTGGTCATACTGGTTCTTTTAGCTGCACTTCCGATCACGTGGAGAGCTGCCATTGCCAACAAAACAAAGCAGGATGCCATTAAAATCGGTACTGCTGAGGAAAAGGCAAGAAGTATAATCGATGAAGCGATTAAGACTGCCGAGACTAAGAAGCGCGAAGCGCTGCTTGAAGTTAAGGAACAGTCTTTGGCCGCGAAAAATGAAGTGGATCGCGAAATCAAAGACAGACGTGCTGAAATCTCCAAACAGGAACGTCGTATCCAGTCTAAGGAAGATGCGCTGGATAGAAAGACAGATGCTATGGAGAAGCGTGAGGCGGATTTTGCTGCAAAGGAAACAGAGCTTAAGAAGAAGCAGAAGAAGGTCGATCAGCTGTATGATGAGGCGATGGCGGAGTTACAGAAAGTGTCCGGCATGACAACGGACGAGGCGAAGGAATACCTGTACAAGAAGGTACAGGATGACGTCAAGGTCGATGTAGCAAAGCTTTACCGCGAGCTGGTTGAACAGGCCAAGACGGACGCAGACAAGAAAGCGAAGGAAATTGTCGTAAATTCCATTCAGCGCTGCGCTGTCGATCATGTATCAGAGTCAACGATCTCAGTTGTACAGCTTCCGAATGATGAGATGAAGGGCAGAATTATCGGGCGTGAAGGACGTAATATCCGAACAATCGAGACGATGACCGGCGTGGATCTCATCATTGACGATACTCCGGAAGCGGTCGTTCTTTCCGGATTCGATCCTGTACGTCGTGAGATAGCCAGAATTGCTCTTGAGAAACTGATCGTCGATGGACGTATTCATCCTGCCAGAATTGAAGAGATGGTCGAGAAGGCACGTAAGGAAGTTGAAGTGCGGATGCGAGAGGACGGAGAAGCCGCTTCATTTGAAGTCGGTGTCCATAACTTACATCCGGAACTCATCAAGCTCCTTGGCAGAATGCGTTATCGTACTTCTTATGGACAGAATGCACTCAAGCATTCCATCGAGGTTGCCGAGCTTACCGGACTTATGGCAGCTGAGTGCGGATGTGATATTCGTCTTGCAAAGAGAGCCGGTCTTCTTCACGATATCGGAAAATCAATTGACCATGAAGTTGAGGGATCGCATATTCAGATTGGTGCTGACTTGTGCAGAAAGTACAAGGAGAACAACACTGTCATTAATGCGGTCGAAAGTCATCACGGTGATGTCGAGCCCACTTCTCTTATTGCATGTCTTGTTCAGGCGGCTGATGCAATTTCCGCTGCAAGACCGGGTGCGAGAAGAGAGACTCTTGATACGTATACCAATCGTCTGAAGCAGCTTGAGGATATAACGAATGGCTTCAAGGGAGTTGAGAAGTCCTATGCTATCCAGGCAGGTCGTGAGGTTCGTATCATGGTCATTCCGGATCAGGTCAATGATTCGGAAATGGTACTTCTTGCGAGAGACATTGCCAAGGAGATTGAAGCCCAGCTTGAATATCCGGGCCAGATCAAGGTCAGTGTCATTCGTGAGAGCAGAGCTATTGACTATGCAAAATAATGCTTATGAGAGGAAGAGTGTGAAGTCACTCTTCCTTTTTTTTGTGAATTATGTTAGAGTTTCATGGGTAGTAATAACATTTTACAATTAGGCAGGAGCTTATGGGATTCTCTACAAATACCTTTTTATTCATATTTCTCTTAGGAACGCTTGCGATATACATCCCTGTTTCGCTGATACTTCCAAGACTGCGGGTCTTTATTCTTCTTGTAGTATCCATTGTTTTTTATGCATGGGCATCCGTTAAGGCACTTCCTGTCCTTGCCGTCATTACTATACTGAACTATACGGCAGGACTTTTGCTTGACAAGGCGAAAAAACGAGAGATAGATATCAAGCCTATTATCATACTGGGTATCTCGATTTTTCTCGATGTCTCGATCCTAATATTTTATAAGTACACAACTTTTATTTTGGGTATCTCATTTATGAGCCTTTCGGGCATCTCTTATCTGGCCGATATATACAGAGGAAAGGTACGGGCCCAGAAGAACTTCTTCAGTTTTGCGCTGTATATGTCGTTCTTTGTTAAGATTGTCGAAGGCCCGATTATTCGTTACAGTGATATATCCAAACAGCTCAGGCGGCCGGAGGTGTCGATCGAGAGATTTACCGAGGGCATCAGGAGATTCTCGGTGGGGCTGGCCAAAAAGGTCCTCCTTGCCGATCAGATCGGTGTCGTTGCACATGATATTCTCGGAACGACAAATAATTCACCGGCTCTCGCGTGGCTGGGTATTATAAGCTACACACTGCAGCTCTATCTTGATTTCAGCGGATATACAGATATGGCGATCGGACTTGCCAAGATGTTCGGCTTCGATTTTAAGGAGAACTTTAATAATCCGTATATTTCCCTTTCTCTGTCAGAATTTTGGAGAAGGTGGCATATTTCTCTGTCCAACTGGCTGCGTGATTATATTTATATTCCGATCGGCGGCAGCAAGTCCGGCATACCTTACCTGAATCTTTTTATTACATTCCTGATTGCCGGATTCTGGCATGGCGCTACCTGGAACTACTGCCTGTGGGGAGCCTGGAACGGACTGATTCTCTGCTTGGAGAGGTGGGGAGACAGGCACCTTCATGTGGAGTTCCCTGTCATAATCAGGCGAATTGTGACATTGCTTGTGATCGTGATCGGATGGGTATTCTTTTACTTTGAAGATATCGGACAGGGCCTTGCGTTCCTGCCTTCGCTTATAGGATTGAACAGTACGTGGAATTCGGGTTTTACGCTCAGATGGTATTTATCCCAGAGAAATATCATGATCCTGATCGTCTCCGTTATCGCGTGCACACCTGTATTTGACAAACTCGGAGAGCGATTCAGAAGGAATCGGATATGGGATCTTTTCTATCTTGCTCTCCTCGGAATCAGTATACTCATTGTTATGAGCAGCACATTCCAGTCTTTCCTTTATATCAGGTATTAAACTGAGGTTTTACAGATGAAGAACAGAGTAATTGATGTATTTATAATTATATGTTTTATTCTAATGCTGGCTCTTCCGCTTTATTTTGCGGACAAAAAGGGCGGGGCGCTTCAGTCTGACGAGAACAGATTCCTGGCTAAAGCGCCTAAGTCATGGACGCCTTATGAGGGTTATACCGAGGATATTGAGGACTGGATCGATGACAACGTCGGCGGACGGCAGATCGCCAAGACCTTCTATAATTATCTCATTTACGGCTTCATGAATGAGTTCAGATCGGATGCGGCAGTTGTAATGAATGACTGGTATTATTCACTCGACGAAGAGAGTCTGACGCTCAAGAACGCACAGCACAAGGACGTTATGACCAATGAGGAGATGATGACATTCATCAGCAGAATGGAGGACATCAACAATTTCTTCAAAGATCAGGGAATAGCATTCTGTGCGGTAACATTTCCTTACAAGGTTGATATTTATCCTGATAATCTGAACGGTTATATTACTCAGGTCAGACCGAATTCCGAGATCAATCTACTTAAGACGATATCGATGAATTACCCGCAAATCAATCTGAGTGTTGTCAATAATGAGCTGAGAGATGCCAAAGATGCCGGAAAACTGGTGTGCTATCGTTCTTACGACGGAGGACATTGGAATCAGCAGGGCTGCTTCATCGGTTATCAGACTTTGATGGCTCAGATACAGAAGGTCATGCCTCATGATGATATCAAGATCCTGACGGAGGACGACTTCAATATTGCAATCCTGGAGAGGACGAATACAGTCCTCGGCCAGAACTTCTCTGAAGAAGATGTGGAGTACACGTTAAAGAATCCTGTTTCCGTGAGAAATCCGGAGTGGTTCTCAAAAATCGGATATGTCGCAAACGATCCATGGCATTCGAACCGTTATTACGAGAGCGGAGATACGTCGAAACCTGATATCCTGATCGTCGGCGACTCCTATATCTGGATGCAGATGTTCCCGTGGATCGCAGAGAGCTTCAATAAGGCCGCTTTTATCCACCAGTTCGACGAGGACAACATTCAGCGGATCGTTGACAGGATACATCCTGACATCGTGGTATTTGCAGGTCTTACGACCACGATCGAGGACCTTGTGCATTACTCCGCTCTGACAATTGAGCGTACGACCTGGGGAAAATTGTATTTCTGATTGTATTTTTAAAATACAATTTCCGGGCATGCCCTACATATAGTGGGGTTGTGTTTTATGGAAACCTATATATTGCGAAAGCCGCATTTTCCGCGTAAATAAAGGAAAAATGCGGCTTATTTAGTGTTTGAATTTATGTAAATCGGTATGTATAATACCTTTTATCGGAGGATGCGGCAAGCGTCCGGAAGATAGCCGGTCGCCGGCAGATGACAATGATCCGGTTTTGTCGGCTATGACCGTGTTTCTCACTATTACGTTTATGACAGCTCTATAAGGCAGGGGGATTGTAACTCTAAAGCGAAGGGTGAATTGCTTTTTATTCTTTATCATGCCCTTACGCTCCCAAAGAGCGTTTCGCATGTAAATTCGCGAGGAATTGAGGGGATAACTATGGAAGAAGCAATTCAGAAGTTTATAAAATATCTGCATAAAACAAAAAAAGCGTCCGTTAATACCGAGCTTTCTTACCACAGGGATCTTGAGAAGCTCGCGGATTATCTCAGTGAAGATCTGGAAATAGACAGTTGGGGAGCTGTTACATCCACGGATCTCAATTCGTATATGCTTTACATGGAAGAGCAGAACTATGCCGCGTCTTCCATATCGAGGAGCGTTGCGTCTATCCGTGCTTTCTTCAATTATCTTGAGAAGAAGCATCTGATCGATGACAATCCTTCTGACGATCTCAAAGCGCCTCGAGTTGAGAAAAAGATGCCGGATACTCTGACAATACGCGAGGTGGACAGACTGCTCGCACAGCCGAATCCTGTGACCGGAAAGGGGATGCGCGATCGTGCGATGATGGAGCTTCTCTATGCGACCGGTATAAGAGTCTCCGAACTCATCAATCTGAAAGTATCCGACATCAATATGAGTATGAACTACATCATATGTACGGACCGGACGAAAGAGAGAGTTGTACCGTTCGGAAATGCTGCCAGAACTGCTCTCAGTACTTATATTTCCGAAGCAAGGAGCACGTTTCCCGAAGCGGAGAAGAGTGACATTCTTTTTACTAATGTCTCCGGCCGTAAGATGAGCCGCCAGGGATTCTGGAAGCTTCTTAAGGGGTATGCACGCAGTGCGGGAATCGAAAGAGAAATAACGCCGCACACATTGCGGCACAGCTTTGCGACGCACATGATTGAAAACGGAGCGGATCTCAAATCTGTGCAGGAGATGATGGGACACTCTGATATCTCTACGACGCAGATATACCTGAACATGAGCATCGGCAAGATGAGAGACGTTTACGAAAGAGCTCACCCGAGAAGCTGATCCGTCATCAGCCGGGTGTGAACGGAGTTTTAGGACCTGAACCGTAATGGGGCAGGTCTTTTTTTGTCAGAGAAAACTACATTCCCTATGACATAAAACGCTCAGTGAAACATTGCTCCACTGAAGCATTGTTTGCATGCATAGGCACGCGAGGATGCACGCTCGCTCGTTATGGAAGAAGTCGCTGCGCGACTCTTTGATTTTCCGGTATCGCAGAAAACAATAAACGTGTTATTATCTGATATAGAGTATGTCCTTCATATGCTGGCTGAGGAATTTTGGATTTAGATAAGGGAGAATACAGTAAGATGAAAACGGTTGTTGTAGGTATGTCCGGAGGTGTCGACAGCTCAGTCTGCGCCTATCTGCTGAAGCAGCAGGGGTATCGCGTCATCGGGGTGACCATGAAGACCCGGGAGGATGAGGATTTCTGCCCGTTGGAGGAGAACGGTGAAGGCGGCAACGGAATTGTAGCCGATGCAAAGCGCGTCGCGGAGAAACTCGATATTCCATATTACGTTATAGACTTCAAAGATGTTTTTCGTGAGAAGGTCATTGACTATTTTATAAACGAATACCGCGCCGGAAGAACCCCCAATCCGTGCATCGTCTGTAACCGCCATGTGAAGTGGGAGAGCCTGCTCGAAAAGAGCATGGCATTAGGCGCTGATTATATCGCTACGGGGCACTACGCGAGCGTCGTGCAGCTTGAAAATGGTCGCTGGTCTCTCAGATCCGCCAAATCGATTGACGGCCGTTCTAAAGACCAGACATACGCCCTCTATAAGCTGACCCAGGAGCAACTTTCGAGAACGATTATGCCCTGCGGGCAGTATACGAAAGAAGAAATCCGAAGGATCGCAGAGGAGGCGGATCTTCCGGTCGCACATAAGCCCGACAGCGAGGAAATCTGTTTCATTCCGGATAAAGACTATGCAGGGTTTATTGAGCGGGATACAGGCACTCATGACGAGCCTGGGAACTTTGTCGATATGGAAGGAAATATTCTCGGCCGACATAAGGGAATCACACACTATACGATCGGTCAGCGAAAGCGCTTGGGAATATCGCTCGGCAGACCCGTATTCGTAAAGGAGATCCGTCCTGAAACCAATGAAGTTGTCATCTGCGACAACGCGGACCTGTTCGTGCGGGAACTCTATGCGGAGGATCTGAACTTTATGGGGATTTCGGATGTGTCCGGAAAGGAACCTGTCATAGCCAAGATCAGATATAATCACCTGGGAGCGGCTGCTTATGTCGAACGGGTGGGAGAGGATCGCATTCATGTAGTTTTTGAGGAGCCGCAGAGGGCGGTGACGCCCGGTCAGTCGGTCGTTTTCTACCGAGAAGGCGTTGTACTGGGCGGCGGAACGATTATCGGAGCATGATTATACTGACAATTCTGATGATTGATGAAGAATACCTTCGGCTATGCACAGTTTTGTCAATATCTTGTGTCTCCAAGTGAACGTATTATGCATATTATGTACACGAAAAAAGGAAGGAATCGAAAAAAGTTGACGTTTTGAAGCAAAAAACTTTAAATATTCCTTGTATTTTTGTTGAAATTTGAGTACAATATTTTTAGGTTTTAAACCTTAGGTAAAGTAATATTATTAATTACAGGAGGATTCACGATTATGGCAGTAAAAGTTGCAATTAACGGTTTTGGTCGTATTGGCCGTCTGGCTTTCCGTCAGATGTACACAGCAGAGGGTTTTGAGATCGTAGCTATCAACGACCTTACTTCTCCGGCTATGCTTGCACACCTGCTTAAGTATGACTCATCTCAGGGCAAGTTCGAGCTTTGGGACAAAGTACAGAGCACAGATAATTCCATTATCGTTGATGGACATGAGATCACAATCTACGCTGAGAAGAGCGCTGCAGACCTTCCGTGGGGCGAGCTTGGTGTTGACGTAGTTCTTGAGTGCACAGGCTTCTACACAAGCAAAGCTAAAGCTCAGGCACACATCGATGCTGGTGCTAAGTATGTTGTCATCTCTGCTCCGGCTGGCAATGATCTGAAGACCATCGTTTACAATGTAAACCATGAGATTCTTACAAAAGATGATCACATCATCTCTGCTGCATCCTGCACAACGAACTGCCTTGCACCGATGGCTAAGGCTCTTAATGACCTGGCTCCGATCAAGTCCGGTATCATGTGCACAATCCACGCTTACACAGGCGATCAGATGACTCTTGATGGACCGCAGAGAAAGGGCGACCTGAGAAGATCTCGCGCTGCTGCTGTTAATATCGTTCCGAACAGCACAGGTGCTGCAAAGGCTATCGGCCTTGTTATCCCGGAACTGAACGGCAAGCTCATCGGCGCTGCTCAGCGTGTACCGACCCCGACTGGCTCCACAACTATCCTTACAGCTGTTGTTGAAGGCACAGTTACAAAGGACGAGATCAATGCTGCTATGAAGGCTGCTGCTACAGAGTCCTTCGGCTACAACACAGATGAGATCGTTTCCAGCGATATCGTTGGCATGAGATTTGGTTCTCTGTTTGATGCTACACAGACAATGGCTATGCCGCTTGACAACGGCACAACAGAGGTTCAGGTTGTTTCTTGGTATGACAACGAGAACTCCTACACAAGCCAGATGGTTCGTACAATCAAGTACTTCGGCAAGCTTCTTTCCGAATAATTTGAATTGAACTAAGACCTCACAGGGTCCGGTCATAAATGGGCCGGACCCTTTTTTACATCATGGAAAATGAGTTTCAGGATGTAAGAACATACCATGTGAGTCTCTGCCGGGTCAGGCATGAGACTGCAACTTTTGAAAATATGAAGATTACGCACATAAGTGCTGATCATAGAGAGACCATAATAAAGGAGGATTGATTCCAATGCTTAACAAAAAGTCTGTTGATGACATCAACGTAAAAGGCCTGCGCGTCCTTTGCCGCTGCGATTTTAACGTACCGCTGAAGGCTGGCGTTATCACCGATGAGAACCGTCTCGTCGCAGCTCTTCCGACAATCAAGAAGCTGATCGCTGACGGCGGAAAGGTTATCCTTTGCAGCCACCTTGGCAAGCCGAAGGGTGAGCCGAAGCCGGAACTCTCACTTGCTCCTGTTGCTGTACGTCTTTCCGAGCTCCTTGGCCAGGAAGTTGTATTCGCAGCTGATGACAATGTTGTCGGCGAGAATGCTAAGGCAGCTGTAGCAGCTATGAAGGATGGCGATGTTGTTCTTCTTCAGAATACACGTTATCGCAAGGAAGAGACAAAGAACGGCGAAGAGTTCTCCAAGGAACTTGCTTCTCTCGCTGATGTATTTGTCAACGATGCTTTCGGAACAGCTCATCGTGCACACTGCTCCAACGTTGGTGTTACACAGTACATCGACACATGCGCAGTTGGTTATCTGATGCAGAAAGAAATCGATTTCCTCGGCAACGCTGTTGAGAATCCGGTTCGTCCGTTCGTAGCTATCCTTGGCGGCGCTAAGGTTGCTGACAAGCTGAACGTTATCTCCAACCTTCTTGAGAAGTGCGATACACTTATCATCGGTGGTGGTATGGCTTACACATTCCTGAAGGCTCAGGGCTTTGAAATCGGCAAGTCTCTTTGCGATGAGACAAAGCTTGACTACTGCAAGGAAATGATCGACAAGGCAGCTGCTCTCGGCAAGAAGCTCTATCTGCCGGTAGACACAGTCTGCACAGATTCTTTCCCGAACCCGATCGATGCTGAGATCGCTACAGTAACTGTAGATGCAGATGCAATCCCGGCTGACAAGATGGGTATGGATATTGGACCGAAGACAATCGAGCTTTACAGCGATGCTGTTAAGTCCGCTAAGACAGTCGTATGGAACGGCCCGATGGGCGTTTTCGAGAATCCGATCCTTGCTGCAGGTACAAAGGCAGTTGCAGCTGCTCTGGCTGAGACAGAAGCTACAACAATCATCGGCGGCGGCGATTCCGCAGCAGCTGTTAACCAGCTCGGCTATGGCCCGAAGATGAGCCACATCTCCACAGGCGGCGGCGCTTCCCTTGAATTCCTTGAAGGCAAGGAGCTTCCGGGCGTTGCAGCAGCTAACGACAAATAATTGAGTAAGAATCGAATCGATTCACTATACTTTTGACGGAGTATATGCCTGTGCAGCTTCTATGTATGACAGGTAATATATAAGACCAAACGTGAGAAGCAGATTGTGTGTCCTACGGCACACAATCTGTTCGAGATAACAGCCGACGGTGCAGCTTACAGTTAGTGAGTAGCAAAAGCCGGCGGCTCCCAATTAAATTATAAGGAGGGTGATACCCATGGCAAGACGTATCCTTGCAGCAGGAAACTGGAAAATGAACATGACACCGGCTGAGGCAGCAGCTTTTATTAACGAGAATAAGGCAGCTTTCGCATCTGACGACGTAGACGTCCTCTTCTGCGTACCGGCAATCGACCTTCCGGCAGCTCTTGCAGCAGCTGAAGGAACAAATATCAAGATCGGTGCTGAGAATATGTACTTCGAAGAGAAGGGTGCTTTCACAGGCGAGATTGCTCCGTCTATGCTGGATGACCTTGGTGTTAAGTATGTCATCATCGGACATTCCGAGAGACGTGAATACTTCGCTGAGACAGATGAAATCGTTAACAAGAAAGTCCTCAAGGCCATTGAGCATGGCATTACTCCTCTTATGTGCTGCGGCGAATCTCTTACACAGAGAGAGCAGGGCGTAACTCAGGAATGGGTTCGTCAGCAGGTTAAGATCGGTCTTCTCGGCGTAGATGCTGACGCTGTTAAGAACGTAGTTATCGCTTATGAGCCGATCTGGGCTATCGGAACAGGCGTTACAGCTACATCAGATCAGGCTGAGGAAGTTTGCGGATGGATCCGTGCACTCCTTGTTGAGCTTTACGGTGCAGAGGTTGCTGAAGAAGTTCGCGTCCTTTACGGCGGTTCTGTAAACGGCGGCAACGCAGCTGAGCTGTTCGCTAAGCCGAACATCGATGGCGGCCTTGTTGGCGGCGCTTCCCTGAAGCCGAGCTTCGCTGATATTATTCATTACAACAAATAATTCAATTTGAATTATATCCGGGATTTTGCGGGCTGCGGCAAGTAATGCCGCAGCCCGTTTCTTTGAGAAAAAGACCACTATGAGGTGACACAGACTATGAGAAAGAAAACTTCCGTGACCGGCAGGATAAAGTTGATTCTGGCCATCCTACTTGTTTTTTCAGTCGCAACAGCTTCTTTACAATGCCTGACTCAGGCTGAGATGTTGTATGACACCGATTACGATGACAGACTTTCAGATGAAGAAAGTGAAAGTCCGGACAATGAGACCCTCGAAGAGAAGGTGGAGAAACTGTGCGCGGACGGAGAGTATGTTGAAGGGCAGGTGCTGGTACTCTACGACAGGTTTCACGGGAGCTTTGAAGAGCTGACAGGCTCATCAGATGTAGTTGGCACCGGAAACGAAAGTTCCGAAGAGGAACATGGACTTGAAGAGGGTGACGGATCTGCAAATCTGTCCGGTACAACATCTCTGGTAGACAATGCTGTTCTGATTGACGGGATTAGCGCTGAGAGCTATGTGGAGGCGACCGGTGAAGTTCTTGCACCGGCTTTTGAAGAGGAACTGATAGGCTTTTCCGGATCTGAAACGCCTGACGACGTTAACAGTGAATCAGAGGACAGGATTTCCGTGCTTCTTATCGAGGATGAGAACAGGAGCACGAGGGAACTTTTGTCGGAAGTTCTTCGTGAGACGGGCGTATTGTATGCGCAGCCGAACTATATCCATGAACCTTATTCTACGGAACCTTCGGAGAAAGACGCAGAGGAAGATGTAAGCGAACAAGGCAGTGATGATACAAGCCTTCTGGTTGGCACAAGCCCGGAAGATAGTTCTTTCGACTTGACAAAGTATCAGTGGGAATATGCGGGCAATTCTTATACACCGGTTACAGAGTATGATCCGGCAGATCTGTATAATGTGCATTCACCGAACTGGAACGAAACAGGTAGTCAGAACGCGGCGGGCGTTGTTGCTGTCATTGATTGCGGTGTCGATTATGAACATCCGGATCTGAAGGATGTCATGTATGTCTTTCCGTCTGAGCTTCAGGAAAAGCTGCAGTGCGGTCCCTACGGAATAAACACAGCCGAGACCGGAGATAAAAAGAATCCGATGGATTATGAATCACATGGAACGCATTGCGCGGGTGTCATTGCCGGTGCATGGGACGGGAAAGGAATCAGTGGACTGGCTTCGGGATGCAGGATCATGGCAATCAAGGTGATAGAAGAGGATAATACAATGACGGATCTTGCGATTGTCAAGGCAATGGCATTTGTATGTGATGCGGCGGATTCCGGAGTTGATGTGCGAGTCACGAGTAATTCATACAGCGGAGAGATAACATGCCCTCTTATGGTTTCCGAAATTGAAGAACTTGAGAAGCGAGGAATTGTATGTGTGTATTCTTCCGGCAATGAAAGTACCTGTTTTGATTTGAGCGATAATTCAAATCTCCCGTATTCGAAAAGTTCGAACACTGTGATTGTGAATGCAGCTACACCGACATACGAAAAAGCGCATTTTTCAAATTACGGAGCGGGCGATACGGATGTCTATGCACCGGGAGTCTCAATTCTTTCTTCTGTAAGCACAAAGAAAAAAGCTGATAGTTCAAAAACTTATTTCGGTTCTTTCGATCCGAATGCAGCCTATTATAATACGGAATTTGATTCTGTACCCATTGTCAACTCAGGAGACTTGAGTGCTGTTAAACTGTCAGCTTCGCAGTCTGCTGACGGGTATTCATATGATCATGACGGAAAAGCTCTCAAAGTATCATTGGACGAGGTCAGAGAAGGATTATCCGCTTTTTCATTTTCTATTGACATTCCCGTTGGAGATAATGAACAGGTCTTGTATACATCTCTTGCAATTTATATACCGGGCGGCCAGCATGTCTGCAGCATCGACAGACAGGGTACGGGAAAGGATGGGAAGAGAATAGCGGCAAAATCTTTAGATAACGATGTTTGCGGAAACTGGAGTATAGTCTCGATAAGCAATGTTCCCGAACTTTTGCAGAAGGGGACCGAAATACCTCTTCACAGGACAGAAGACGGTTCTCAGAACTTTATTCGGCTTAATGTAAATGTCTATAAACCGGAAGGGTCGTTTATGGCCGGAGAGACAATTTTTATAGATCAGATCGGTGCCGGTTCAAATACCGCCGCTCTGCTTCCATATACTTTCATGGACGGCACTTCAATGGCTTGCCCGCATGTTGCGGCGGAGGCAGCAATTCTGTATTGCGGACGAGACAGGAATAAGGCAAGTGCCGCTGAGGTCGTAAGTGAGATAAAATCAAGAGTTCTTGAAAAGGAGCATCTTGAGTCCTGTTCATCCCATGGAGCGATTGATATGGGGGTATCTCCGGGAGACTACGGGCCTGTTATCACAGCTATTGTGACCGGTGATACGGATAAAACGATTCTGATAACCGGAAAAAACTTCGGCGAGGGCGGAAATGTCATAATATCCGGTACAGAGGCGCAATCTGTCAGCTGGAGTGACGAGAGGGTCATCGTACGCTGTCCTTCAGGTATGAGGAGCGGAATTCAAATCGTGCAGGTGAAGACAGACGCGGGATTTGGGTCGGGCTCATTTCTTTTTACCGTTCCGGACTCGTCTTCCGATCATGCAGTTCCTCTCTATGAAACAGATATACCCGATATTCCTAAAGAGCTTAATCCGAAAGGATGTGCCGTAGCTGCTATCTTGGGATTAAATGACTATATTTATGTACTGCTACATGATCAGCTTGACTATGATGACAATTATGCAAAAAGTGTGTTACGGTATTCGCCGGAAGAAAAGAGCTGGGAAAAAGTAGCAGATATGCCTGAAGCGATGGCCTACATATCTGTCGCAGGTTACAGGGGGAAACTTCTCGTCAGCGGAACTTACAGAAAAGGGGAAAAGCTTTATACAACAGTATTCTCTTATAGTCCGAGAACAGGTCTGTGGAAGGATCTTGACTGGGGAGTATACCAAAAATCTTCACTGGTCAACATGAACGGAGATTTATACACGATAGGAGGGGAAAAGTATAACAAAGACACCGATTCTGACGAATTTTGCAAAATCATTAATTATATGGATATAGCAGGTGATGATGACAAATTTGTCGGAGAGCTTGAAACTGCGGTACTTTCCCCACGCACTGCTACCGACGGAAAAGCTATCTATGTTTCCGGAGGTTTAATTTTTCAGAACGGAAAATCAGAGGAGAGCAGGGAGCTGGTACAGAGAATTGAAATAGGAGCCGGCAGAACCGGTAAAACATCTGAGTGCTATCCGCATACAGATTTACCTACAGGAAATTATCCTGCTCATGAGGTGATTACAGGATACCGGAATATTTACCTTGTCGGTTACTCAGGGGTAGAAGCCGAAGAAGGCGAAGGTTACATCGATGCGGCCGGAGACAGAGTTCTTGATGCGGATACATATATCCTGTCAGAAGAGGAATACATTCCATACGGAAAAAGAGCCTCATATGATAATCTGGTCATGGTATGTTCGGCTGAATATAAGGGCGTACTGTATGTATTCGGAAACAGCGTCCGCGAGGGTGATAATTATCTGAATCCTGTCAGCCGTTCAACTAAGGTAGGAGAGGCTGTAGCTCCCTGGTGGGATACATTTGCCATAAAAATTCCTTCTGCAAGGAAAGGACTTGTTTACAAAGGGAAAGAACAGACGGGTGTTCGTCAAAGCCCGGAAGGTTACTATACCATTACGGGAAATGTGGGGACCGAGACCGGTACGTACACTGCCACTTTAAAACTGAAAGATCCGGACTGGTGCACATGGGAGGACGGAACCACAGAAGATAAGACCGTCACCTGGAGTATCGGCCCGTCTCCTACAGGTGTTACCGGAAAGCCGGGGCCGAGCGCTACAGTTAAGCCTCAGGCTACTGTTTCAGCAAAACCTCGGGTGACTGTCACACCTCGAAACAGCGCATCGCAGGGCGTCTCATCGAAATCAACTTCGGAAGCTTCGAAGAGAGAAGGAAGCGGAACCGGCGCGACAACTGTCCCGGCGGCAAAGACAGGAGATGAATCCCGGCCGGTATTGTGGGTTGTATGCACCGTTATAGCCTGCTTTGTGATTCGGACCGGATTAAGAAGGAGACGGGGATAAAAAAGATTACGGACACATATTGCGCGATGAAGACGAGCATCACTTTGCGCGCGTATCATAGGCTTACGTCACGAGTATTGCGCGATGAAGAATAAAAGAATTACAGGGCTGCCGCAGATGCGACAGCCCTGTTTCTGACTTTATTACTCAAGGAAATATACTGAAAGATTTCCTTGATTTCAGTATGAAAAGCGAAGAGATTATTTCTTCTCGACAAGCAGGCATCTACCTGTCATCTCTGCAGGCTGCTCAAGTCCCATAAGACCGAGCAGAGTCGGGATGATGTCGCAGAGACGTCCGCCTTCTGCCAGATCCCACTTCGGATCAGCATTTACAAGGATGAACGGAACCGGGTTCGTTGTATGAGCTGTGAACGGCTTGCCGGTCTTTTCGTCGACCATCTTGTCGCAGTTGCCGTGGTCAGCGCAGATGAACAGCTGTCCGTTGACTTCCTTGATCGCCTCAACGACTCTGCCGACTACCTTGTCAACAGCTTCAACAGCTTTGATTGCAGCAGCTTCGATGCCGGTATGTCCGACCATGTCGCCGTTTGCGAAGTTGACTACGATAGAGTCATACTTGCCGCTTCTGATAGCACCGCAGAGAGCATCGCATACTTCGAACGCACTCATTTCCGGCTTAAGGTCATATGTAGCGACCTTCGGGGACGGAATAAGAACTCTGTCTTCGCCCGGGAACGGTTCCTCAACGCCGCCGTTGAAGAAGAATGTTACGTGTGCATATTTCTCTGTCTCAGCTGTGCGGAGCTGCTTCATGCCGAGCTTGGAGAGATATTCGCCGAAGGAGTTTGTGATGACCTGTTTCTTGAACGCAACATCCTTGTTCGGGATTGTTGCATCATAGTCCGTGAATACGACGAACTTGGTAACGATTCTCGGGCCTCTGTCGAAGCCTGTGAAATCATCGATGCAGAAAGCACGTGTCATTTCACGGGCACGGTCCGGACGGAAGTTGAAGAAGATAACGGAATCGCCGTCTTTGATCGTAGCTGTCGGAGCGCCGTCTTTCTGTACTACGAACGGAAGAACGAATTCATCCGGCTTGCCGTCTGCGTAAGAAGCAGCCATGCCTTCAACCGCACTCTTGACCTGGACGCCTTCACCCTTGGTCATGGCATCGTAAGCGAGTTTTACACGATCCCAGTTGTTATCGCGGTCCATTGCATAGTAGCGGCCAGCAACTGTAGCGATTGCGCCGGCACCGATCATAGCCATGTTAGCTTCGAGAGCTTCGATAAAGCCCTTGCCTGATTCGGGCGGTGTGTCGCGGCCGTCCATGAAGCAGTGAACATATACTTTCTTGAGACCCATGTTCTTAGCAAGCTTAAGGAGTCCGTAGAGGTGAGTATTGTGGCTGTGTACACCACCGTCAGAGAGAAGTCCCATTAAATGAAGAGAGGAGTCGTTGTCCAGAGCGTTCTGAACGGCTGCAATAAGCTCCTCGTTCTTGAAGAAATCGCCATCATCGATTGCCTTGGAAATACGGGTGAGTTCCTGATAGATAATGCGGCCTGCGCCCATATTCATGTGGCCTACTTCGGAGTTGCCCATCTGGCCGTCCGGAAGACCTACTGCCATACCTGCTGCATAGCCTTTCTGGAACGGGCAGGTAGCTTCCAGCTCGTCCATAACCGGCGTATTTGCCATCGCTACGGCATTATGCTCAACTGTGTCGCTGAGTCCGTAACCATCGAGGATCATTAATACTGTTGGTCTTTTGTCGCTCATAGTTTCTCCTTTTCTTATAATGCAGGCTTTTTCCGCAGTTGGGTTTTGGCGGAGCCTGTTATAACCATAGATTGCGCCTGATACTACTACTATTTTACTTCACTGTTCCTGCAAAGTAAAGAAACTTAACCAGAAAAATACCTGAAAAGAGGGATGCTTTTGGGGAAAATGAACGAAAGAATCACGAATCGGATACGTATACCGGAATGAAGCAGAAGATTCAGTGCTAAAGAAGCAGGAATATTTATAATATTATGTATTGCGCTTTGAAAACCTTTATGATATTATTTCATTTAGCTTGTTTTGAAGAGGTGAAGTATGGATATCTTAAAGATTGTTCTCACAATCATTTATGTTATTGATTGTATAGGTCTCACTGTCATTGTTCTTATGCAGGAAGGTAAGGACGCCGGTCTCGGCGCTATTGCCGGTGCGGCTGAGACATATTGGGGACAGAACAGGGGACGCTCGATGGAAGGCGGTCTCGAGAAAGCAACCAAAGTTATGGCTGTTATCTTCTTTGTTCTTTCCATCGTACTTTCTATGAAGTTCCTTGGTTGAAAGTTGTGAGAAGTATTGTAATCATGTAAGGCCTCTGCTTGGAAGCAGAGGTCTTTTTTCTTCGCGCAATACTCGTGATGTGAATGTATGATAAGTGCGCGGAGCGTATATATCAGTGGGGGGTTGACACCCACCGCTGAGATTATATTGTTGCCCACCGCCTATAGAGGCGGGGAGCATCTCACACTGAGATATAAGCCTTCTGTTGATTGCAGACGTGCGCTGAGGAAGGTGCTTACACCTTGTACGTCACCGCAAGAACACCGAGGTGTTCTTTAATAACGAATAGAGGAAATATGAAAAGACAGCATTCTAAGAAACCGATTAAAAACATAAAAATAAATAAGCACAAAAGACCGAAACGCCCGCATGAGCGTCTTTTCACCGGCATTTTCACGGGCAACGCCAAGGGTTTCGGCTTTGTGACGCCGGATGAAGGACAGCTTGAGGACATCACCGGTAAGGACATTTTTATACCCGCAAGTGCCGTCGGCGATGCACTCCACAAAGATCGGGTCGAGGCACGTCTCGTCTATTCCGATAAGTTCAGCCGCATCGAGGGTGCGATAACCCACGTCATTGAGCGCGGAAAGACCGAGATAATCGGCACGCTTGTTCTGAAGAAGAATATCGGATGGGTATTCCCGGAGGATGTACATTATGACAAGATTATTATTGTGCCGAAGCAACAACTGAACGGAGCTTCAGACAGGGACAAAGTTGTTGTGAAAATATTAAAGTTCGGCAGTCGTTATGAGAATCCATCTGGTCGGATCACGGAGATCATCGGACATGAAGGCGAACCGGGAGCTGACATCCTCACTATTGCCAGATCCATGGATATTCCGATGGAGTTTCCGGAGAAAGTCATAAGCCAGGCAAATCGCGTACCGGACCATATTATTCCGGCTGACATCGAGGGCAGGGAAGACCTGAGAGACTGGAAAATGGTTACGATAGACGGTCCGTATGCGAAAGATCTGGACGATGCAGTCTCCTTGGTCAGGACAGAGACCGGCTATACTTTAGGCGTCCACATCGCAGATGTGTCCAACTATGTTCAGGAAAATTCTGCTCTGGACCGGGAAGCTCTGAAAAGAGGGACATCCGTTTACCTCGCGGACCGCGTGATCCCAATGCTGCCAGAGAGGTTGTCCAACGGAATATGCTCCCTGAACGCAGGGCAGGATAGATTATGTCTATCTGTTATTATGGATATGAGCCCGGAAGGTGCCGTTTTGAAACACCGAATCGTCGAGAGTGTGATTCGTGTCGACGAGCGCATGAGTTATCCGGATGTTCAGAGAATACTGGAACTCATGGGAAAGTCGACGGAGCAGCCTGCCGAGCATAAAGGTGATTTAGATGCTGAAAATGAGGCCATGGACCCGAATCTCACCGCATCGTCCGAACAGAAAAAGGGAATACATGTCGGAGATTCCAACCGCGATACGACCATGAGCGATGAGGAACTTCTGACAAAGTACAAGGATTTTATCCCCATGTTCTGTGATATGCTCGATCTCTCTCTCAAAATCAGAGCCCGCAGAAGGATGCGCGGCGCGATCGATTTTGATTTTCCGGAAGCCAAAATTCTTCTGGATGAAAAAGGTATTCCGACGGATGTCCTACTTGAGAAGGCAAATGATGCTACCCGTCTCATCGAAGATTTCATGCTGGCGGCAAATGAGACCGTTGCGGAAGAGTTCTGCAAACGGGAAATACCATTTGTCTACAGAATTCACAGCGAACCGGATCCGGAGAAGATCGAGAGTGTATTGAAATTTGTCCGAAGCCAGGGTGTCCGGATCGATAAGAAGAAGCAAAATATAACGCCTAAAGAAATACAGCAGGCTGTGGAATCCGTACAGGGAACGCCGGTCGAGACCATGGTTTCCTATGTGATTCTTCGTGCCATGCAGCAGGCGAGATATGAGCCGACCTGTGACGGGCATTTCGGTCTTGCCGCGAAGTATTATTGCCATTTCACGTCACCGATCCGCAGGTATCCGGATCTGCAGATCCACCGCATAATTCATGACTGCATACGGGGAAGAATGACGCCGGAGCGGATACAGCACTACAATGATATCCTTGAAGAGGTTGCCAGACAGAGCTCTGTCACGGAACGCCGCGCGACAGAATGCGAGCGGGAGACCGAAAAGCTCAAAAAGGCGGAGTACATGTATGAGAGGATCGGGCAGGAATTTGAAGGAAAGATTTCGTCCGTCACCTCATGGGGAATGTATGTAGAACTGCCTAATACCATCGAAGGACTTGTGCGCGCTGCCGATATGACGGATGATTATTATTCTTTTGATGAGACTAAGCAGGCCATGGTCGGAAGGCTTTCCGGGAAGATGTACAGGCTGGGTGATACGGTCACCGTATATGTGAAGGATGCAGATCTGAGGATGCATACAGTGGACTTTACACTGGAGCGGTGGACTTACGGTAAACATCAGAATTATAAGGAAGACTTCGAAGATTTATGGCGGTGATGTGAGGGCTTATCAAAAAAGCGATTGGAATTACCGGTGCCAGCGGGTATAATGTATCTTATCAGAACCTGCGAAGCAGGTTCAGCAGGATTCACGCAGTGAAGCCTGCGTAGCCCCGTCAGGGGCTGATAAGATAACGAGCGACAAGCGAAGCGGTCGCGAGTCTGAGCCGTGAAGCGTTTCGCATTATTTATATCAGAACCTGCGAAGCAGGTTCAGCAGGATTCACGCAGTGAAGCCTGCGTAGCCCCGTCAGGGGCTGATAAGATATATCCGGGTTTTAGCCGGAAAAGACACATGATAAGAGGTACTTGCAATGGGAGAGAAGAACAGCATCAAGCTGGTTGCAAATAATAAAAAAGCTTACCACGATTATTTTATACTTGAGAAATATGAGGCGGGAATATCTCTTGCCGGTACAGAAGTAAAGTCGATCCGCATGGGAAAATGCTCTATCAAAGAGGCCTATGTCGAGATCAAGGACGGTGAGGTCTATATTGTGGGGATGCACATTTCTCCCTATGAGAAGGGTAATATATTCAATAAGGATCCTCTCCGTACCAGAAAACTTCTGTTGCATAAAGCTGAGACACGAAAACTCGGGCAGAAGATTCGTGAAAAGGGCTTTACGCTTATGCCGCTTCAGGTCTACCTGAAAGGAAGCCTTGTTAAGGTAGAGGTCGGACTTGCACGAGGCAAGAAGCTCTATGACAAGAGAGCGGATATTGCCAAAAAAGATATGCAGAGAGAAGCGGAGCGGGATTATAAGCATTCGTTCTGATACATTCGAAAACTTTGAAAGAGATACAGAAGATATATAAAAAGACAGGACCACCGGCTGTGATATGTTCACTGAGCCGGTGGTCTTTTCATACTTTTTATAACATAAGAAAACCGGGGAGAAATCATTTCTCCCCGGCACCTACTGCTGGACCAGGCGGGAATCGAACCCGCGTCCGAAAGCCTATCCCTCAAGGCATCTCCCATCACAGCTGTTCTTATTTAATTCCCGCAAACGGTCGGAGAACAGCGTCCTTCCGCTCTTGGTAGCTTCATAATACGCCTGCCGGTGCAAAGCTTAGCCGGCATCGTTTCCCGCGATCATAATGCCGGTGATCGTCCGTGCGGGTGCGGGCGGGCCGACAAGTAACAGCTTACGCTGCTACTGCTAACTCTGTATTGTCAGCGTTTAATTTTAAGATCCGGTTTTAACGAGGTCCGGGCCTCGGATGGCTTCCCTGACTTCAAAACCCCCGTCGAAACCAGTACTAGCCCCGGTAATATGGAGTTCCTGTCAAGCGACAGTTTTCCGTCTCATTTATTAAACTACAATTATCAGGCAGCGTCAAGTGAACTAACAGTTAAATTTCTGTGTTTTTGATATGCTGAAGTGAAAAGTTTATTTCCACTCTGAAGACGATGAAGTGGATTTTAGTCTTTTTGATATCTAACGTGGCTATTGTTGTTTTTCAGTGTAAAAGCGAACTCTGCTCCGCAAAGACAGCGAGGAAACTTGACGTAAGGCGTACTTATAGAATAAGATGGGAGTGCTTGATTTTCAGCTGTTTACGGCTGAGTCGCATATCGTAGACTCAAATAACGAGTATTGTGCGATGAAGAGATGACGAAAAAAAAATTTGAAATTATCGGAGATAAAAAATGGCAAGAGTTCGAGGAAACTGGTCAGGTCTTTTCACACCTACAATCCTGAGCAGAGGAAGATCGTATTTCTCTCTCGGTAAAGCGAAAAAGCTTGCTACTGAGGATTATGGGTATAGTGTAACCGTGCGCGGCAGCAAAAACTACAGAGTTGAGTTTGACCTCGACTTTGACGGGGATATTGAATATATTTCCTGTACATGCCCGTATGCAATGCAGGGAGAATACTGTAAGCATATGGCGGCAGCGCTGTTTTATCTCGAAAAATGTCTTGGACATGAAGTGATTTATGTCGGGGATGATATGCCGGAAGATGACAGCCTGACAGAAAAGGAAAAAGATCAGGACAGGCAGACTGGCGTAAAATCATCAGAGAAAGAGAAAGCCGGGCAGACGGGCATAAAATCATCAGAGAAAGAGAAAGCCGGGCAGACGGGCGTAAAATCATCCGAGAAAGGGAAAGCCGGGCAGACAGGCGTAAAATCATCCGAGAAAGGGAAAGAGAAATCTGAGCAGACGGGCGTAAGATCATCAGCAAAAGAGCAGGTTCCGTCACAGAAAAGTGGTAGTACCTTCGGGAGCAGACCGGTAGCAGACGAGTTTGAGGATCTCGCCGCTCTCCAGAAAAATGAGCTGGCGGTGAGAACTTCCGAGGAGTCTTCCTATGCATTTGTCCCTTCTGATTATCATTATTTTAATGGCGATAAATTTCTGGATGATATGAAGACAACTCAGTCTTCGCGTAAAAAAGCAAAGGCATATCTGAAAAAGACAGACAATCCGGATCTCCGTGTGAGTTTAGGTTATCGGGAAGGCACAAGCTCTGAGGAACTCGTAGGCCACGCTTCGCTGAGCGAACAGACTCCGTCCCGTTATCCGTCCTGGGAAGTCCGCTTAACGTTCAATCGTGACCGGATTATCTCATCTACCTGTTCCGGATGGAATTGCAGTTACGCAAGATATTACGGTTCGGACCAGTATGCCTGCGAACATCAGATTGCTGCGATATATCTTCTGCAGGATTATCTGAAACGGCATAATCCGGGAGATTCTACGAATCTCTCAGGTATGTACTTTCTGATGGGGCTTACCGGAGAGACGGTCAATCAGGATGTTACTCCGAGTCTCACGATCGTTCCTTATCTGACCAGAGATGAGGATGGTCTTTATGCAAACTTCAGGGTCGGCGCCGGAAAACTGTACAAGATAAAAAACCTTCCGGAATTTACCAAGGCTATGCAGACGGGCAGCCAAATGACATTCGGTACAAAAACGACACTGACTTTGGGAAAGGAATACATACTGCCGGAATCTGTCAAATGGATGAATTTCATTGAGCGATTCCTTCAGGATGAAGAAGTTCAGATCAGGAAGTATACGAACCGTCTTCGGTACGGGAATTATTATTCCAATGAAATCGCGGCGAGCAAGGATAAAGTCGATCTGTCGGGGCAGGTTCTTGACAGTTTCTTCGATGTGGGTGAAGGCGGCACTTTTGAGTTTACAGATAAGACTGTGGCCGCTAAGAAAAAGTCGTTTATAGAATTTAAGAAGAAGGATATTTCAGTCACTCTGAAGATCAGCTCAAGCCGCAATACGAAGGGAGAGCTGGAGGGTATTCTTATAACGGGCGATGTGCCTGAGATGATTACCGGTCTGAGGCGGAAATACTTTGTCACGGAAAAAGAGCTTAACTGTATCCCGGAGGAGAGGACGACTGCTTTAAAATCTGTTCTTGAAGCGGAACATGGCGGATACATACGCATTATGATCGGACGAAATCATCTGGCTGACTTTTATCACAAAATCCTCCCGTCACTAAAAGAAATCGTAAATATTGAGTGCACTCCCGAGACAGAAGCTGAGATTGAAACGATTCTTCCTCCGGAGCCGGATTATGTCACGTATTTTGATGTGGACGCGGGAAATATAATCGGACGAAGTGATGTGTATTACAACAGCAATTGCAGCTCGCTGACAGATTTAATAGAAAGAAAACCTGTCGAGTCTTACAGGAATATTGTGGATGAGGAGGGAATGCTCGACCTTCTCATGCAATACTTCACTAGCTATGACCCGGTGTATAAGATCCTGTTTGCCAAAAAGGATTCGGATCTCGTATTCGACCTTCTGGATCGCGGTATTCCCGCTATTATGCAAAAGAGCGAAGTGCGTATGACGGAGCGCTTCAAGGCTCTTAAGATACGGAAGAGATCCAAGTTTGATATAGGTCTTTCTGTGGAAAGCAATCTGCTCGATCTTTCTGTCAGCTCCTCGGATCTGAGTCCGGATGAACTCCTCGATATTCTTTTCAGTTACCGCAAGAAGAAAAGATATATTACACTGAAGAACGGCGATTTCTTTAAAATTGATGAAAATGAATCCGTCATGCAGCTGGCGGAAATGATGGAGGGACTGCATCTTTCTCCGAAAGATTTTGTGTCGGGGAAAATGCACATTCCTGCTTACAGGGCGCTTTACCTTGATAAGATGCTTGAGTCGTCTCAGGATATTTACGCGACAAGAGACAGCCGTTTCAAGTCGCTTATCAAGGAATTCAAGACGATAGAAGATGCGGATTATGCGGTACCGTCAACACTCAGGAATACACTCCGAAAGTATCAGACAGTCGGCTATCGCTGGCTCCGCACACTGGATTCGCATCATTTCGGGGGCGTTCTGGCTGACGATATGGGTCTCGGTAAGACTCTCCAGGTAATCAGTGTACTTCTGGCAGTCAAAAATGAGAATCCGGATGAACACTTCACATCGTTAATCGTCACACCTGCTTCTCTGGTTTATAACTGGAAGGAGGAGATTCGCACATTTGCGGAATCCCTTACTGTCAGTACGATCACCGGGACGCAGAAAGAACGGAGTGCCCTGATCGGAAACTGGAAGGATTCTGATGTCCTTGTGACTTCCTATGATCTTCTGAAGAGAGATATTTCGGAATATGAAGGGAAGAAGTTCCGTTTTGTGGTGGCGGATGAAGCGCAGTATATCAAGAACCGGAACACGGCTGCGGCAAAGTCTCTGAAACTTGTTGAGGCTGAGACAAGATACGCCCTCACCGGAACGCCCATCGAAAACCGGCTGGGAGAACTGTGGAGCATATTTGATTATCTGATGCCGGGGTTACTGTATACTTATGAAGAGTTCCGATCCGGTTTTGAAGCGCCCATAATGAAATCCGAGAGTGAAGAGGCAATGGAACAGCTTCGCAAGATGGTCACGCCGTTTATTCTTCGCAGGAAGAAAACGGATGTCCTGAAGGATCTTCCGGATAAGCTTGAAGAGGTGCGTTATGCACATATGGAGAGCAAACAGCAGAAGCTATATGACGGTCAGGTCGTGCGGATGAGGAAAAAGCTGCAGTCTGCCGATGAAGCTGACTTCAGAAAGGGTAAAATTGAAATTCTTGCCGAGCTTATGCATATAAGACAGATCTGCTGTGATCCGTCATTAATGTTCGAAGATTACAGTGGATCGTCCGCCAAGCGGGAGCTCTGTCTGGAACTTATAGATTCTCTGATTGACGGGGGACACAGGGCTCTGCTGTTCTCGCAGTTCACGACCATGCTCGAGAAGATTGAGGAGGATCTTAAAGAAAGGGGAATCGAGTATTACAAGATAACCGGTGCGACGCCGAAGGAGAAACGACTTAAACTTGTAAAATCGTTCAATGAAGGCGATGTGCCGATCTTCCTGATCTCTCTCAAGGCAGGCGGGACGGGATTGAATCTGACAGGGGCTGATGTCGTCATACATTATGATCCGTGGTGGAATACTGCTGTGCAGGATCAGGCAACGGATCGTGCTCACAGAATAGGACAGACTAAGGTCGTAAACGTGTATAAGCTTATCGTTAAAGGTACCATAGAGGAGAAGATCGTGGAGATGCAGAACGCCAAGAGAAAGCTTGCGGATGACATTTTGCAGGCCGAGGGCGTTGCCTCCGCGGCAATCAGCAGAGAGGAGCTGCTTGAACTCCTGTCGTAACACAATGGGGATGTCGCATAAGACGATATTACCACTGCATATAGCCGACATTTTCAAATAACATCTGCTATATGTATGGTATTTTGTCTTAGTGCGACATCCCCTTTTAAAGAACTTTCATTGCTTAACCGGTAAAATGCACACCCGGAATCAAGCTTGTTGCTGACACAGAATCCTAATGATATGTGCATGTTATGAGTACATATTGATGATGTTTGTGATCTTCGGAAGGATCTGCTGTTTTCTGGAGAGCAGACCATCCTGGAAGCTGTGCTCCTCGCCATCCCTGTCCGGGAAGGCCTCCCGTGCCCACTCAGAACGGTTGCCGCCGTAAAATACAACGGATCCGTTATCCAGAATGCTCGAGAATACCAGCACAGCCAGATCAAGACGTTTTTTGCGGCAGAATGTCTCGATTGCCGGCTGAATCTGTGCGCTCTCTTTGCGAACCTGTTCCGTCGAAGTTACAATGACCTGGGATATTGAGAGATTGCACTCACGGATATTGTAGACCTTCATATCCTGATTCAGCATCTCCGCATAAGATTTGCCTGTCGTATCCGCAGTTACAGCGAACATATCACGTGCAAAATCATCTATATCGAGATCCGCCATCGCCGCAAGAATGTTTGCGGTCTGCCTGTCTTTATCGGTCGTTGTCGGTGAGTGAAAATTCATCGTGTCGGACAGGAGCGCGCCAAGAAGGAGTCCTGCGAGATTCTGCGGAATCGGAATCTGGTTTTCGCGGAAGATTGTCGCGACGATTGTTGCTGTCGAACCGACTATCTCATTTCGGAAGGAGACCGGCTGCATGGATGAGAAGTCGTTGATCCTGTGATGATCTATGACTTCCAGGATGCGCGCTTCCTCAATTGCCCTCACAGACTGTGAAAACTCGTTGTGATCGACCATAATGATCTGCTTATTTTTGGCCGTCATGATATGATAGCGGGCGGCGTATCCGTGGAGCTTTCTGTCCATATCAATAATCGGATATATGTGATAGCGGCTTCGCAGCATTTTGGCACCTACATCTTCTGCCAGCTCGTTTGTATTAAATGTGATGACTTCATTCTGCATAATTTCCTTAACAGAGGTCGAAAAGAAAATGTAGCGGGAGGTATTCATCGCTCCGTGACCGCTGATCAGGATAGGGCAGTGATTCATTTTGGCTGTCTCAATGACCTCATCTGAGACACTGTCAGCCCAGACAATGATCACAAGTCCGGCTCCCTTTTCAATGACCGTCTTCTGTGTCTCGGAGTCATCACCGACGATGATGATCCTGTCTTTTAAATCATATCGGCTGACACGATCCCTGTCCGCCATGGCGATCATGCTGACCTTGCCGTTAAGATGCATGGATTCTTCTCTGTAAACAATAGTCCCGTCCAGGGTCTTGGCAACATCATCCAACCGGATTTTCTTAAGCATATCTATATTGTAAGCCGTATCGCCGAGACCGACTGCCGCTATGTCGCTTTTGGTGATAAGCCCGACAAGATGCAGGTCATTGTCTACGACTCCGCAATACGTGTGTTTCTCGTCGTTCATGCGATGAAGACATTCAAAAATCGTAGCGTCCTCGTTGATATAAGTGAGGGGGTCGAGCGTGATCTCGCTGAGCTTTACTCTGGCGTCTGTGAGCAGCATTGGCTCATCGAAGCCGAAGCGTTTCAGGAGATATGCGGACTCGGCATTTACCGGACCGAGTCTGCAGGGGACAGCGCGTACACCCATGGCTCTCTTGAAGAAAGCATAGGCGATAGCAGATGCAATGGAGTCGGTATCCGGGTGCTGGTGACCGGTGACATAAACTGGTTCTTTATTCATAATGCTCTTTTTCCTTTACTGAGATATACAATAACTTTAACATATCTCATTGAAATCGGAAACGACCGGCTTGTATTTTTTGAGAACCAATGAGGTGTTGGCAAACGGGACTGTATCCCTTGGTGACAGACCTCATCGTCAAGCTTTCCGGATGTCGGAATATTGTGTCGGAAACAGGAACTGCCTCATTTGATAATAGACGGTATGACTTAAACTTTACTTGTGCAAAAAGGTTATGCGGCATAGTGAAAAAGAATGATTTTTATGCGTGTTAATCGTAAAAGTATGATAAAAACGACGAAGAGTTCTTCAAAAACTCTACCATTCGCTGTTTATTTATGCTAAAATTATTACCAGATATGGTAACATTTAAACGCGAAAGGCACAAATTTTCACGACTGTCTTTCGCTGCACGGACTCTCTTGCCGGGGCGTCAATGAGGGTCAGAGGAGGTAGCGGATCGTGAAGAGCATCCTCCGGAAAACGCTCCAGAATGGAGAAATACTTTGAAATCATTTATTTATGAAGTAGCAAACGATCTTGGTATCCATGCTCGTCCGGCGGCAAACCTTGCTCAGGCATGCGTTAATCTCGCTTCTGCCATCACAATTAAGTGCGGCGATAAAAAAGCGAACGGCAATAATGTTCTTCAGATCCTCGCATTAAATGCAAAGCAGGGCGCACAGCTCGAGATTTCTGCAGAAGGCGGCGATGAAGAAGGTGCTATCGAGGCAATCAAGGCTGTTCTTGCCGACGAATTCAGCAAAAAGAAGAAAGTTGAAATTCTTAAGATTGCTTTCTTCGGCACAAAGGATTATGATCGTCTGTTCTTCAGCGAGCTTGCAAAAGATAAGGGCGAAGGCACATACAACTGCGATATCAAGTATTTCAGCACACGTCTTACACCTGAAACAGCCGGTCTTGCAAAGGGCTACGACGCAGTCTGCATCTTCGTTAATGATGAGGCTCCGAGAGAAGTTGTCGAGACACTCAAAGAGTGCGGCGTTAAACTTATCCTTCTCCGTTGCGCAGGCTTCAACAATGTTGATCTTCAGGCAGCTAAAGAATGCGGCATTACCGTTATCCGTGTTCCGGCTTATTCACCGTACGCAGTTGCCGAGCATGCAATCTCCATCATCACATGCGCTAACAGAAGACTTCACAAGGCTGTTCCGAAGGTCAAGGACAACAACTTCGCACTCAGCGGACTTCTCGGCATGGACCTTCACAACAAAGTTGCCGGTATCATGGGCACAGGTAAGATCGGACAGTGCATGGCAAGAATCTGCAAGGGATTCGGCATGACAGTTATCGCTTGGGATGCTTTCCCGAATCAGGGTCTTGTGGACGAAGGCCTTCTTACTTATGTAACGAAGGATGAGCTCCTTGCAAAGGCAGACCTTATTTCTCTGCATGCTCCGCTTATCATGGGTGAAGGCGGAACATATCATCTGATCGATGCAGCAGCTATCGCTAAGATGAAAGACACAGCAATGCTGGTCAACACCGCTCGCGGCGGCCTGATCGACACAGAAGCTCTGATCGATGCTCTGAAGACAGGCAAGTTCCACGCTGTAGCTCTTGACGTTTACGAGGGCGAGGATGCCAACGTTTACACAGATCATTCCGATGATTATCTGCAGCACTCCATCACAGCAAGACTGCTGATGTTCCCGAACCTTGTTCTGACATCTCATCAGGCATTCTTCACACGTGAGGCTCTTCAGGCTATCGCTGCTGTAACACTTGAGAATGCACGTAACTTCAACGAAGGCAATCCGCTCGGATTCGGCGAGTGCAAAGCATAAGTCTGACAAAAGTCAAAATTCAATATCAAATTAACTGGCCGCTGCCGTAAGGCAGCGGCCTTTTTATGAAAATGAAAGACTAAAATCCACTTCTGTCCCTTTAGAGTGAAAATAAACTTTTCACTTCAGCCCTTCAGGGTGGAAATAAACTTTTCGCTTCAGATAAAAATGAATTCTATCTGCAATGCGTTCTTGCAAGTATCTTTTCTTAATGTTAATCTATTAGATGGTAAATCAGGCTGTTTCAGGGAGAACGCAAAAATCCGGGCGGATTTGTGCCGCACGAATCACACAGCCTGCTTTTTGAAAGTACACAACGTCTGAAAGGTGGATGATCATGATACAGGACAGAATCGATATATGGAACACGGGGGAATACAATTATCCGGCAGCTTTTGGGTTCGTTCCGAACCTTATGAGTTATCTGCACGATGAGGATGAGACAGTGAGACCGGCTTTGCTGATCATTCCCGGCGGTGGATATGAATTCGTCTCGGCGCGCGAGGGTGAACTCGTAGCGTTAGATTTCTACGACAGAGGATATAACTGTTTTGTCCTTACATATACCGTTGACCTGCTTGACGCAGTGCCGCTACGCATGCAGGCTCTCGAAGATGCGTCAAGAGCGATGCGTCTCATCCGAACGATTGCACCGTCTTATTATATCGATCCCAACAGGATCACGGTACTTGGCTTCTCCGCAGGCGGGCATCTGGCAGCCAGCCTCTGTGTCCACCATCAGGATACCATCGAGATCGATCCGAGACTTGCCGCTGCAAGTCCGCGTCCCGATGCTGCAATCCTGTGCTATCCCGTCATCACGAGCGGCGAACTGAGCCACCCCGGTACGATCCGTGCACTTCTCGGTTTTTCAAGTGTTGATGATGATTTTGTTCCTGAAGTACAGATTCCCGGTGCAGAAAAGTGGCTTGCCGATAATGTGATTCCGGGCTGTACAACGAGAGAGGAACAGCTTAACTATGCTTCACTGGATAAACATGTCACGCCGGACGTGCCGCCGACATTTATCTGGCATACGATGGAAGACCAGTCTGTGCCTGTCGAGAATTCGTTGCTCTATATGAACGCACTCAGAAGAAACGGGGTACCCCGGTCGATCCACATTTTTTCAAATGGACGCCACGGGCTCTCACTGGCCAACAAGGCGTGGGCAGATTACCGTCAGAACGGAAGTTTTACATACGAGCAGGTAAACAGATTTACCCGTATGGCACTTGACGGAAAAATCAAAGTATCAAATGAAACGAAGAAAGATCTTGTAATGAACAGCCATTTCGGTACAGGTGTTCTTACAAGGGACGATCAGCCGGTACCGGAAGTGACGATCTGGCCGCAGCTTGCGGATATGTTCCTGAAACACACATTTGGAACAGAAGAATAAAACCCAAATGATTGATACGGCGCGGGGGAGCAATCCCCCGCTTGAATATTTTGAAAAACGGAGTTGAAATGGACAGTATAAAAGTAAGACTTGAAAAACTCAGAGAGAAAATGCGTCGCGAGAATATCGATTATTTTCTCATCGGATCTTCGGATTATCACGCTTCCGAGTATGTCGGAGATTTCTTTAAAGTCTCAGAGTATTTTTCCGGCTGCACGAGCGACAACGTTAAGCTGGTGGTAGGACAGGACAATGCACGCCTCTGGACAGACGGCCGCTATTTTATATCGGCAGCACGTGAGCTTAACGGAACCGGCATTGAGCTCATGAAATCAGACGAGCCCGGTGTACCGCGGGTCGTGGATTATCTGGAAGAGGTGCTCTGTGAGGGAAAGACGCTTGCATTTGACGGACTCACGATCAATGCGCTGACCGGGGCAGTCTACAGAAAGATTGCAGAGAAAAAGGGCGCGGTTCTTGTGACGGATCTCGACCCTGCGGACGGTATATGGACCGATCGCCCTGAACTTTCAAAGCACAAGGTAATGCTGCTTGAAGATTCCCTGACCGGTGAATCCTTCCAGGGAAAACTTGAGCGTGTCCGGGAAGTCATCCGCAGAAATAAGGCTGAGGGGCTTATGCTCTGCAAGATTGACGATATCTGCTGGCTGTTTAATATTCGCGGAGGGGATATAACCTGCAATCCGGTTGCCCTCACTTACGCATTTATCGGGCTTGATACCGTGGATCTTTTTATTCAGGAAGAGGAGAGGACGAAGGAATTCGATGCGTGGGTCGCAAAGAACGGAATCTGCGTGAGACCGTACGGCAGTGTGACGGAGTTTCTTCGCACATATACATTTTCAGGCTCCTGCATGTTCGAACCCGGTGCGGTATCCTTCTCGATCGCGGATATTCTGCGAAAGAGGACGGCTACAGTCGAGAAGGTGAATCCGACAGAAATCATGAAAGCGGTGAAGAACCCTGTGGAGATCATGCATTTGAAAAAAGCGTATCTTCTGGATTCTGTCTGCCTGTGCAGATTTATCTACTGGTTCAAGTCCAATATCGGAAAGACAGAAATCACGGAGCTTTCGGCTGCCGAATATCTCGACGGACTGCGCTCAAAGATACCGGGCTTTCTGGATCTCTCTTTCCCCACAATATCCGCATACGGGGCAAATGCCGCCATGGCTCACTACAGTGCTACCGCTGAGAATTATTCGGTCGTTGAACAGAGAGGTTTTCTTCTTGTCGATTCCGGTGGACAGTATCTCGGCGGAACGACCGATGTCACCCGTACGATGAAAGCCGGGGAACTGACGGCGGATGAGAAGCGGGATTTTACACTTGTGGCCGTTTCGAATCTGAACTTGATGAACGCAAAATTCCGGCACGGCGTGACCGGCCGGTTCCTCGATGCATATGCCAGGGCTCCGCTCTGGGAGTATGGAATCGACTACAATCACGGAACGGGACACGGAATAGGGTATATTCTGAATGTGCATGAAGGTCCGCACAATATCAGATGGAGATTTCTGCCCGGTCAGAAGGAAGCGGTATTCGAGCCCGGTATGATAGTCTCGGATGAACCGGGAGTATATATTGAAGGAAAATACGGGATCCGTACAGAGTCCATCGTGCTGACAGTGGAGGATGAGACAAATTCATTTGGACGGTTCCTGAGATTTGAGCCGCTTACATATGCACCAATCGATCTCGATGCAATCGATTTTTCGTATATGCAGCCGAAAGATATCGAGAGGCTGAATGCATATCACGCCCTGGTATGGGAAAAAATAGCGCCCTATCTCGAAGGCGAAGAGCTGAAATGGCTGCGGGAAGCGACGCGAGAGGTAAAAAGAGGATAATCGATGAAGAAAGACTTGCTGAAATTCAGCTTCATATGGCGATTCGCCGTCAGCCTGCTTACGTGTACAGGCCTTGTCATATTTTTGATTTGGAACCGGATTCTGTTTTTCGGGGAATCTCAGGCTACGGATCAATATGCGATGCAGATTGAACCGTACAGACCTGTTTTTTACAATTGTATGTTGGTCCTGATTCTTGTCACTTATCTCGCAGGAGTTGTGATTGCATATCGCAAAACAGTGACAGGCAAAGCGGATACCGGTAAGAATGTGAAAATGCCGCGCAGTGTCCTCGTGATCGGCGCAGCGGTCTTTATCGTTTTCAATGCGTGTGTCAGTTACGGAATCATAGAACTTATCAACAATCCTTGGATAAAGTTCCTGAAACCGATTCATATTCTTCTCGGAATCGGAATTACGCTCGTACTGTACCTGATTTTAGTGTTTCTGACTAATTCGCTGACTGTAGGAATGATCATCGGAAATGCTGTTTTTCTCGTTTGGGGAGCCGCGAACTTTTTTGTTCTGAAGTTCCGGTCGACGGCCCTTCAGTTCGTTGACTTTATGTCGATCCGGACAGCGTTCAGTGTGGCGGGGGGATACTCGCTCTATATGTTCTGGCAGTTCGCCGTCGGAATCGTCGTGATCGTCTGCCTGTGCTTGTTCTGGCTGTATATCTCGAATTTTCATATGTTCGGCAAAGTTCGCGGGAAAATCGCTGCGAGAGGCGGAGCATTTGCCCTTGCAATGCTTTTTTATCTGGTCATTTTCCATACAGATATGTTGGCCGGCACCGGAATATGGCTCCGGGACTGGCATCCGCAGTACACGTACAAGCTTTTTGGTATGGAGGCGGGCTTCTTCGCATTTGCCAAAGCCTCATTTCCCGAAAAGCCGGAGCTCTATTCCGATGAGCTGATCGCTGATGTTCAGGAGAAAACGATCTCCCGCCACGCAGACGATGAATATGACGGAGAGATTCCGGAAAATATCATCGTTGTAATGAATGAGAGTTTTGCGGATCTGTCCGTTTATCCGAAACTAAAGACGGATGTAGATCCGATGCCGTACGTTAACAGTATGAAGGAAAATACGCAGACCGGCCATCTCATGGTGTCCGTGCTGGGCGGTCTTACGGCCAATACAGAATATGAGTTCCTCACAGGCAATTCGTGTGCCCTCTCACCGTCAACCGTTGTTTACAATTCAAATATCAAGACTGATCAGTTCTCGCTCGCCCGAACGCTGGAGGCACAGGGGTACAGCACGATCGCGATGCACCCGTACAAGGCCAATGGGTGGAATCGGCATTTCGTATATCCCCGTATGGGATTTGATACTTTCATCTCTATGGATGAGTTCAGTGACCCGAAATATATCCGCATGTTCATAAGCGACCTTGCTGACTACCGTGAGATCATTCGCCAGGTAGAGAACAAGAAGAAGGGAGAGAAGCTTTTCCTGTTCAATGTTACGATGCAGAACCACGGCGGATATGATTACAATTACTTTAACTCGGCGGTGCATGTGCAGGGTTATGACGGCGGTTTTAAACATGAAATCGAGCAATATGAGACTCTGATCAGTCTTTCCGATGAGGCGTTAAGCTACCTGATCGACTATTTTTCAATGAGTGACGAGAAGACTCTGATCGTTTTCTTCGGTGATCACCAGCCGGCAATGGATGACGATTTTCTCGAGTATTGCTTCGGCAAAAAGATGGAGGATCTGACATTTAACGAACAGCAGATGCAATATCTGTCAAAGTTCATGATCTGGGCTAACTATGACATACCGGAGCAGGAAGATATGATCCTCTCGTCCAATTATCTGTCAAGCTATATGCTGACATTGACAGGACTCAGTCCGGCGCCTTATAACAACTATCTCAATGATATGCGTAAGAGCGTTCCGGCGATGAACGCATACGGGTATCTGGGAAAGGACGGTGTGATCTATAAGCACAGCGGTCCGGATTCCGATGAGAAAATCGATCAGAAGGTAGAAGAGTATAAGTGTCTTATATACGACGAGTTGACGCAAGGGAAGGACCGTAATGAAGAGTTTTATGGGCTTCCGTGATACGTGAAGGTTCTTCTCAACATGCAAAGTAAGAACGTTTCAGCGTTCCTGATATCTTACTGAGGAAAAGTCGAGGTTGACATTATAGTCGTAAAAGAATATACTCACTTTAGCGCCCAAACGCGTTAAAACAATAAATTAATAAGGAAGTATACGACATGCCCATTACAAACTTGTTAGAGCAGAACTGCAAATTATATCCGGAAGATATCGCTCTCGTAGAGCTTAATCCTGCTAAAGATGACGATAGAAGAATGACCTGGCGAGAATACGATCTCGTTGAGACCAAGAATGTCGGTCCCTACCGTAGAGAAATCACATGGCGTGTTTTTAATGAAAAAGCGAATCGTTTCGCGAACCTCCTCATCGAGAGAGGGATTAAGAAAGACGACAAGGTAGGTATTCTTCTGATGAACTGCCTGGAATGGCTTCCCATCTACTTTGGCGTCCTCAAAACAGGCGCTCTCGCAGTTCCTCTCAACTTCCGTTATTCTGCCGATGAGATCGAGTACTGTGTAAAACTGGCGGAGTGCGACGTCCTTATTTTCGGACAGGAATTTATCGGCCGTGTTGAGGAGATAGCGGATCGGATTTCCAAGAACAGACTTCTGTTCTTCTATGGCGATTCCTGTCCGTCTTTCGCGGAAGACTATACGAAGCTTACAAGCAACTGCTCATCCAAGGACCCGAAGATCCTGGTCACGGATGAGGACAACGCAGCAATCTATTTCTCATCCGGAACAACCGGTTTCCCGAAAGCTATTCTTCACAACCATGAGTCTCTTATGCACTCTGCTAAAGTTGAGCAGAAGCATCATGGACAGACCAGAGATGATGTATTCCTGTGCATACCTCCGCTGTACCATACAGGCGCCAAGATGCACTGGTTCGGAAGTCTTATATCCGGCAGCAAGGCTGTCCTTCTGAAAGGTACAAAGCCGAAGGATGTTCTTTCCGCGGTTTCAGCCGAAAGATGCAGTATAGTATGGCTTCTGGTTCCGTGGGCACAGGATATTCTTGACGCGCTGGATCGCGGGGATCTCAAGCTCGAGAATTATAATCTGAAACGTTGGAGACTTATGCACATCGGTGCACAGCCGGTTCCGAAAAGCCTGATCAGACAGTGGAAGAGCTATTTCCCGAATCACCAGTATGACACTAATTACGGTCTTTCCGAATCGATCGGACCGGGCTGCGTACACCTTGGTGTTGAAAATATTGACAAAGTCGGCGCGATCGGTGTTCCCGGATACGGCTGGCAGGCGAAAATCGTTGATGAAGACAGAAATGTCATCGAAGAGAGCGAGAAGGTCGGAGAACTCGCCGTTTATGGTCCGGGTGTCATGACCTGCTACTTTAATGATCCGATTGCTACGGCTGAAGTTTTGGATGACGAAGGATGGCTCTATACAGGCGATATGGCAAAGCGCGACAAGGACGGCTTCTACTATCTGGTAGACCGCAAGAAAGATGTCATTATTTCCGGCGGTGAAAATATTTATCCTGTACAGATCGAAGACTTCCTGCATACGTATGAGCCGGTCAAGGATGTTGCGGTCATCGGATTCCCGGATAAGCGTCTCGGCGAAAAGACTGCGGCTATCATCGAGATCAAAGAAGGATATACATGCACGCGGGACGACATTGAGGAATACTGCATGAAACTTCCGAAGTACAAGAGACCGCGTGAGATCATCTTTGCTCATGTGCCGCGCAACGCGACGGGCAAGATCGAGAAACCGCGTCTGCGTGAAGAATATGCGGTTACGGGTCTGGTCGCTGCAGAGAATCAGATTGATTTTTGACATATAGTTTGGACATAACCGGTATGACGAATAAACAGAATTTTTTACAGGGAATGAAAAACGGCATTCCTATATGTCTCGGATACTTTGCTGTATCCTTCGCATTTGGTATTCAGGCGGCAGATATTAATCTGTCGCCTTTTCAGGCTGGGCTCCTGTCTCTTCTGAATGTGACATCAGCGGGACAGTTTGCCGGACTGGCTGTAATTGCATCAGCCGGTTCCTATATCGAGATGGCTATTCTGCAGGCCATCGTAAATCTTCGGTATCTTCTCATGTCAGCTGCTCTTTCACAGAAGCTCACGCCGGAGACTCCGACGTTTCACAGGCTCGGTATAGCCTACGGCGTGACCGATGAAATCTTCGGCATCAGCGTAATGAGAAAGGGTGCGCTCAGTCCGTACTTTTCTTACGGAGCGACGCTCGTTTCCGTTTTCGGGTGGGTTTCGGGCACTGTGCTCGGAGCTTCCGCGGGTGCGATCCTGCCACAGCGGCTGATCAGTGCGCTCGGCATTGCTCTGTACGGCATGTTCATTGCCATTATCATACCCCCGGCCAGGGAGTCGCGACCGGTGCTGATTACGGTGGTTGCAGGTATGGTGGCTGCTACGATCTTTACATATGCTCCCGTGCTCCGTGCCCTGTCAGGAGGCATGAGAATCATTATCGTGACAGTGCTCGTAGCAGGTGCTGCTGCATATATATGGCCGGTCGAGAATTAAGCAGATTGTTCCGCGGATTAAATATCGGCCTTCGAGGTCTAAGCTGATTTTTTGAGCTGTAAATACAGCCGATTGAAACTAAACAGATTGCTCCGTGAATATTTACGTTCGCAGACATTAAAATTTGAAGTTCTGCGTTGTAAACGAGGTTTAAGATTATGACTCATTCGGTATATTTATATATTCTTGTGATGGCTGCTGTCACATATGCGATCAGGGCGCTTCCTCTTACACTGATCAGAAAAGAAATCAAAAGCAAATTCATACGGTCTTTCCTTTATTATGTACCGTTTGCGACTCTGGCTGCCATGACATTTCCCGCGATCATTACCTCGACGGATTATGTTTCATCTGCATGTATTGGCTTTGCGGCCGCTCTGATTCTGGCTTTCAGGAGACAGAGCCTGATTGTGGTGGCCTGCGGTGCATCGGCGACTGTTTTAATTGCTGAACTGATTCTGGGCTTTATGTAAGCGGTTAGATGATCATGATGCTGTTTGTCATATAGGATCGATAAGCGTGTTCAGCATGCTGATTTTCGGCTGCACATATGCCTTGGATAACGTGCTGCCGTTTTACTGAAATACCGGTTTATTTCATATTTAATATAAAAAACTTAACAAATAGTATTAATAAAACACCAAAATTGGGCGTTTAACTTGAAATCGTTGTCATTTTCGGGTTTATTATTATCAGGAGGTGACGAAGGTATGCAAAAGATACTGATTGTCGCCGAAGGCAGCATAAGGTTTAATCGTCTGCAGAACATGATAAAAAACGGACAGGAAGAGACCGTGATCTGCAGATGTTCCAGCATGTCTGAGGCGGCAGAAACGATTCGCAGTGAGGGAGCGGATGTAATTGTTGCAGACGTGAGTTCATCCATTGCCGAGGGAGATGGCGGCGGAAAACTGCCATTTTCACCGACGAAAGGGAATGCCAAGCAGGATCTCGGGTATATCAAGCAATATATTCGGGATCATTATAATGAATCGATCAACAATTCAAAGCTTGCAGCAATCATTCATCTTACCCCTAATTATCTATGTACTTTATTCAAAAAAGAGGAAAAAATGACTGTGCGCGCCTACATTGAAAAAGTGAGGCTTGAAAGAGCTGTTTTTCTGCTGCTGACAGATGATATGTCAATCAGTGATATTTCTACGGAAGTGGGTTATAAACAGCCCTCCTATTTCTGCCGTGTGTTCCGTGACCACTATCATGAAACACCTTCGGAGTATCGAGAAAACAGAAAATCGATAGGGCGAAACAGTAGAAATGGATAGAAATCACAGGTTCTGTAATTCGACGCATGTGAGGAGGGAAGTGTACGAGGCGCACACGTATATTATAAATCACTTCCTGGAGGAACTGACATGGGATGATGTTGCTGATCATGTCGGATTATCAAAGAATTATCTGAGAACTTTGTATTCGGAGGTCTATCGTTACAGCTTGAACCAGACCGTCAGAGGGTGCAGGATGAAATATGCCGCCCGGCTTCTTGTCGATACTACGAGGTCAGTTCGGGATATAAGTCTTGAGAGCGGGTACCAGGATCTGGCTTATTTTTGCCGGAGATTCAGAGAATGGAGCGGCATAACTCCTACGGAATTTCGAAAAAAGTATACAGATTTAAATAGCGGCAGCCAGAATGCTTATAAGAATAGCGGCAGTCAGAATGCTTATAAGCCGGTACATAACGTATGAGTGACAGAATCGTCTGAATATGATATTATAAGGGGTGTTATTCAGTTTTGCGTATAGAATATTGAAAGCTTAAAGGAGAAAGCTTGCATGAAACGACTAATTCCCCTTCTTCTGACGGCGATGGCGATTATTTTTGCGTCCGTAGGTTTAGGGTACAGCTATATGGCGAGTAACTTCAGCGGAATCAAGACCACTGAAGAAAAAAAGGAACGCAAGGTCTACACCAGAGGGGACGGCACCAAAGCCGAACTCGTTGAACAGAACCCATGGCTGTTCCGCCAATATATAGTGAGCATACCGACACCGGAAATTATCGCAGTACCGGCGCAGGAAGTTAAAAAGCAGGATTTTTCGCCGAACGCGGATACTGTTATTGATGAAAATGGATACCAGACGATTCCTGATAATTCCACAGTTACGGATATTACAACAAGAAAGCTGAGGACTAAGTATTTTACACTTTGGATTCCCGGATGCTGGGTCGGAAATGTTGTTGCGGAATGCAGATATATCGATGTCAAGTCGGATGAGAGTACGAATAATGATGCCGCGACGAAGGATACCATATCTCTCAGATTTTACGAGAAACAGAATTATGAGACATATGTTTCAAATGAGGATAATGAGTATCCCTATGCGACCGGTCTGATTACCGAGCTTCGTTATACAAGTACCGGCAACGACAACGAATGGCTTAAGACGAGCAACTATGAGACCTATGTCGGGGACTGCACTCTCGGTAAATTATCCTACAATTTGTTCATGTACGAGATCCACAATTCAAATGATCTGACGAGACCGGAATTCGAGACAAAATACATGTACCTGACAAAGGTAAATTATTCGGGTTGTATTATCGCATCTTTCAAAATAACCGGAGGCGGAACAATAAAATATACGAAAGAGACAAAGAAAGGCTATATTGACACCTGGGACACAAACAGTGAGGGCATGCCTTTGAACAGCGAGATACCGGAAGACGGACTGCTTGCAAGTGAGCGGGACAACATGGTCGAGGATAGTTCTGAAGAGGAAGATGGTTCCGGAGAGGGACTGATCCCGCAACCAACGGGGGAAGGAGATTTAAGTTGAGCACTTATGTCATGTCAGATTTTCACGGCCGGCATGATCTCTTTATCAGAATGTTGGAGAAGATTTCTTTTTCTGACGCTGATACGCTGTATATTCTCGGGGATGTGGCAGATCGCGGACCGGATGGTATACAGACTTATCTCTATATCATGGATAAGCCGAATATCATCTTTCTTGTCGGAAATCATGAGATGCTGTTTTTGTCTGCTATTAAACGCATGCTTATGGTCGGCACGAAAGACCCCGATAAGCTTCTGAACACACAGGAGTTCATGCTATGGATTTACAACGGAGGTATTCCTACATGGAATGCTTTCATTATGCAGCCAAGGGCTGTGCGCAGAGCGATACTCGAATATATCGGCAACGGGTATCTCATTATTCCTGACGTTCAGGTGGGAGACAGGCATTTTTATCTGTGCCATGCTACACATGCGGATACATATATCGATAAGCCTGTCCTCTTTAAAGACGCGAGCGGCGAATTAAAGCAGCACATTGTCTGGGACCGGATTTATCCGCGAAACACGCGTATGAGCGCAGAATTCGATTCCATAGATTACTCCGAACTCTATGTGAAGTATCCTAAGAATACGACTATGATCTTCGGCCATACGCCGACAACGCTGTTCAGGGACCCGGCTCCCGACGGGCGAGGCAGAATATGGCACGGAGGGAAGGGACATCTCATAGATATTGACTGCGGATGTGCGGTCAGAGAACCGAGATTTGCCATGTTGGGCTGTCTGAGGCTGGATGATATGGCGGAGTTCTACTGTCATGGATGAAAAATGTCGCACAGAGACATGCATAACAACGCATGGTTATGTATTTATACAAACCATAAGCGGTAATGCGGTTCTCTGTGCGACATTTTTATTCAAGCCTTAAGCAGCCTAAAGTTCTATACGTGAAAACAAAAATGAGGCATGTTATGACGGAGCTGAGATAGCGATATATTCGAATCCCTGCGGCTCGTATTTTTCAATCATCTCATCGAGATAATCGCAGATTTTTGTATAGAAAGCGGTAATGACACCGCGATGTTCTTTCACGCCCTCTTTTTTCTCGGCAGGAGAAGCATCGAACCACTTTTCATCATACTCTTCACTCGGAACAAGAAGATCCATATCAAAGCCGTCCCGGACGATATTCAGGCGAGGATTATCCATATCACCCTGGTCAATCAGCTCTATACAGGCGCGTACTTCTGCGACCATTTCCTTGACATTTTCCATCGGCATGAGATTCAATTCGCTGCGGAACAGGAATTTTCCCGGAAAATACTTTTCAATAAAAGGCAGAAAGAGCTCATGCGTGCATATATTATCGCAGGAGAGCTCGTCGGGATAGATGAGATCTGCATCTCCGTCCAGAATTTTCTGATTCATCGGGTCGAACCAGAAGCGAAGCCTGGAATGATGTCCTCTTTTAGCACGAATGCGAAATTCTGAATCTGACATTTCAATTACCTTCCAATCTTTTTGATGCTTTTATGATTAGACTGTCCATGTGATGTTTGCGGAAGTCTTTTGCATGCTTTTATCTTAACAACGCGCAGAGTGATTTACAAGTTCGTTTTGTGATATAATTATAAAAAATGAGCCGCATAGCCGGTTCAGCGTGCAGAAAAATACCCGGTCGTACCGGGAGAAAGGAAGGCCTGGACATTTGAATAACCGGGCGTTACGTGAAATATGGGAATTGTCGGAGCATTTGCAGTACCTCATCCTCCTCTGATCATACCTGAAGTCGGACGCGGACAGGAGAGGACGATTCAGAACACAATCGATGCATATCATGAAGTGGGGCGGAAAATTGCGGAACTGAAGCCGGAAACGATTTTGATTACCAGTCCGCATACAATCCTTTATGCGGATTATTTTCATATTTCCGCCGGCAGAAAGGCCACGGGATCCTTTTCCCGTTTCCGTGCCGGAAAAGTGAAGCTGACCGCGGAGTATGACACGGAATTCGTCGATGCAATAGAGCAGCTCGCGGAACACAATGACTTCCCTGCGGGAACTCTCGGTGAGCGTGAATCACAGCTCGATCACGCGACGATGATACCTCTGTATTTCATTAACAAGTACTACTCAGGTTATAAAACCGTTCGGATAGGGCTCTCCGGTCTTCCTTTGCCTATGCACTACAGACTGGGGATGTATCTGAAACAGGTGGCGGAGGCCCTCGGACGCAGATGCGTCATTATAGCGAGCGGTGACCTGTCACACAAGCTGCTTGCCGAGGGTCCTTACGGATATGCCCCTGAAGGACCTCAATATGATCAGAGAATCATGTCGTGTCTTTCACGAGCGGCGTTCGATGAGATGCTTACATTCGGTGAAGACTTCTGTGACCGGGCAGCGGAGTGCGGACACAGATCGTTTGTTATCATGTCGGGCGCGTTTGACCGGACCCGGGTAAATGCAAGGCAGTTATCCTACGAGGGACCGTTTGGTGTCGGTTATGGGATTGTGACATTTGAACCGGGCGGTTATGACGGAGAAAGGAACTTCCTTGAGAAATATGAGGAGAATGCCCTGGCACAGCTGAATGTGAGACGAGCAGGTGAGGATGCCTATGTCAGTCTGGCTCGTCTGACTGTTGAGAGTTATGTCCGGAACGGGGTTCTGCCGAGCCTTCCGACAGATCTGCCGAAAGAGATGATGACGGAGAGGGCCGGGGCTTTTGTCTCGATCCATGAGAACGGACGTCTTAGGGGCTGCATCGGTACCACCGCCCCTACGGCATCCAATATCGCCAGAGAAATCATGCAGAATGCGGTGAGTGCTTCTACCCGCGATCCGCGCTTTGCTCCTATAAGGCCTTCGGAGCTCGATATGCTGGAGATTGGCGTGGATATCCTTGAGCCGGCGGAGAAAATTGCGGACGAGAGCGAGCTCGACGTCAAGCTGTACGGTGTGATCGTGGAAAAGGGTCGTCGGCGAGGCTTGCTGCTCCCTGACCTTGACGGGGTCGACACTGTGGAGGAGCAGATTTCCATAGCGAAGCAGAAGGCGGGCATCCTGGAGGATGACGATGACGTGACGCTCTATCGGTTCAGGGTGACGCGCCACGGGTGAGGTGTGACCATTATTTTGACATTTGTATACATTAGACGCGGTGTTTCTGCGTTTGGCCGGTTGCCGAAGTAAAAGGCAAAAACTCGAATACTTCGGTAAATTGCAACGGCCGGAGCAGTCAGGGTTGCCGGGATTACGGAAGTAAAAGGCAAAAGCTTGATTACTTCGGTAAATTCAGCTGATCGGAGTAAGATGGTTTGATCGCATTACGGAAGTAAAAGGCAAAAGCTCGATTACTTCGGTAAATTCAGCTGATTGAAGCAAGATGGTTTGATCGCATTACGGAAGTAAAAGGCAAAAGTTCGATTACTTCGGTAAATTCAGCTGATCGGAGCAAGAAAGTTTGATCGCATTACGGAAGTAAAAGGCAAAAACTCGATTACTTCGGTAAATTCAGCTGATCGGAGCAAGAAAGTTTGATCGCATTACGGAAGTAAAAGGCAAAAACTTGATTACTTCGGTAAATTCAGTTGATCGGAGCAAGAAAGCTTGATCGAATTACGGAAGTAAAAGGCAAAAGCTCGAATACTTCGGTAAATTCAACTTGTCGGTGCAATAGAGTATGGCTGAATATCGTGAGTAAAGCAAGATTTGCGCTTAGCTCCGATACCTCCCCACCAAAATTGCTTTCCCGTCTGCTTCGAAGCTACACTAAGGCACGTGTATAATATTCAATCGGGAAACATTCGAAGTCCGACCGAGAAACGATAGAATGCTGCGCTTTGCGTGACCAAGTGTATGCGAAAGCGACACGCGGGAGCGGAAAGTGCATATGCATTCTTCGTTTCGCAGGGAAGGACGAGAGTTTCCCGATGAATATTATGTACATGTGCCGTATCAGTCGCATATCAAAAGCAATTTCCCAATAATCAATGTATGCCGTATCAGTCGCATATCAAAAGCAATTTCCCATAAAAAATAAAATCTTCATATTCTCCCCTTTTGTGCTATACTTAGAACGTTAACGCTTTAACGTAGGAGGTTCAGCATGAAAGAGTTCAAGAAATCATCAAAGCTTGACAACGTACTTTACGACGTCCGTGGTCCCGTAGTCGAAGAAGCCGACCGCATGATAGCCCGAGGCATAGAAGTCCTAAAGCTCAACATAGGCAATCCTGCCCCGTTCGGATTCCGCGCACCGGAAGAAGTCATCTACGACATGGCCGCCAACCTAAGGGAATCTGAAGGCTATTCGAACTCCAAGGGCATCTGGGCTGCAAGAAAAGCCATCATGCAGTATGCACAGACAAGGGACATCCCGAACCTTTCCATGGATGATATATACACCGGAAACGGTGCATCAGAACTTATCAACCTCTGCATGTCGGCACTCCTCGATGACGGCGACGAAATCCTCATCCCGGCTCCCGACTACCCGTTGTGGACCGCATGCGCAACGCTCGCAGGCGGTAAGGCCGTTCACTACCTCTGCGACGAACAGAGCGAGTGGTACCCGGATCTCGCAGATATGGAATCCAAAGTCACTGACAGGACCAAGGCAATCGTAGTTATCAATCCGAACAATCCGACCGGCGCTGTCTATCCCAAAGACATTCTGGAAGGAATCGTGAAGATCGCGCGGGAGCATCAGCTCATCATCTTTGCGGATGAAATCTATGACAGACTGCTCATGGACGGCTATGAACATACATCCATTGCATCGTTGGCACCTGACCTGTTCTGTGTAACATTCTCCGGGCTTTCAAAGTCCCATATGATAGCCGGATTCCGCATCGGCTGGATGGTTCTCTCCGGCAACAAGGAGATCGCGAAAGACTATATCGAAGGAATAAAAATGCTCTCGTCCATGCGCCTGTGCTCAAATGTACCGGCACAGTCGATCGTACAGACCGCATTGGGCGGATATCAGTCGGTAAAGGGATATGTCAATGCCGACGGACGCGTGACGAAACAGAGAAACCTTATTTACGATCGTATAAATGCAATTCCGGGTCTCTCCGTTGTTAAGCCCAAAGCAGCTTTCTACTGCTTCCCGAAAATCGATGTAGAGCGGTTTAACATACATGACGACATGCAATTTGCTTATGACTTGCTGAAGAAAGAGAGAGTCCTTCTTGTACAGGGAACCGGCTTTAACTGGCCACATCCGGATCACTTCCGAATCGTTTACCTCCCGAGAGAATCCGTACTGAACGAGGCGATGGACAAACTTGAAGATTTCCTTTCCGATTACAGGCAGATATGAATATGAGAATCAGATTTATAATTCCATTTATACTGGCGGGGATCCTGCTTGCGGGCTGCGGCTCATCCGGATCGCCCACCGAAGATACGGAGCTCGTCGGGATAGCGCTCTGTGCAAATGAAGATTGGCCGGAGTATCCAGTGGCCAAGAAACTCGAGGAACGTCTGAATGAAACGGGAAAGTTCCGCGTCGACCTTGAAAATGCGGGTGAGGACGCTGAACTTCAGAATGGTCAGGTCAGGATTATGGTGGCAAACAGTGCACGCGCTATCGTGATTACTTATGTCGAGGGCGCAGACGAGAAGGACATGATTACCATGGTCGAGGCTGCCGGCATTCCGCTCATTGTAATCGATCGGGAGGCCTGTAAAACGAACCCGGATGGCGAGATGATGAAGCTGTATAATGAAATTATGTCTTTACCGCAGTGAAGTGCTAAATAGATACCGTTGAAAAGTAGGCGGCGCATTCTCGTGTTTTCAAACATGAGTCAGCCGGCTGGTTCCTCAGCCTGCTTTTTCATCCTTTATGCCGGCCAGTATACCGTGTACTATTATCGGGGATGAGAACCATAAGGAAGGTGCTTCGCACCATGCGCGGCGCGGCAAGAACGCCGAGGCGTTCTTGATTCTATGACATAAAAATACCGGCGTTGAACCGGCTGTGCAGACAGGATCATTGGAGGGAGAAGCCCTGTTTCAGGATGGTGATCCAGTCGCGCTTCCCATAAAGGAACCGCACAATGTATATGATGTGGTTATCTTCGGAGATGATGTAGAAAGCGATGTAGTTCTTAACTAACGTGAAGCGGATGCCCCAGGCTTTCAGTACGGGATCATCGACAAGGGCAAACTTCTCCGGGAAAGCAGAAAGCTCGCCGATCTTCTTTTCGGCATCATCCAGAAGGTCATCCGCAGCCTGCGGGTTAAGCAGCACGAATTCGATGTAATCGGCGGCGCTGCTTAAATCCCTTTCAGCGGCACGGGTAATGTGAATGTCATAGGTCATCTTTTCCGCCTCGCTCTGATTTCAGACAACGCCTCTTCAAAAGGACGGGTGTTCCCGGTCTTGATATCATCCAGACCTTCCTGCAGGAGACCGTATAGCTCAAAACGTCCGAGAAGCTGCTCATAGGCTTCGATGCTGAGGACAGCAAGGTCTCCTTTACCGTTTTTTGTGATGAAAACGGGTTCGCCATACTGGTGACAGAAGGAAGATATCTCGTTATAGCTGTTGCGGAGGTCCGCACTGGATCTGATGGTAGGCATAATGTTCACCTCCTTGAAATATAACAAAATTATACATAAATTTATTTATATAGTCAATCTGAAAAGGAGTCAAAATTGTGCTGAAAAGAATGGTTCGGTTTAAAAAGCAGAACGTAAATATGCTTTCTTCGCCGTACTGGTAACAACACCGCAGTAAAGTGCTAAAATATTTTCTTGACATAATTTATTTGTTGTAATAGAATTAGCGATGTTAAACAGTGTGCTGTCCAAAGGCGGGCAGAAGCAGACTGATTATTCTGTCTGCGTTCCGCCGCGGTCAGCATTTTTTATCTTGAACGGATACTTGTTCCGGACAGGATAAGATGTTTAAACGTCTGAAACATTAACACAGAGGAGGTTTATGAACATGTCATATGTTGATGAGGTAATCGCAAGTGTAAAGCAGAAGAACGCTGCAGAGCCGGAATTTATCCAGGCAGTCGAGGAAGTTCTCGAGTCTATCCGTGTAGTCATTGAATCGGATGAGCAGAACTACAGGGATCTCGCATTTCTGGAAAGACTCGTTGAGCCGGAGCGAATCATTATGTTCCGCGTACCGTGGGTAGATGACAACGGCAAGGTACAGGTGAACCGCGGCTATCGCGTTCAGTTCAACAGCGCGATCGGACCGTACAAAGGAGGTCTCAGACTTCATCCGTCCGTATATCTCGGCATCATCAAGTTCCTTGGCTTCGAGCAGATCTTCAAGAACAGCCTCACAGGTCTTCCGATCGGCGGCGGCAAGGGCGGTTCCGACTTCAACCCGAAGGGTAAATCCGACAATGAGATTATGCGCTTCTGCCAGAGCTTCATGACAGAGCTTTACAGACATATCGGCGCTGACACAGACGTACCGGCCGGCGATATCGGCGTAGGCGGACGTGAAATCGGTTTCCTTTATGGCCAGTATAAGAGAATTACAGGCCTTTATGAAGGTGTTCTGACAGGAAAGGGTCTTACATACGGCGGCTCTCTCGCAAGAACGCAGGCTACAGGTTACGGCCTCCTTTATCTGACAAAAGAACTTCTTAAGATCAACGGCATCGACATCGCAGGCAAGACAGCTGCAGTGACAGGTGCAGGCAATGTTGCGATCTATGCAATCGAGAAGGCACAGCAGATGGGCGTTAACGTTGTAACATGCTCCGATTCTACAGGCTGGATCTATGATCCGGAAGGCATTGACGTTGCACTCCTCAAGGAAGTCAAGGAAGTCAAGCGTGCACGCCTCACAGAGTACGCAGCAGCCCGTAAGAGCGCTGAGTATCATGATGGCAAGGGCGTATGGGCTATTAAGACAGATCTGTATCTGCCGTGCGCAACACAGAACGAGCTTCCGCTTGAAGGCGCAAAGGCACTTGTTGCAAATGGCACGATCGCAGTATGCGAAGGCGCCAACATGCCGACAACTCTCGACGCAACACAGTATCTGCAGGCTAACGGCGTGATCTTCGCACCGGGCAAGGCTGCAAATGCAGGCGGCGTTGCTACATCCGCACTCGAGATGAGCCAGAACTCCGAGAGACTGTCCTGGACATTTGAGGAAGTTGACGCGAAACTCGAGCAGATCATGGTCAACATTACACACAATATCGACGAGGCAGCCAAGAAGTATGATATGGCAGGCAACTATGTAGCCGGCGCCAACATCGCAGGCTTCCTGAAAGTTGCTGAAGCTATGAAGGCTCAGGGTGTTGTATAATCGTATTCGGAAATCTGTTAATTGTTAAAATGAGCTGCACATTAAGCGCATGACCCGAAATACGGGAAGCGCGTATTCTGGCAGCAACAGCAGAACTTAAATTGAAGCAGGCTGTCGCACGAAATCCGTGCGGCAGCCCTATTTGTCGTATAGATATGCGCGCAAAGTGATACTCGTCTTCACCGTGACTATAATCTCGCGATGAAGAATAAAAATAAAATGCTCAAAAAAAAGGAAATCTTTCCTTTTTGCGGAAAACTCTTAATACAGACTTAATCGATACAGACTTAATCGCATGGAGATTAACTATTGCAGGACTCGTGGAGATTAAATATGGCAGGACTTATTCGCGAAGAACTTGAAAAGCGTGAAGAACAGATCCTGAGCCCCTATGCACAGACAGCCGCGCATACCCGGGGCAGAAGAGCTGAGGAATCGGAGTGCGACATCCGAACAGCCTACATGCGCGACAGGGACAGGATCGTTCACTGCAAGTCTTTCAGACGTCTGAAAGATAAGACACAGGTCTTCCTTGCTCCGCAAGGCGATCATTACAGGACCCGCATGATGCATACTCTCGAAGTATCACAGACTGCAAGGACGGTCGCAAGGTGCCTGAGACTCAACGAAGATCTGACTGAGGCGATTGCACTCGGACATGACCTCGGGCACACGCCCTTCGGACATGCCGGCGAGAGAGCATTAAATGCAGTCTGTCCTCTGGGATTCAAACACAGCGAGCAGAGCCTTCGAATCGTTGATATCCTTGAAAAAGACGGACGGGGACTCAATCTCACATGGGAAGTGCGTGACGGAATTCTGAACCACGGGACAGCTGACAGTCCCGCCACGCTGGAAGGTCAGACTGTCAGACTGTGTGATAAGATTTCTTATATTCATCACGATATGGATGATGCCGAGAGAGCCGGAATTCTCTGCGAAGAAGACATACCGAACCGCCTTCGCAGTTTGCTGGGGGAGTCGACCCGGGAGAGGCTGAATACATTTGTCCACGATATCGTGAGGACTTCGACGGGCAGGGACGAAGTGTGTATGTCTCCCGAGATCGCGGATGCGATGCAGGAACTCCGGTCTTTCCTCTACAGGAATCTGTATACCAATGCCGTCGCCAAAAGCGAAGAGAAGAAAGCACAGATTATGCTCAGCGAACTGTATCGTTATTACGTTACTCACACGGCCGATTTGCCGGAAGATTATCGAAAGCTGATCGATGAGAGGGGTGAACCGTTGGAGCGTGTTGTCTGCGATTATATCTCCGGCATGACTGACCAGTATTCTATGACAAAGTTCAGGGAACTGTTCATTCCGAATTCGTGGAGCAAACTTTAAATACTACGAAGATGCAAGCTGACGCTTGCGCGCATCGGCGCGCAGAGTCCTGCTGCGATCCATTCATGATTGAGGGGATGGGGGATCTGAGATTCGCTACCGCCGCTACAGGCGGTGAGCAACAAACAAATCTCGCGGGCGAGATTTGAAGTAATGAGTGAAGTAGGGGGGGCGCACAGTACATGCGATATTCTGACGAACTGATCGAGGAGGTCCGGTCCCGCAACGATATCGTTGATGTGATCGGCGGTTATGTGCACCTCAAGCGGGCCGGCAGCAATTATGTAGGTCTGTGTCCCTTTCACAATGAGAAGACAGCTTCCTTCTCTGTGAGCAGATCCAAGCAGATGTATTATTGCTTCGGGTGCCATGCCGGCGGAAATGTCATCACCTTCATGATGGAATATAACAACATGAATTTTGTCGAAGCGCTTCAGTATCTCGCCGACCGGGCGGGCGTCACGCTTCCGCAGATGGAGTATTCGAAGGAAGCACAGGAGAAGGCTGACAGAAAGTCCGTGCTCCTTGATATCCACAAAAAGGCTGCCACGTATTATTTCTATATCCTGCGGCAGGAGGAAGGTAAGATCGGACTGAAATATCTGAAGGAGCGCGGCCTGTCAGATGAGACAATCAGGAAATTCGGTCTGGGATTTACTGGCAGGAGCGGCGGCCTGTACAGGTTCCTGAAAAGCAAAGATTTCTCGGATGAGATGCTGCAGGAATCAGGGCTTTTCGTATTTGACGAAAAGCGGGGCGCATCCGAAAAGTTCTGGAACCGCGTCATGTTCCCGATACAGGATGTCAGGGGAAAGGTCATAGGTTTCGGAGGCAGAGTCATGGGAGACGGAAAGCCCAAGTACCTGAATTCTCCGGATACGGATCTGTTCAATAAGAGGAAGCATCTGTTCGGCCTCAACATAGCGAGAGCGACACGCAGGAAATATATCATTCTTTGCGAAGGCTACATGGATGTCATTACGATGCATCAGGCAGGATTTGACAATACCGTGGCATCTCTCGGTACTGCCCTGACAAGTCAGCAGGCGAGTCTCCTTAAGCGATATACCGATACAATACTACTTCTCTACGACTCGGATTCGGCCGGAAAAAATGCCGCAATCAGGGCGATTCCCATCCTCAAGGATGAAGGCCTTACCGTGAGAGTGGTCAATCAGGAGCCGTATAAGGACCCTGACGAATTCATCAAAGCGCTCGGTGCAGATGAGATGGAGAAGAGACTTTCCGATGCGGCCGATGCGATCATGTTTGAGATTGCGGAGACAGCAAAGCAGTACAGAATGGACGATCCTCAGGAGAAAACGAAGTTCCTGTATGACGCTGCGGGAAGGCTTCTTCGTATTTCCGATGAGGTGGAGAGAGAAAACTACATCGAGGCAGTTGCAAGGGAGTATCATGTCAGCCCCGAAACGTTGAGAAAGACCATGAACCGATTAGCCCTCTCCGGGAATATCCCTGAGAGGAGACAGCGAGCCGATGACGAAGTGATGCCGATCCGAAGAAAACCGGAAAAAAAAGAGGACGGCATCGTGACATCCGAGAAGCTTATGCTGACATATTTAGCGAATCACCCGGAGGCTTACGAGCTTACCGCGGATTATATCGGTCCCGCCGATTTTTCGGATCCGCTCTGCAGAACGATCGCGGAGGGACTGTATGAACAACTTGAGGAAGGAGGGACCAATGAGGCATCCCTGATCAGCCATTTTCAGGAGGCGGAAGAGCAGCGCATGGTCGCTGAGATCTTCCACACGACTGTGGAGACCAGAAGTTCCGATGAACAGGACGTTGCATTCACGGACACGGTCGTCCGAATCATGAATGCAAGCAACGACAGAAGAATCAAAGGATGGGACGGAAAAGATGTGGCTGTTCTCAGGGAGTTGATTGCGAGAAAGAAAAAACTTGAGGAGTTCCGGGGAGGCGGCAAGGTATTCAGGCTGCAATACCCGGAGGAGAATGCATAGAAGAGTGTGAAGCACTGATAGAAGAGGAGATAGCAGATGACAGAAAACGAAGTAAAGTTCGCTGAGAGACTGACAGAGCTTCTTGTTAAGGCAAAGGAGAAGAAGAATGTTCTAAATTACAGGGACATTGGCGATACCTTCAAGGGAATGACCTTCACTGCCGAAGATGCCGAGAAGACGCTGGAATTTCTCGAAGCGAATGGCGTTGATGTATTGAGAATGGAAGAAAACACGCATGATGACGAAGTCCTCATGATGTCTGATGACGATGAAGTCAGCATCGAGGAGGAGGAAGAAGCCGAGATCGATGTTGAGAAGATCGACCTTTCTATCCCCGAAGGCGTGTCCATCGAAGATCCTGTCCGTATGTATCTTAAAGAAATCGGCAAAGTTCCGCTTCTGACTGCGGAGGAGGAGATCGAACTTTCCAAACAGATGGAAATGGGCGGAGAGATCGGAAAAAAAGCGCAGCAGAGACTTGCTGAAGCCAATCTGCGACTCGTTGTTTCTATTGCTAAGCGATATGTCGGCAGAGGTATGCTTTTCCTGGATCTCATCCAGGAGGGAAATCTGGGTCTCATAAAGGCGGTAGAAAAGTATGATTACCGCAAGGGATTCAAGTTCTCGACGTACGCTACATGGTGGATCCGTCAGGCTATCACGCGTGCAATCGCTGATCAGGCAAGAACGATCCGTATTCCTGTCCATATGGTTGAGACGATCAACAAACTGATCCGTGTTTCCCGCCAGCTGCTTCAGGAACTTGGCCGTGAACCTACGCCGGAAGAAATTGCCGATGAGATGAATATGTCCGTTGAGAGAGTACGTGAGATCCTCAAGATTTCTCAGGAGCCTGTATCTCTTGAAACTCCGATCGGTGAGGAGGAAGACAGCCATCTCGGCGACTTTATTCAGGATGACAATGTGCCGGTCCCTGCTGATGCCGCTGCATTTACACTTCTCAAGGAACAGCTCGTGGAGGTCCTCGGAACACTTACAGAGCGTGAACAGAAGGTACTGCGCCTGCGTTTCGGCCTTGATGACGGAAGAGCGCGCACGCTCGAAGAAGTCGGCAAGGAGTTCAATGTTACCCGCGAGCGTATCCGTCAGATCGAGGCGAAGGCTCTCAGAAAGCTTCGCCACCCGTCCAGAAGCCGCAAGCTGAAGGATTATCTTGATTAAAAGCCTCAGCTACACAATGCTCCACTGGAGCATTGTTACGCATGCTTAGGCACGGCGGACCGCAGCCACGCTTTAAGGAAAGTGTTTCGCACCATGCGCGGCGCGGATAGAACGACGAGGCGTTCTTGATGAATATGTATTTGATTTTCGCGGACGATGTATTCGCATATATCGCCCGCGATGAACTGACTTTGGAACAACAGAGAGGATATAGATGCATATATCTAAAAGAATTCAGGCGATCGTGGATATGGTAAGCCCGGGATACTCAGTATGCGATGTCGGGTGCGACCATGCCTACACGTCTATCACTCTGGTAGAAAACGGAAAATGCCCTTATGCGGTGGCCTCGGATGTTCGTCCGGGGCCGCTTGCGGCTGCGCAGAAAAATATAGACCTTGCGGGTCTGCACGGAAAAATAGACGTGTGCCTTGCGGACGGCGTGCCCTGCGATGTGCACAGCATGCTTCCGGCGGGAAAAAAGAAGGCTCTGATCATCACGGGCATGGGCGGCCTCCTGATCTGCGGTATCCTTGAGAGGGCGGGGGAGAAGGCAGCGGCCTTCGACGAGATGGTGCTCTCGCCGCAGTCCGATTTGGATCTTGTGAGGCAGAAACTGACTGAGATGGGACACGCTATCGATGACGAGGAAATGCTGATCGATGAGGGCAAGTATTACACAGTCATTCGGTCTGCAGGAAATTCGGACCTTCACCCCGGAAGGGAACATCCGAAGGAAAGTGCCGGATATACAGCCGAACTGTTATACGGGTCTGTTCTTCTTGAAAAAAGGCATCCGGTCCTTTGGGAGTATCTGAAAAAACAGGAAAAGACATTTTTAGCGATACTGAAAAATCTCGAAAATGCCGGACGTAGTCAGGATGACGATCGGTACAAAGAGGTCATAATGAAAATGGAGGTGCTGCGTGAAGCTCAAAGATATTATGAATGTGATTGAGAAGGATTTTCCGAAATATCTTGCTATGGACTGGGACAATGTTGGCCTTCTTGTCGGCGATGAGGAGGCAGAGATCCATAAAGTTCTGATCAGCCTTGATGTTACGGATCAAACTGTGGAACAGGCGGTACTGAGCGGAGCGGATCTTATATTGACGCATCACCCCCTGCTTTTCAGACCGCTCGGGACCGTGACGGAACAGAATTTTATTGCGAGGCGTGTCAGAAAACTGATAAGGCACGACATCAATTATTACGCGATGCATACGAATTTTGACATTGCCGGTATGGCTGACCTGAATGCAGAGGACCTTGCGCTTCGTGATCCTGAAGTACTCGAAGTAATGGGATCCTATGATGACGGAAAAGAATACGGTCTTGGTAGAATCGGCACGTTAGGCAGGGAGATGACGCTGGCAGAGCTGGCTGAACACGTTAAGGATGTCATGAAGTTAGATGCTGTCCGGGTCTATGGCAACACCGACAGACGCATAAGCAGGGTCGGGGTAAGTTCAGGTGCAGGGAAAAGTGCCGTATTCGATGCGCTGAGGAAATGTGCGGACGTACTGATCACAGGCGATCTGGATTATCATACCGCGATTGACGCCGAATCTCAGGGGCTGTGTATGATCGACGCCGGGCATTATGGGACCGAGTTTACATACATCTCTTATATGGCTGACTATGTCCGGGAAAAATTTCCGTCTCTTACAGTACTTACCATGGAGATAAAGCAGCCTTATTCTGTACTTTGAAAAATAGCCGTGTAAAGGAACATTTCCTTATGAAAATGTCAGGCGGATCACAGGAATTCGCCAAAAGGAGGTGCTATGAAGATTACCATCACTGTGGGAAACACACACGAGGAATATGACACGGGGACCGTTTTGCTTAAAGTCGCGGAGGACTTTCAGACTGATTACAGATATCCGATCGTCCTGGGAAAGGTCGACGGAAAACTGACTGAGCTCTTCAGGACGCTTAACGCGGATGCTGAGGTAGAGTTCCTGACGACCGGCGATAAAATCGGCAATCAGACGATCATCAGAAGTATGAATATGCTGTTTGTCGCCGCATGCTCCAGGGCGGGAACGGAAGATAAGCCGGTCCGTGCGATTCTGCATTTTTCCATCCGCTCGGGATTATTCTATACTGTGGAGGGATGTGAGGCGGACGACGCATTTGTCGAAAAGGTGGAATGCATTATGCGAGATATGATTGCAAGAAAATGCAGAATCACCAAGACGTCTGTGCCGACAAATAAAGCCGTTGAAAAATTCGCAGCCATGAACATGCACGACAAGGAGAAACTCTTCCGGACCAGACTGCACTCATCTGTGAACATCTATGATCTTGACGGCTATGAAGATTATAATTACGGTTACATGACGTATGATACGTCATTGCTCGGGAACTTCACGCTGCACAGGTATCAGGGCGGAGTTGTCATGATGATCCCTTCCGCATCGCATCCGGATACCGTTCATGAGTTCATCGAAGACGAGAAAATCTTTGTCACTCAGCTTATGGGTGAAAAGTGGGCTGAGAAACAGCGCATAGATTGTGTAGGCGATCTGAATGAGCACGTTATAAACGGGAATTCCAGGCAGGTGGTCCTGATCTCCGAAGCTCTGCAGGAAGGAAGGATCGCGCAGATTGCCGCGAAGATAAGGCATCGCGACGGCGTAAAGTTCGTTATGATCGCAGGACCGTCGTCGTCCGGAAAGACAACATTCTCACAGAGACTCTGCACGCAATTGTCCGCTCTTGGATTTATACCCCACTGCATCGGAGTGGATAACTACTTTATTCCGAGAGCGCTGGTTCCTTACGACGAGTACGGACAGAAGGATTATGAATCTCTGAGGGCTGTTGACGTTGAGGCTTTCAACACAGATATGACGAGACTCCTGAATGAGCAGGAGATAGAACTTCCCACGTATGACTTCATTACAGGCAACAGGGTCTATAACGGTGAAAAACTCTCTCTTGGCAAGGAGGAGATTCTTGTGATTGAAGGGATTCATTGCCTGAATGATGATTTAAGCCGCGCTCTGCCCGATGAAAGCAAGTTCAAAATTTATGTGAGTGCTCTCACGCAGGTTAACATTGATGAGCACAACCGTATTCCCACGACAGACGGAAGGCTTCTGAGGAGAATTGTGAGAGATCACAGGACCCGCGGCTACACCGCCTCCAATACGCTGTCGATGTGGGATTCCGTGAGGAGGGGAGAGGAATCATATATTTTCCCGTTCCAGGAGACAGCAGACGAGATATTCAACTCGGCGATGCCCTATGAACTTGCTCTCCTTAAACTTTATGCGCAGCCGCTGCTATTCCAGGTCGCACAGGATGATCCGCAGTACTACGAGGCTCACAGACTCCTGAAATTCCTGGATTATTTCATACCGATTCCTCCGGATGATGTCCCGAAGAATTCAATCCTCAGAGAATTCATAGGAGGAGGCTGTTTCCATCTGTGATTTGTAACTATTCAGTCAAGGCGCGAAGCGCCTCTGACCGCCAACATGAGCAAGGCACAAAGCGCCTGCGAATGGGGTGCTGAGTATTTCAATGATTTAGCTTTACAATCGGGAAATTTCTGTGCTATTATAATGCGTCGGCAGGACATACGATCGCGGCTGACACATGTCAGGTGAGGAAAGTCCGGGCTCCACAGGGCAGGGATGCCGGATAACGTCCGGCGGGAGTAATCCCCGGGAAAGCGCAACAGAAAACAACCGCCGCGCAAGCGGTAAGGGTGAAAAGGCAGTGTAAGAGACTACCGCCTGGCTGGTAACAGGCAGGGCATATGCAAGCCCCATCCGGAGCAAGACCAAACATAGGCTATACGGCGGCCCGTCGTGCCTTGGGCCGGTCGCTTGAACCGTTCGGTAACGGGCGGTCTAGATAGATGATCGTACACGACATAACCCGGCTTATCGTTCTGCCGATATATGATGAATCATAAAGAGGCTTTCGCATCAAGTGAAGCCACAATATTGCAGATACTGTTTGCAGATGTCCGCTATATATTGTGTGTTGTCACTTCCTGATGCGAAAGCCTTTTTCTTTTCTCAGCACATATAGGAGAGGCTCTTTGTTCTTTTTTCCATTGTTTTTGGCCATGAAAAAACATATAATGATTACAATATGAAATCGTTCATTTCGGACCGTTCCGGTCGAACACATTAACACTCCCGTGCACACTGCTAAGGAAAAGTGTGCTTCTTTTTATGGTTTGCTCCTAACAAGCAGGAAAGGCAAGGAACAGTAAAATGGCAGTGACAACATTTGCAGCAATCGATATCGGCTCATACAATGTGACGATGGAGATTTTTGAAATCACTAAGAAAAACGGGCTCAAATCCCTGAATTCGGTCAGGAAGAGACTTGAACTCGGTAAAGATACTTATACGAGGAAGATGGTATCCCCCGAAATTCTCGATGAGCTGACGAATATTCTTCTTGATTACAGCAATATCATGAAGGAATACGGTGTCACAGCTTACCGCGCGTGCGCAAAAACAGCTGTGCGTGAGGCGAGGAATTACCTGCTTGTCAGGGAACACATACGCAACAAGACCGGTATCGTTGTTGAAATTCTTTCAAACAGCGAACAGCGATTCCTCGGATATAAGTCCATCGCTTCGAGAGGCGAGGAATTTGAAAGAATCATCGAGAAGGGTACTGCGATCATCGATGTCAGCGGAGGAAGTATTCAGATCTCACTGTTCGATAAGAACACACTTGTCACTGCACAGAACCTGCATCTCGGGCTTCTGCGCATATCGAGCCGCCTTTCCCTGATCCAGAACCAGACAACACATCCTGAGCGCATTATCGATCAGTTCATCCGCAAGGATATCTGGAACTTCAAGAGAATGTATCTCAAGGACCGCAATATCGATACGATCATTCTGGTCGGTGATTATTATACAAATCTTGTTTTCCAGAACCGCATGGATATGAACAAGATCGAAAGTGCCGATGAGTATTTCAAATGGTACGAGCAGATTATTCGCATGTCCCCGCGTGATGCGGCTTCTTTCCTCGGAGTCGGTACTGAGGTCGCAAATGCCGTCATTCCGATGGCCGTACTTTACCGCCGCCTGATCGAGGTATTCGGCGTTGACAGCATCTGGCTTCCGGGTATTCAGATCACGGACGGTATCGCATATGATTATGCACTGAAAGCGAAAATCATACGCACGCAGCATGATTTTGACAAGGATATACTCATGGCTGCGAAGAATATCGCAAAGAGATATGCAGGCAATAAGGCGCATACCGAGAAGATCATGGAAATTGCGGACGCTATATTCAAGGCTGTGCGAAAAGATTCGGTCCTCGGACCGCGCGACCGCCTGCTCCTTAAGGTAGCCTGCCAGCTCAACGACTGCGGCAAGTACATAAGCCTTGTAAATGTTGCCGAGTGCTCATACAACATTATTATCTCAACGGAAATCATAGGTCTCTCCGATAACGAGAGAAGGATTATTGCCAATACCGTCAAGTACAACACTTTGCCGTTCGAATTCTATGGCGAGAACAATGACGGCCTCACCGAATTTGATTTTCTCCGTGTGGCGCAGCTCACGGCTATCCTTCGCATCGCGAACAGTCTTGACCAGAGCTATCTGCAGAAAATCTCGGAAATTCGTACAAGTAAGAAGGAAGACCGCCTGATTATCGATGTACAGGTGAAGGAGGATTTCACCCTTGAAAAGGGACTCTTCCAGATGAGCATAGAATTCTTTGAGGATATGTTCGACATTAAGCCGGAACTGAAGGTACGCAGAGTTAAGTGACAAATTTAGAGAATAAAGAGGGAATGATATGGCACCGAAAAGCGATCAAGGTAAAGAGAGTAATAAGAAAAGCGATGTAAAGGCTGAGAAGAAGATTTTGGCGGAAGCAAAGCCGGTGGGAAAGAAGGAAACCGCCATAGATAAAACGGTACAGGTCTCCGTGCCGAATGAGCCGCAGATCAATTTCAGAAATCCGGAATACTACAGGAACCGCGAGCTGTCGTGGATAGCGTTCGACGAGAGATGTCTCTCTGAAGCAAGAGACAGGCAGCTGGTTCCTCTGTTCGAGAGAGCAAAGTTCCTCAGTATCACTGCATCGAATCTGGATGAATTCAATATGGTCCGCGTGGCCTCCCTGAAGGATCAGGTCCATGCCGGATACACCAAAAAAGACATTGCGGGGATGACAGCGGCCGAACAGCTCAGTGCAATTTCCGAGAGAATGCATGCATTTGTGAGAGATCAGTACAATACGCTGAACCGTTCTCTTATCCCGTCCTTTGAGAAAGCCGGACTGGAGATCATTGCCGACTATGAGGAACTTACAGAAGCGCAATGCGCATATCTCGATGAATACTTTGAGACGAGTATTTATCCGATCCTCACACCGATGGCGATGGACTCTTCCCGTCCTTTCCCGCTTGTCCGCAACAAGACTCTCAATATCGGTGCTCTGATTGCCCAGAAGGAATCCAAGAAGAAGAAAGAGTCGTTCGAATTCGCGACCGTGCAGGTGCCGGCTGTACTTCCGAGACTGATCAACCTTCCCGATGCGGAAGACGGGCACAAAGTCATCATTCTGCTCGAAGAAGTCATCCGCAAATATATCGGTAAGCTTTTCCAGCATTACAGAGTGCTCTGCGCTTATCCGTATCGCATCATGAGGAACGCGGAACTGGATGTGGATGAGGACGAGGCTGAGGATCTTCTGAAAGAAATCCAGAAACAGCTTAAGAAGCGCCAGTGGGGTGAAGTTATTCGACTTGAGATCGCTGAGGGCGTCGATAAAAGGCTTCTGAAAATCCTTGTTAAGGAATTCAATGTATCGCAGGAGGACATATTCTATATTCCCGGACCGATCGATCTGACATTCCTGATGAAAGTTTACGGACTTCCTGGATTCGATGCATATAAGACGAAGGGATATACACCGGCACCGGTCAGGGAATTTGCCGACACGGACGATGTATTTGAAGTGATCAGAAGAAAAGACGTCTTTGTACATCACCCATATATGAGTTTCGATCCGGTCGTACGTTTCGTTCAGAAAGCTGCCTCGGATCCGGATGTACTGGCCATCAAACAGACCCTGTACCGTGTGAGCGGAGATTCTCCGATCGTTGCGGCTCTGGCACGTGCCGCAGAGAGCGGCAAGCAGGTCACGGTCCTCGTAGAGCTGAAGGCCCGTTTTGACGAGGAACATAACATTGTTTGGGCGAAAATGCTTGAGAAAGCCGGCTGCCATGTTATTTACGGTCTGCTCGGACTTAAAGTTCACAGCAAGATCACGATGGTGATCCGCCGTGAGGAGGATGGTATTCGCAGATATGTACATCTCGGAACCGGTAACTACAATGATTCCACTGCAAAGCTGTACACAGACTGCGGCATCTTTACATGCGATGCGCAGATAGGAGCGGATGCGACGGCCGTTTTCAACATGCTCTCCGGTTATTCGGAGCCTGAGAAATGGTTCCGCCTGCTGGTCGCTCCGATCTGGATGAAGAACAGTTTCCTTTATATGATCGAGCGTGAGAGAAAGAATGCCGAGGCAGGTAAAAAGGCATTTATCCGCGCCAAGATGAATTCCCTGTGCGACCCGGATATCATAGAGGCACTGTATCAGGCTTCCCATGCGGGCGTAGAAATCGATCTTCTGATTCGAGGGATCTGCTGCCTGAAGACGGGCATCCCCGGAATTTCGGAGACCATTCACGTCCGCTCGATCGTAGGCAATTTCCTGGAGCATTCCAGAATCTTCTGGTTCTGCAATGATGATCAGGATGAGGTCTTCATGGGTTCTGCGGATTGGATGCCGAGAAACCTGGACAAGCGCGTCGAGATCGTATATCCGGTACTGGATGAGGATATAAAGAAGGAAGTACAGCATGTGCTCGATCTTGAGTTCGAGGATAATGTGAAGGCTCATCTTCTTCAGACGGACGGCACATATGTAAAGCAGGATAAGAGGGGCAAGAAGCTGGTCAACTCTCAGGATTTATTCTGCGAGGAAGCATGGGCGAAGGTCCCGGTCACGGAGAGCCCGATCGAATCCAAAAGGTTTATTCCGGCCGAACCTCCTATTATCTTTGATGAGGAGGAAACAACCGAAGAGTGACGGGCGGATCATTATACAGAAAATGATCTGTTCGAATCACCATGCATATAACTGACATAACTTCCCATGTATTGTCGCGTCACGGTTTCAACGATTCAAATGCAATATGGGAAATTCAGCAATCAACTATTTAAAGGAGCACACGACTCATGAAATATGATTATCTTGTAGTAGGAGCAGGACTTTTCGGGGCAACTTTTGTTTACGAAGCTCGTAAACATGGCAAGACATGTATCGTTATTGACAAGAGAGACCACATTGCGGGCAACATTTATTGTGCCGAGGAGGAAGGTATACTGATACACCGCTACGGAGCACACATCTTCCATACCTCAGATGAGGAAGTGTGGGAGTTCGTTAATCAGTTCGTCTCTTTCAATAATTTCATCAACAGTCCGGTCGCTGTCTATAAAGATGAGCTTTATAATCTTCCGTTCAACATGAACACGTTTTCCAGAATGTGGGATATCCGCACACCGGCTGAGGCCAAGGCAATCATTGCGCGCCAGATCCGGGATCTGGATATAGACGAGCCGAAGAATCTCGAAGAGCAGGCGCTGAAGCTGGTAGGCCGTGATGTCTATGAGAAGCTGATCAAGGGATATACGGAGAAGCAGTGGGGCAGACCGTGCACAGAGCTTCCGGCTTTCATCATCAAGCGTCTGCCGCTCCGTTTCGTCTATGACAACAATTACTTCCGTGACCCGCACCAGGGTATCCCGAAAGAAGGATACAATGTACTGGTCGAGAAGTTACTCGGTGACACGGAGGTCGTTCTGAGAACCGATTACCGTGATTTCAACGCCGTCAATCCTGATATAGCTGAGAAGACAGTCTATACAGGCATGATTGACGAGTACTATGATTTCTGTTTCGGTAATCTCGAATACAGGAGCGTGCGGTTCGAGGACGAGCATTACAATACTGACAATTATCAGGGAAATGCGGTCGTCAACTATACGGAGAGCGTTGTGCCGTATACACGAATTATCGAGCATAAGCATTTTGCGTTCGGAACACAGCCTACGACGATCATTTCGAAGGAGTACCCGAGCGAATGGAGACCGGGTGTCGAGCCGTACTATCCGATCAATGACGAGAAGAATAATGCACTGTATGAAAAGTACAGAGCGCTTGCGGAGAAGGAAGAGAAGGTGATCTTCGGCGGAAGACTTGGAACGTATAAGTACTATGATATGGACAAGGTCATTGCCGCCGCTCTTGCCGCTTCTAAGAAAGAATTCGGAGAATAATACAAAACTATAAGATCGCAGACATGAGCAGCGGAAGGCACCTTGGCATAGCGCATGTCGCGTCAGGAACGCCGAGGCGTTCTTGAATTTTTCTATCCATAGCGATAATTCATTAGTGACAAATAAAGAGCCTTGACATATAATAACTCCTTGAAAAATTGTTTGAGGTTAAGCAAGGAGGCTTAAAATGATTGAAGGTAGAATTTATAACTTTTCGGCTGGCCCGTCCATCCTTCCGGAGGAAGTATTACTCAAAGCACAGAAAGAGCTTCTCAACTGTGAAGGCTCCGGCATGTCAGTCCTTGAGATGAGCCACCGCTCTAAGGTCTTTGATGACATCATCAAAGCCGCGGAGGCAAACATGCGCAAAGTTATGAATATTCCGGATAACTATAAAGTGCTGTTTCTGCAGGGCGGCGCAAGCGGCGTCTTCGCATCTCTTCCGATGAATCTCGGAAACAGGAACAAAGTCGCAGATTACATCGTTTCCGGAAATTTCTCCGGGACCGCGCTGAAGGAGGCGAAGAAATATCTCGATGCGAGGGAAGCAGCTTCCACTAAGGATGAGAATTTCACGCGTATTCCGACTCAGGAAGAACTGAAACTCAGCCCGGATGCAGATTATGTACATGTCTGCTGGAACAATACGATTTTCGGTACGAAATTCCAGTATATTCCCGAGACAGGAGATGTTCCGCTTGTGGCTGATATGTCCTCAAGTATTCTGTCCGAGCCGGTAGACGTGACAAAATTCGGCATGATTTATGCCGGCGTTCAGAAGAATCTGGCTCCCGCAGGTCTGGCAATCGTTATTGTTCGCGAGGATCTGATCGGCAACGCGATGGATATCACGCCGAGGATCTGGGATTACAAACTTATGGCAGATAAGGAGTCAATGCTGAATACTCCGCCGTGCTTCCCGATTTATTTTGTAAAGCTGGTTACAGATTACATTATGGAACAGGGCGGTCTTACCGCCATGAAGGAACGCAACGAGGAGAAAGCGGCGATTCTCTATGATTATCTGGATTCCCAGAGCTTTTACAAGGCTGCAGCCTGCAAGGAAGACCGTTCTATTATGAACGTTACGTTCCGTACAGGCGACGAGGCTCTCGATAAGGAATTTGTGGCAGGACAGGCTGCCCGCGGATTCTCTAATCTGAAAGGACACAGACTGGTCGGAGGTATGCGCGCTTCGATTTACAACGCTATGCCGAAGGAAGGCGTGATCGCTCTCGTTGAGTATATGAAAGAGTTCGCGGAGGCGCATTCCTGATACATTTTAAAGAACACAGCACCGGAGCGGGAAATCCTGCTCCGGTCTTATAACATAATGGGAGTTTCACGCCTGAATAAGGCTGGACTTCAGATTAGTCTAAAGGAGGCTACCATGGCTATTTTCAGACCATTCAAAGCAGTTCGACCGAATCCCGTATATGCCGACCGGGTTGCTGCCTTGCCATACGATGTTATGAGCAGCAACGAGGCAAGAGAACTGGTCAGGGATAATCCGTATTCATTTTTACATGTCGACAGAGCGGAAGTCGATCTCGATCCTTCGGTAGACCACTATGATGCCAGCGTCTACGCCAGGGCAGCTGCTAACCTGCAGAAGATGCTCGCGGACGGCGTCAATGTCGAAGAAGACAGACCGATGTATTATATTTACCGACAGATCATGGATGGACGGTCGCAGACCGGTATTGTGGGATGTGCATCCATTGATGACTACATGAATAACATCATAAAAAAGCATGAGCTTACCCGTGCGGACAAGGAGGAAGACCGTGTGCGTCATGTCGATGTCTGTAATGCCAACACCGGTCCGATTTTTCTGACATTCCGTGACAACGGGGATATTCAGAAGTTTAATGCTGAATGGATGAAAGATCATACACCTCTTTATGATTTTGTCTCAGAGGACGGGATAACACACACGGTATGGAAAGTGGACGATACGGACACCATAAATAAACTGGAAGAGTCATTTCATTCCATGCCTGCTTTCTATATAGCGGACGGTCATCACAGATCCGCGTCGGCTGTGCGCGTCGGTATGAAGAGGAGGCAGGAACATCCGGATTTCGACGGCAGCGAGGAGTTCAACTATTTTCTTGCCGTTCTGTTTCCGAGTGAAGAGCTTCACATATTCGACTATAACAGAGTGGTAAAAGATCTCAACGGATTGACACAGGAATTGTTCTTAAAGAAAGTCTGCGAGAAGTTCTACGTCACAGCACTCGGAAAAAGCGCCGAAGATCCGGAAGCCGGCAGACCGCTTAGAAAGCACGATTTCGGAATGTATCTCGCAGGCAGATGGTATATTCTCACAGCGAAGGAAGGTACATTCGATGCATCGGATCCGGTTTCCAGGCTTGACGTTTCAATCCTTCAGGAAAATCTGCTTTCGCCTGTACTCGGAATCGGTGATCCGAGAACGGACAGCAGGATCTCCTTTATTGGCGGGATCCGGGGACTCAAAGAACTCGTGAGACTGGTAGACGAGGGAGCAGCCGTTGCATTTGCAATGTATCCCACAACTCTTGAGGATCTTATGGACATTGCCGATGCCGGTGCCATTATGCCGCCGAAATCCACATGGTTCGAACCGAAGCTGAGGAGCGGACTGTTCGTACATTATCTTGATAGATGAGGAGCGGACTGTTCGTACAATACCTTGATGAATGATGAGCTATACTTCAAGAACGCCTCGGCGTTCTTGCCGCGACATGCGCGGCGCGCAAGCGCCTTCCACTGCGCATGTCTGCGATCCGCCGGATGCTTTTATTCTTCATCGCGAGATTGTACTCACGATGAAGCCAGATTTCACTTTGCGCGCGTATCTCACGACTGAAGTCACGAATACTGCGCGATGAAGAATAAAAATGATTGGCCCTCGGTAGATCTCCCATCGTATAAAAAGACAGAGCATATCTATGCTATAAGCATATGCATCCGAAAGTTTTGGGGATGCCGGTCGTTAGGGCATTCCATGATGTCGGAGGCTAAAATACTGAATAAAAAACTGAATATGGGAAAAGATGAACAAAGTATTTTTCATGGAAAGGAGAACTAATGATGAAAAGAGTTGCTTCAATCATTGCTATCATGACCGCTTCAGCGCTTCTGTTCGCCGGATGTTCCGGTACTGCATCTTCCGCAAAGACAGAGACACAGGATGCAGCCGCTGCAACAAGTACTGTAGAAAGCGTTGTTACAGATGCATCTGATGAATCTCAAAAAGAAGAAAGCGCAGCTGTCACGACGGATGAGTCTGCCACAGATACAGCAGCGGCTGTTGAAGAGCAAGCCCAGGGTCTTGCTGACCAGGTAGATGTTTCGATCCACGCATCCATACAGCATGAGACGGATTCCCCGGAATGGGTCACAAATCTTGATGCGGCAAAGGATGAGTCTACAAAACAGCTCTTCGTTGTGGCCGGCCTCGGAATGGATAAGACAACGGCAACGGTTTCCATGCATCAGAGAGACGAACAGGGCAATTGGAAACAGATTCTCTCAACACCGGCATTTGTCGGCAAGAACGGTCTCTGTCTGGATGCTGATCACGCGGAAGGCTGCGGTCAGACGCCGATCGGTGTGTATCATTTCAACAAAGCGTTCGGTATTGCAGCGGACCCGGGATGTGCAATTCCTTATACACAGGTAACAGACGACACATACTGGTCAGGCGACGCAAGAGAGGGAATGCACTACAATGAGATGGTAAGCTTTGCAGAGTATCCGGATCTTGATATGGAAAACAGTGAACACATTGTTGACTACGAATATCAGTATCAGTACTGCCTTAATATCAGCTTCAATGAGGATGGTACAGCCGGAAGAGGCTCCGCGATCTTCCTTCACTGCTTCGGCCCGACAAAACCGTATACAGGCGGCTGCGTTGCATTGCCGGAGAATATCATGAAGACCGTGATGGAGAAAGTCGAACCGAATTGTGTTGTAGTGATCGATACGCTGGAGAATATGGGCGGAGCTCTCTGATTCGCCTAAACGTATTAAACTCGTGTAAAAATGCATAAAATATGAGCTTTTTGTTTACAAAAAATGTGGAAAATGCTCTTTGTTTGTACTATAATTATTAGGAAATGTAGCTTTTCGGCCAAAACCATACAGACCTACTGAAAGAAACCGGCAGATATCAACAAATCAGATGATGAGGGGGATCTTAAATCAGCGTATTTTGTTGAGATGGTTTGGCCGAACTGATATTTATAGTCTAATACAAGGAGAAAACTATGGCTGCAGAGAATTATGTCGCATATGTCGGCACCTATACGAATGGCTCAAGCAAGGGTATTCATATCTACGACGTTGACGTTGAGGAAGGTCTGCTTTATCTCCGCAAGGTTGTTCCGGTAAACAACTCTTCCTACATCAAAGAATCCAGAAACGGCGAATATCTCTATTCAATAGCAGATGAAGGCGTTGAAGTTTATAAGATCGCTCCGGACGGAGACCTTACATCTATCAACCAGATCGATATCGACGGTATGAGAGGCTGCCACCTTTCCACAGATCTCACAGGCAAGTACCTTTTCGTAGCCGGATATCATGATGGCAAGGTAACAGTAATTCACACACATCAGGACGGCCGTCTCGGCTCTGTTATGGATGGCAAGTATCATCGTGGACAGGGCGCTTTGGTCGAGCGCAGTTTCCGTCCGCATGTAACATGCGTGAGAATCACCCCGGATAACCGTTTCCTGTGTGCAGTTGATGAGGCGTTGGATCAGGTCATCATTTATAACATCGACCATCATATCAACAAGCTCAAGGAAGTTGATATCCTCAGGATGGGCAATCAGGCAGGTCCGAAGAGCATTCACTTCAGCAAAGACGGACGTTTCTGCTACATTCTCTGCCAGATCACCAACGTGATCCGAGTTTATGATTATCATCTGAATGAATTCGGATTCCCGCGCTTTGAACTTAAGCAGGAAGTTTCCACACTCTCCAATGCAAAAGATCCGTACGATGCCGCCTCCGCAATGAGGCTTTCCTATGACGGTAAGTATGTTGTCTGCGCAACAGCGGGTGATGACTCTGTAGCAATGTACAAGATCGATCCGGAGACAGGTATGCTTGACAGACAGTTCGCACTTCCGACATCCGGCGAATATCCGAAGGATATCGCGCTGTTCCCGGATCAGCAGCACATTGCTGTGTGCAATAATCAGGGCGGTACCATCACCACATTCAAGATCGATTACGACAAGAATGTCCTCATGATGAAGGGCAAACCGCAGCAGATCGATACTCCGAACTGCATGCTTTTCCATAAGATCGAGCAGGCACCGGAATCTTTCCGCAATATTACCGAGAAGGAAGCTGAGGCAGAGGTACAGAAGAGAGTCAGATCGTACGTACCGGTCAACTGAGAACGCAGTCGTTCGGAAAACTGAATAAGGAAGAATACAGCCGGGTCATCCGATCCGGCTGTTTTTTACGACTATGGAGGTTTAATTGTCGGGAGTTATTATATTCATCATTAACAGTATGCTTCTTGGCGTGGGGCTTGCGATGGACGCATTTTCCGTTTCCATGGCAAATGCCATGCGCGATCCACACATGAAGCGCAGGGAGATGGTCCGGATTGCCGGCGCATTTGCACTGTTCCAGTTCCTTATGCCGGAGATCGGCTGGATCTGCGTTCACACGATCGTGAATTATTTCAAGTCGTTTCAGAAACTTATTCCCTGGATTGCCCTGATTCTTCTTGCATATATCGGCGGCAAGATGCTTTTGGAGGGAATATCGGATTATTGGTCGATGCGCAATGCAACAAATTCGGAGCCTTCATGTCCGAAGGCGGATGAGAATATGCATGGCGTGACCACGTTGTTCACTCATACACTTATCCTGCAGGCCGTCGCAACTTCGATCGATGCACTTTCTGTCGGATTTGCCATCGCAGAGTATGGTGCTTTCGAAGCCTTTGTCGCGGCTGCAATCATTGCAGTCGTCACATTTTTCATCTGCATAGGCGGCATTCTGATCGGGAGAAAGGCCGGATCGTTCCTCGCCTGGCGGGCTTCTATCCTCGGCGGTACCATCCTGATCGGAATAGGGCTCGAGATATGGATATCGAATATTTTCTTTTCATGATTGTACTCACGATGAAGAATAAAAATCCAGAATCCTGTCTACCCGGGACGTCATGTTGAGAAGGAGAGCATCGATCAGAACGAGCGCAGTCATACACTCTACTACTACGGCTGCTCTGGCACCGATTACCGGATCATGGCGTCCTTTTATCTGCATTTCGATTTCCTCGTGGAATCGATTGACTGTGTTCTGCTTGGTTGCAATAGATGGAGTCGGTTTGAAGTAAACGGTGAGTTTTATGTCAGATCCGTTTGAAATACCGCCGAGAATACCACCTGCATGGTTGGTAGCCGTTATCACTTTTCCGTTTTCCATGCGGAAAGCGTCGTTGTTCGCGCTCCCGAGCTCCGTCGCGGCAAGATGGCCGTCGCCAATGTCGAGGCCTTTCACGGCACCGATGGAGAACATGGCTTTTGCGAGATTTGCATCCAGTTTTTCAAATACCGGATCTCCGATACCGGCAGGCAAACCTTTCACTGTGCATTCCACAGTACTGCCGATCGAATCCTGATTTTCACGGCAATGGTTCACGAGAGCTTCCACAGCCTGCGGATCCGAAGCGGAAACATTTCCGACGGCTTTCAGATATGCATTGCATTCTATTCCCATTTGTTTGAGGAGCTTCTGCGCAATGGCGCCGGCTGCGACTCTTCCCGCTGTCTCGCGTGCGGATGAGCGTCCGCCGCCGCGGTAGTCACGAAATCCGTACTTGACATCGAATCCGTAATCGGCGTGCCCGGGCCTGTAAGAATCGGCGATCTGCGAATAGTCTTTTGAGTGCTGGTCCTCATTGCGGATTATGAGCGAGATAGGGGTGCCTGTCGTTTTTCCTTCGAAAACGCCTGACAGAATTTCAACTCTGTCGGACTCGACGCGCTTTGTTGACATGGAACCTCCATTCGGACGGCGCCGATCGGTGTATTGGGCGATATCGCTTTCATCCAGAGGCAGTCCGGCGGGGCATCCGTCGATGACGACACCGATGGCCTTGCCGTGGGACTCGCCCCAGGTGGTGATTTTGAATATAGTACCGAATGAAGAGCCTGCCATATAGTTACCTTCTTTCCGAAATGAACATTCAGTTGTACAATGCCCTGTTTAAACATCGTTATGCATTGAAAGTACGCTTGCACAATGTCTCGTTTAAGCAACGTTACGTATGCTTTAAGAACGCCTCGGCGTTCTTGATGTCCCGCAAGTACAGGGCGATGCGACTGCTACTGAGATATTATAGTATCAGGAATTGTAAGCGCCCGCAAGAAATATCGGGGCAGAGAAGTCTGACCTGCCAATCAAAGTTTGAAAGTTCACTTTCAAACTTGACAGATTCAGACAATTACATATAATGAATAAGACGCCTAAAGTTGAGTACGGACTGTTCCGTGCTTACGCACTCCCACAATTGAGAACGGGGAAAGAAGTCCCGACGGGCTTCAAAAATAACTCGCAAAAGAAAGGTCAGACTATTTTATGAACAGATTTCTAAATAATATGGAGCGGAAATTCGGAAAGTGGGCAATTCCGAACCTTACAATGGTCCTGATTTTCTGCTATGTAGCGGGATATGCACTTCAGATGATTAATCCGAATGCAGCCCAGTTCATGGAACTTGAGCCGGGGTATATATTAAGAGGACAGATATGGCGCCTTATCACATGGATCGTTATTCCGCCATACACGATGTCCACGAGAGGATTCGGCATTTTCTTTACGATCATCATGCTGTTCTTCTACTTTTCAATAGGCAATACGCTTGAAAGGACCTGGGGGACATTCCGTTACAATGTCTACATATTCGGCGGCATGCTGTTCACATTGATCGCGGCATTCATCTGCTACTTTGTATTCTCTGCCATTGCCGGCGGTCCGGTCATGGTCGGCCAGTTCTTTACAACATATTATGTCGTTATGTCGATGTTTCTGGGATTTGCCGCTACATTTCCGGATTCAAGAGTGTATCTTTACTTTATAATCCCTATCAAGGTAAAGTGGCTCGGCGTTCTTTATTTCGCTCTTATGGTCTACGAGTGCGGCCAGTATTTCAGGCTTGTACTGCAGGGAAATATATATTATTGGGTTCCGATCATCGCGTTTATCGCCTCTATGATGAACTTCTTTATTTTCTTCTTCAGCACGAGGGACTTTAAGCATTACTCGCCTCAGAACATGAAGCGGAGACGTGATTACAATCGTCAGATGGAAGCGGGAAGAAGGCAGTTCTCCGAGAACATACACCGTATGAGAAACGGAGAAGGAAGCGCTGATCAGACAAACGATGGCCAGCCCGGCGGAAGCGGCAGTGAGAGCCGGTTCGGATTTTCGGGGAGAGGGAGTGCTTTGAGACCCGGGACGAATGTGCCGCGGCACAGATGCGAGATCTGCGGGAGAACGGAGCTTGATGATCCGGATCTTGAGTTCAGGTTCTGCACGAAGTGCCAGGGGAATCATGAGTATTGTATGGAACACTTATTCACACATGTGCATATTATAAATGACCATGCGGGCATGAACAACTGATTTAAACTTCCACTCGAAATGTCGCTCGTGGCTTGATTTGAGACAGTCCTACCATTTTTTTGGGTAAGGCTGTCTTTTTGTATTTACAGCAAGGTATAAATAACTGAAAATGTGTAAAAACATCACATAATTGACTATTGTATATGCATGCGTTTTCATCGTAAAATAATTTATAGGATTACAATATTCTCATGAAAGGGAGATATTTGCCATGAAAAAAACGAAAATCGTATGCACGATGGGGCCGCAGGAAAATGATATCGATCTTCTCTCAAGAATGATCGAAGCAGGCATGGATGTCGCACGTTTTAATTTTTCTCACGGTACCCACGAAGAACAGGCTGAGCGCATGGAATCTGTGAGAAAGGCAAGAGAACGCACAGGAAGACCGATCGCAATGCTTCTCGACACAAAGGGACCGGAAATCCGTACCGGCCTTCTGGTAGACCACAAGAAAGTAACGCTTGAAGCAGGAAAGGAAATCATCCTCACAACAGAAGACATTGAGGGTACTGCAGAGAAGGTTTCCATCACGTACAAGAAGCTCTATGAAGATGTCAAAGCCGGCGATACGATTCTCGTCGATGACGGTCTCATGGAACTTCGGGTCAAGGACATTGCAGGCGAGGACATTGTCTGCGAGATCATTAACGGCGGTGAACTCTCCGAGCGCAAAGGCTGCAATGTGCCCGGTGTCAGGACACAGCTTCCGGCCATCACGGACAAGGATATCGAGGATATTGTCTGGGGAATCGGTCAGGGATTTGATGTGATTGCTGCCTCATTTATCCGCGACGCAGCGGGCGTTTATCAGATCAAGGATCTTCTGAAAGAACACGGAAGCACGATTCCGGTCTTCTCCAAGATCGAGTGCTCCGAAGCGGTTGACAATATCGATGAGATTATTGAGGCGTCAGACGGAATCATGGTCGCCCGCGGTGACCTCGGCGTGGAAGTCCCTGCCCATCTTGTACCGCATATTCAGAAGGAAATCATCAGCAAGTGCAACAAAGCTTACAAGCCGGTCATTACAGCGACACAGATGCTGGATTCCATGATCCGCAATCCCCGCCCGACCCGCGCAGAGGTCGCTGACGTTGCAAATGCCATCTACGACGGTACCGATGCGGTCATGCTCTCCGGCGAGACAGCCGTAGGCAAGTACCCGGTCGAAGCCGTTACTCTGATGGCCGAGATTGCAAAGAACACTGAGAAATATATGAATGAGGCTCAGTTCAATTCTCACCGCAGTATGGAGCAGCATGCTACGGTTTCCAGCTCGGTATGCTATGCAGCAGTACGGACAGCGAAGAATGTAGGTGCTTCTGCAATTCTCATTCCGACTGTTTCAGGAAAGACAGCAAGACTGATGTCCAATTTCAGACCGGAGATCCCCATCTATGCTGTATCACCGAGCTGGGCTATGGTGCGCAGAATGCAGCTTTACTGGGGCGTGACTCCGTTTGCGGGCAAGAAAGAAAAGAATCAGTATCTCCTGATTGACCATTCTATCCAGATCGTAAAGGATAAGGGCTATGTAAAAGAGGGCGATATTGTCGTCATTACGGCAGGCGATCCGATCTTCGATGTTCAGGATTCGAGCGGCAGTGTCACCAACATGATGATGGTCGTACCGGTCGAATAATTATCGGTCTGCAGCACATGAAAAAGAAATAACGAATGAATCTCGGGTCCGGTCTCATAGTAAGACCGGACCTGATTTATTCTTTATCGTGAGAATAATGTATGGTATAATAACCGTTAATTGTGAGATGAATTGACGCAATGCTGTGTGAAAGCGTTTCCGGTACGAATGTCCGGGCGTCAAACTTAACACATGGTATGCTTTTGTGGAGGAGAATTATTATGAGAAAGACGCCGTTTGTTACACGCGAAAAACTTGAGGAGATTGCAGCGCAGATCCCCACTCCGTTTCATATTTATGATGAAAAAGGACTTAGGGAGAATATCCGTGAGATCTATAAGGCATTTTCATGGAACCCGGGATTCCGTGAGTATTTTGCAGTCAAGGCAGAGCCGAACCCGGCTATTCTGCAGGTCCTGAAAGAGGAAGGATGCGGATGCGACTGCTCATCTCTCACCGAACTTATGATGGCGAAAGCTATCGGGAATACCGGTGACATGACGATGTTTTCATCGAACGATACGCCGCCGGAAGAATACGTCTATGCTACGGATATGAATGCCATTATCAATCTCGATGACTTTACCATGATCGAGAGCTATGCAAGGGCAGTCGGAAAATTCCCGAAAACGATGTGCTGCCGCTACAATCCGGGCGGAATCTTCAAGGTAAGCAACGGCATCATGGACAGCCCGGGAGACGCAAAATACGGAATGACAACATCTCAGCTTTTTGATGCATTCAAGATCCTGAAGGAGAACGGAGTTGAGAACTTCGGTATCCACAGTTTTCTTGTAAGTAACGCTGTCACAAATGATTATTATCCGATGCTGGCCAAGCTTCTTTTCGAACTTGCTGTCGAACTTAAGGAGGAGACCGGCTGTCATATCACATTTATCAACCTTTCGGGCGGCGTGGGAATTCCGTACAAGCCGGGACAGGAAAAGAACGATATAATGGCGATCGGCGAAGGCGTAAGGAAGGCATATGAGGCTGTCCTTGTACCGGCAGGCATGGGCGATGTGGCGATCTTCACCGAGATGGGACGTTATGTCACAGGTCCGTACGGTGCTCTGGTGACACGTGCGATACATGAAAAGCATATTATGAAGGAGTATATCGGAGTTGATGCGTGTGCCGTCAATCTTATGCGCCCGGCTATGTACGGTGCATATCACCATGTGACCGTCATGGGCAAGGAGGATGCACCGCTCACCAATATGTATGATATTGTCGGCTCGCTTTGCGAGAATAATGACAAGTTCGCCATAGACAGAATGCTTCCGAAAATCGATATGGGAGATCTTCTTTACATCCACGATACCGGAGCTCACGGATTCGCTATGGGATACAACTATAACGGAAAGCTTCGCTCAGCGGAAGTACTTCTGCATGAAGACGGTACGTTCGACATGATCAGAAGAGCGGAGACTCCCAAGGATTACTTTGCAACATTCAGTAATCTGTCAATTTATGACAAGCTCATCGATGAGGCAGGCTGGAAAGAATAATCATGAAATAGACGAAAAAAGGACTGAGTACATAGGTACTCAGTCCTTTTTCGTGCCGGCGGTGGGACTCGAACCCACACGCCCTTGCGAGCAACAGATTTTGAGTCTGCATCGTCTGCCATTCCGACACGCCGGCTCAGTCACGACTCATCTATAATAACAGAAAAAACAAAATCTGTCTACAACTTGAGTAATGGGATTTTTTACAGTATTATAAAAAGCGGATAAAAAACGGAGGATTGGAGGACAAAATGGACTGCGAACAGGCTAAAGCAATGGTCACTCCCTATATAGAGGGGACACTGACAGACAAGGAGTGCATTGACTTTCTGAAACATGTTAAAAAATGCCCGAATTGTCACGAAGAGCTCGAGACCTATTTTATTGTCGATTATGCTCTTCAATTTCTGGATGAAGAGGGGTCGGACCGTTCTTTCGATATGCAGAAAGTGCTGAAAGATGATATTCGATGGAACGAGACCAGGATCCTGAAGACCAGAATGATCAGAGGAATTACGCTCGGAGGTATGATCCTGTCCGATATTCTCCTGCTCATAACAGCAATTATTAAGTTCAATCCTTCGGTGGCAAAAGCAATAACAGATCATATTTCGATCCTGTTTCACGGTTAAGAAACGGAAGATAAGGTTAGGTGAGAATATGGATAAAAAACTTGTTTTGATAGATGGCCACAGCATTATGTTCCGGGCATTTTACGGAATGCCGCTGACTATGACTGCACCGGACGGCGTTCATACGAATGCCGTTTACGGCTTTCTCGCCATCATGAGAAAAATTATCGAGGAGGAGAGGCCTGACTACCTGGCTGTGGCATTTGACAGGCCGACACCTACCTTCCGTCATGAAAAATACGAGGCTTATAAGGGCAATCGGTCCCCGGCCCCGCCTGAATTCCATGAGCAGATGCCGCTCATCAGGGAACTTCTTTCTTCTATGGGGATCCGCTACATCGAAATGGACGGTTGGGAAGCAGACGATATCCTGGGAACACTCTCGAGAAGAGGTGAGGATAGCGGTATGACCGTATCGCTTGTTTCCGGAGACCGAGATCTCCTTCAGATCGCTACGGACAGGACGGAGATCATTCTCCCGAAGACAAAAGGCGGTCAGACGACATATGAGCGCTATCACGCACAGCAGGTGCTGGAGACGATGGGCGTAACTCCTCTTGAGTTCATCGATATGAAGGCTTTGATGGGAGATTCTTCCGACAATATTCCGGGGCTGCCGGGCGTCGGTCCAAAAACAGCCTCCGCCATCATATCGCAGTTCCATTCCATAGAAAATGCCCATGAGCATGTGGATGAAATCAAGCCGAAGAAAGCTCAGAGTGCAATGCGTGATCATTACGATCTTGCGGTGCTGTCCAAGGATCTCGCGACGATCCGGTGTGATGCGCCGGTGGATGTCTCGTTCGATGAGCTCACTCTCGGGGAAATCTATAACGAAAAGTCTTATGAGATGTTCAGAAGACTGAATTTCAAGAGTCTTCTCGGCCTTTTTGAAGCTGATAAATCCGAGGTTCCCGTCAGCGTCGAAGTCACTGTCGTAACTGACCGAGCCGAAGCTCAGAAGATATTTGAGGAAGCCCGGAAACATGCAGAAAACGGCGGGGACGTCGGAATTGATTTCGTCTCCGAGAAGAGGGTTCTGTATGCGGCCGGTCTGGCATTTTCCGGAAAATGCTACGGCTTTCCTGTAGTGGGCGAATATATCATCAGTCATTTTACGACAGGAATAGATTCAGAGACGAATATTAACGAGAGTTACGATTCCTACACTGTTGCAAGCGATGGCCAGCTATCTTTCGATTTTGCCGCGCCTGGCGGGAAGTATGCCGCGGTAGACGGCTCTCGGGATGAATCCGTGAATACCGAAAGTAAACTGATATTCGCTGATTTTCTCCTTGGAAGTCTCGCGGGAATCATATCCGGCACCGGTCGGATCGGGTGTGTTAACGCCAAGGAAATTGAAAAGCTCCTTCGTATCACAGACGCAGCCGGATTCTATGACAGTGTGATCGGTGCGTATCTGATCGATCCTCTGAAATCCGACTGGGAGTATGATGATGTCGCGAACGGATATCTTAAGACGACAGTCAAAGCGCGGGAGGAGCTGATCGGGAAAAAGGGACCTGCTGCCTGGATCGCGGACCGCAGGAAGAAGAAAGAAGATGAGGACGAGACAAGAACTAATCTGGCTGTGACAGCAGGACTTGCTGCATGGACCGGATTAATGAGCATCGATCCGGTTCTGAAACGTCTTGATGAGGAAGGAATGAAATCGCTGTATCTCGATGTTGAGATGCCGCTCACAGCAGTCCTTGCCTCCATGGAAAACGAAGGAATCCTGACAAGCCGGGATGAACTTGTCCGCTACAGTGAGATGCTGGGCGCACGTGTTGACGAGCTTACACAGGAAATCTACGAGGAGGCGGGCGAGGAATTCAACATTAACAGTCCGAAACAGCTCGGCGTAATTCTTTTTGAGAAAATGAAGCTCCCGGGCGGAAAGAAGACGAAGACCGGTTATTCGACGGCTGCGGATGTTCTGGAGAAACTGGCTCCGGACTACAAGATCGTGGCAAATATTCTTGAGTACAGAACCTACTCGAAGCTTAAATCGACTTACGCGGACGGTCTGCAGACGAATATTGAATCTGATGGCAAGATCCGCACGACTTTCAACCAGACGATCACGGCGACCGGCAGACTGTCCAGCACGGATCCCAATCTGCAGAATATTCCTATGAGAGAAGACCTGGGCAGAAGGATCCGTAAATGCTTCTATCCGGCTGAGGGATGCGTCTTCGTCGACGCCGATTACTCACAGATAGAACTGCGCGTTCTGGCCCATATGTCCGGAGATGAGAAACTGATCGAGGCATATCGCGAAGCTAAGGATATCCACAGAACTACGGCGTCGCAGGTGTTCCACGTTCCGTTCGATGAGGTCACGGATCAGATGAGAAGAAACGCCAAGGCCGTCAATTTCGGGATCGTGTACGGCATCAGCAGTTTCGGTCTCTCTCAGGGACTCTCCATCTCGAGGAAGGAAGCGCAGGATTATATTAATGATTACTTCCATACCTATCCGAAGATCAAAGCATTCCTTGACAGGCTGGTACGAAATGCGAGAGAAAAAGGTTATGCGGAATCGCTGTTCGGAAGAAGGAGACCGGTACCGGAGCTCAAATCCTCCAACTTTATGCAGCGCTCATTCGGCGAGCGTGTCGCCATGAACAGCCCGATCCAGGGAACTGCGGCGGATATTATCAAGATCGCCATGATACGGGTGTTCAACAGGCTCAGAAAAGAGGGCCTGCAGTCAAAGCTGATCCTTCAGATCCACGATGAGCTTTTGATCGAGGCACCGAAGGATGAGGCGGAGAGAGCGCGGGCACTTCTCGAGGAAGAGATGAAGGCGGCCGCGTCTCTGGATGTCGTTCTGGAGACGGATTGTCATATCGGTACGGACTGGTACGAAGCTAAGTAATGAGCGCTGGAGAATAAGATTAAAAGCAGATTATCAACAGAACGCCGGACGTTCTAAAATTATGTACGAAAAAATCTAAGGCAGATCGCCGACAGAATGCTGGATGTTCTTTAAAAATTAAGTACGGTCAGGATATAGAAAAATGAGATTAATTGGCGTTACAGGAGGCGTCGGTGCGGGAAAGAGCAGCGTACTGGACTATCTTCATAAAGAATACGGTGCGGTTATCGTGCAGCTTGACGATGTAAGCCGCGCGATGCTCGCAACAGACGGGCCGTGTTATGATGAGACGATAGAGATATTCGGCCGGAGCGTAGTCAGAGAGGACCGCAGCCTTGACCGCGCAGCAATCGCGGAAAGAGTATTTTCCGATTCGGTCATGATGGAAAAGCTGAACGCTCTTGTACATCCCGCTGTGCGAAAGGAGACTGAAAAGATCGTTTCGCGATGCAGAGAGGATGGAGTTAAGATTCTCGTGCTCGAAGCTGCACTGCTTATTGAACAACATTATGATGAAATCTGTGATGAACTGTGGTATATTTATGCGAGCGCTGATACAAGGATGAGGAGGCTCACGGATAGCCGGGGTTATTCTAAAGAGCGCATCGAGGGGACGATGGCAAAGCAGCTCAGCGATGAGGAATTTCGCGCGAAAGCGACATTTGTCCTCGACAATGACGGCGATTTCGAGTATACGAAAGCGCAGATCGACAGACATTTCGAAGAAGTTCTCAGGTGAAGGAGTGTAATTAACATATGAAGTTCTGCAGTATATGCAGCGGCAGCAGCGGGAACTGTATCTATGTCGGAAGCGACAATACATCCGTGCTGGTGGATGTCGGTGTGTCCGGCATACGTGTTGAGCGCGGGCTCAACGAAATAGATATGACCACGAAAGATGTGGACGGAATTCTGGTGACGCATGAACACTCGGATCATGTGAAAGGGCTGGGCGTTCTTGCAAGACGTTACGGCATTCCGATTTATGCGACGGCAGGAACCATCGAAGCGATAAGGCAGAATACGTCGATCGGAAAGATACCGCAGGCACTGCTGCGGACGATACGGTCTGATGTGGAATTTGATATAGGGGATATGACCATCCTTCCGTTCGAGATTTCCCACGATGCGGCGGAACCGGTGGGTTTCCGCATTGAACATGACGGAAAGAAGGCGGCAGTTGCGACGGATATGGGGTGTTACACGGAATATACGATCGATCATCTGAAAGGTCTGGATGTGCTTCTCCTTGAGTCAAATCACGACGTGCATATGCTCGAGGTCGGACGATACCCCTATTATTTAAAGAGACGTATCCTGAGCGATCACGGCCATCTCTCCAATGAGACTTCCGGCCAGCTGCTCGGACAGCTTCTGCATGACGGTGTAAAGCACGTATTTCTCGGGCATCTCTCGCAGGAGAATAATTATGAGGCCCTCGCTTATCAGACTGTCTGCAATGAAGTGACGCTCGGGGATAACCCGTTCAAGTCGGACGATTTCAACATTACGATCGCACACAGAGAGAGGCCATCGGAGGCGGTAAACTGGTGAACTTCGGTGCAGCCTGTAAGTTCCTGATGACGATATACATAAACAGGGAGACAAACATGAAAAAAACAATCATCACAGTTGTAGGCAAGGACAAGGTAGGTATCATCGCCAAGGTGTGCACATATCTGGCCAATAACAAGATCAATATACTTGATATTTCCCAGACGATCATCGACGGCTTCTTTAACATGATGATGATCACGGATACGACCAACGCGGAAAAAAGTACGAAAGATATCCGGCATGAGCTCCACCAGATCGGTGAGGAGATCGGTGTCAGTATTCATGTGCAGCATGAGGATATATTTGAGATGATGCACCGCATATGAGTACAGCAAATCTGAAAGCCGGAGGAGAATATGATTAATATATTTGAGGTGTATGAGACCAACAAAATGATCGAGCACGAGAACCTTGATGTGAGGACTATCACTCTCGGTATCTCTCTGCTTGACTGCATCAGCGACAACCTCGAAACTTTGAAAGCAAATATTTACAATAAGATAACAAATGCAGCCAGAGATCTCGTGTCCACAGGCAAAGACATTGAGGAGCTTTACGGCATACCTATCGTCAATAAGCGTATCTCTGTCACTCCGATTTCCCTGGTAGGCGGAGCAGCCTGCAAGTCACCGGAAGACTTCGTTGAGATAGCGGAGGTCCTTGACGAATGCGCTAAGACAGTCGGCGTAAATTTCCTCGGAGGGTATTCAGCCCTCGTATCGAAATCCATGACGCAGGCGGACAGACTCCTGATCGAATCCATACCGGAGGCTCTGGCCGTGACAGACCGTGTCTGCAGCTCGGTCAATGTCGGATCTACCAGGACTGGCATCAACATGGATGCAGTGCGCCTCATGGGACGAACGATAAAAAAAGCTGCCGAGCGCACGGCCGACAGAGATTCTCTCGGCTGCGCCAAGCTTGTCGTCTTCTGCAATGCCCCCGATGATAATCCCTTTATGGCCGGCGCTTTCCACGGCGTGACCGAGGGTGATATGGTCATTAATGTCGGCGTTTCCGGACCGGGCGTTGTGAAAGCAGCTCTGGAGCACTGCAAGGATTCCGATTTTGAGGAGCTCTGCGAGACGATCAAGAAAACATCGTTTAAGATCACACGAGTCGGTCAGCTGGTCGCCAGGGAGGCATCTCAGCGTCTCGGCGTTCCGTTCGGTATCGTAGACCTCTCCCTTGCGCCGACGCCCGCTGTCGGTGACTCAGTCGCTGACATCCTGAAGGCAATCGGCGTGGAGCACCCCGGTGCACCGGGGACGACGGCTGCTCTGGCTCTTCTCAATGATCAGGTGAAGAAGGGCGGCGTCATGGCTTCGTCCTACGTCGGAGGTCTTTCAGGGGCATTCATTCCGGTCAGCGAGGACCAGGGAATGATCGAGGCTGTTCAGGCAGGTGCTCTCACGCTCGAGAAACTGGAAGCTATGACCTGTGTGTGCTCTGTAGGTCTTGATATGATTGCAATTCCCGGAGATACTTCGGAGGAGACTCTCTCGGGTATAATCGCGGATGAGATGGCACTCGGCATGGTGAACCAGAAGACAACGGCGGTCAGATTGATTCCGGCAATCGGGAAGAAAGTGGGAGATTCCGTGGAGTTCGGAGGACTTTTGGGATACGCACCGATCATGTCGGTAAACACGTTCGGATGTGAGAGGTTCGTGAACAGGAGAGGAAGAATTCCCGCTCCGATCCACTCCTTTAAGAACTGAGAAATATGACGGCTTGCGCTGATCTCAAGTCCGCACCGGGTCTCGCGAGCGAAACTTGAATTGGAGGTAATGAAAATGGCTGTTGAAATGAAGTACTGTATGGCCTGCGGCACGAAACTTGTGGCAAAATACCTCGACGGAGAGGGGGAGATCCCCTACTGTGAGACCTGCGGTGAGTTCCGTTTTCCCGTTTTCAATACGGCGGTCAGCATGATCGTCATGAATGAGGACAAAACGAAAATCGTCCTCATTAAGCAGTACGGCAGACCGCATTACATCCTCGTGGCAGGCTACATAAATAAGGGTGAGGATGCCGAGGATGCCGCGATCAGGGAAGTGAAAGAGGAAATGGGACTGGATGTCACCAGCGTTCATTTCAATCACAGCCATTATTTTGAGCCATCGAACACGCTGATGCTGAATTTCACGGTCACCGTGGCAGGTGAATCGCCGACGCCGAACCGTGAGATCGATTCCTACAGATGGTTCACGCCAGAGGAAGCCAAGGAGAACATTAAGCAGGGTTCTCTTGCAGCCAGATTTTTATATTGGTATCTTGACGGCGGCGAATTCTGACAGGCGGAGTGGGAAGCATCTTCCCAGTCCGTTTATATCGCACAGTCGACATCATTAAAAATGCGATCGAAGGGCGTCGTCGAGCGGCCGGTACTTTAAATTTTCGAGCGTAAGCGATGAAAATTTATTAGTACCGCTGCCAGCGAGACCGAGCGAAAGCGTCCCGACGATGCATTTTTTTATGATGAGACTGTTCCATATATCCCGAGTGGGAAGTATAAGTTAAATACGTATGAATTTTCGCGACAGTGTATTAGTCACTGTCGCTTTCTTTTTCAGCGCTCTCACCATATTGTAGAGGTTGGACACACGAATCTCCTCCGAGAGCAGATCGCGGACATCCCCTTTCAGTGTTTTAAGATCCCTGGCGGGGCGGGTGATGACAGGAACATCGGATTTTTCTGTAATCTTACCGAGAAGCTCCATGGATTCGGACCTGCACCCGAGAACCTGGGCGCAGAGAGGCGTCTCCCCGCTTTGGACAATGCCGAGCGCTATATGGAGCAGGGCTCTGTTTATATGAGTCCGTGTGATGGATTTGTTCTTCAGTGTCTCTGCAAATGCACTGAAAGAACTGCAGGCAAAACGGTTGTTGAATACGGCTCTTGCAAGATCCGGGGAGACATCCGCAAACTGCATGAAGAATTCCGGCGAATCCGCACTCCATACTTTCTCTGCGAGGATAAGAGAAAAATCATCATCACACACAACGCCGTCCATGCTTGCCGAACGGATCTGTGTGTGAAGCGGTGCTTCGGGTATGGATTCGGCCAGATCATAAATACAGCGGAAATACATCTGTTCTGCTGTGTCCGACCGTACGTAGTCATAGGACAGGATGCTGTCAGAAGTAACACTGTGTAATTCCGAAGCGTTCATACGCAGCGTCTCACCTGAAAAGGCGGACAGAAGATTTTTTGATCCGAACGTAAAGACCGGCGTCACATTCACATTTTGAATAAGATTTCTTATGGCGGATGCCGACGAGAATTTTTCTATGGATGTGTCGTCATTGTAACCTGCTCCGATCCTGCGGATCGTGACCGGTTCAATCGGTGAACCGGTCGACTGCAGGGCTTTCAGATACTCTACTGCGAGGACATTGTTCGGGGAGGAGAGAAGCGATTCGTACATAGGCGCAGCCATCGCGCGGGCTTTCGGAAAGGAGCTACCGCTTCTGGTGTATTCGCGGAGTTTTTCCTGAAAAGCAGTATTTTCATCGGAAAAGAACTGCGCGCAGGACCTGAGCTCTTCAAGATCGCCGCATTCCGAGCCGAATACGAGATAATCGACACAGCCGAGGGCGTTAAGGAGCTTTACGGACATAAGGGCATAGTTCTCGGCGGAGGAGGTGGCGTATCTCGTAGGCTGTGAAATAACGAGGTCTGCTCCGCCTTCCAATGCCGCCCTGCACCTTGTGTGACGGTCAACGATAGCCGGTGTGCCTCTCTGGACATAGTCGCCGCTCATGATGATCAGACAGTAGTCACATCCCGTGAGCTCCCTTGCTTTTTTTATGATTTCCGCATGTCCGTTGTGGAATGGATTGAATTCGGCTATGATGGCTGCAGTTTTCATTTCAACCTCCGCTAATGTACCAAATTTAGTACTCCAATTTATATAATTCTACCACATAAGCTATTGTTTGGATATTTTTTCAAGTGTATAATTATGGTGGTACATACGTAAAATAATTTGCGTTGAAAGGAGATGCAGGTATGAGCTTCATAGATGAGATTAAAGCACGCGCAAAAGAGAACATTAAGACAATCGTACTTCCGGAGTCCGAGGATATCCGCACTTACAAGGCAGCAGAACAGGTCCTGAAAGAGGGATTTGCCAAAATCATTATCATCGGTTCTGAGGAAGAAGTCGCTGCCAATAAGCAGGATTGCGATATCACAGGAGCAGAGATCGTAGATCCGGCTAAGTCCGATAAGACAGCCGCTTATATTGACAAGCTGGTTGAACTTCGTCAGAAGAAGGGAATGACAAAAGAGAAAGCAACAGAGATCCTTCTTACATCCTACACCTATTACGGCGTTATGATGGTCAAGATGGGTGATGCGGACGGTCTTGTATCCGGTGCATGCCACTCAACGGCAGACACACTTCGTCCGAGCCTTCAGATCCTGAAGACAGCTCCGGGCACGAAGCTCGTCTCCTCATTCTTCCTTATGAATGTTCCGGATTGCGAATTCGGCAACAAGGGAACATTTGTCTTCTCAGATTGCGGTCTTAATCAGAATCCGACAGCTGAAGAGCTCGCTGCAATCGCAAAATCTTCTGCTGATTCCTACAGAGCACTCACAGGCGACGAGCCGCGCGTTGCTATGCTTTCCTATTCAACGATGGGTTCCGCAAAGCATGATGACGTTACAAAAGTTCAGGAAGCTACCAAGATCGCGAAGGAAGCATATCCGGAGCTTGCTCTCGACGGTGAAATGCAGCTCGATGCAGCCATCGTTCCGTCCGTAGGCGAATTCAAGGCACCGGGCAGCCCGGTAGCAGGCCATGCCAACACACTTATTTTCCCGAACCTCGACGCAGGTAATATCGGCTATAAGCTGGTTCAGAGACTTGCGAAGGCAGAAGCTTACGGCCCGATGTGCCAGGGTATTGCAAAGCCGGTCAACGATCTCTCCCGCGGATGCTTCGCTGAGGATATCGTAGGCGTTATCGCTATCACAGCAGTTCAGGCTCAGATGCAGGACTAATACACATAGCTATTTCAGAAAGGTAGAAAGAAATGAAGATCTTAATTATCAATGCAGGCAGCTCCTCTCTCAAGTACCAGCTGATTGATACAGCAGATGAGTCCGTAAAGGCAAAAGGTCTGTGCGAGAGAATCGGTATCGACGGATCCATGCTCACACATAAGGTTCCGGGCAAGGAAGATTATGCGATCGAAGCACCCATGCCTACACACAAGGAAGCTATTAAACTCGTCCTCGACGCTCTGGTCGATGCAGAACACGGTGTTGTTGCAAGCGTAGACGAGATTTCAGCCGTCGGCCACCGCGTACTCCATGGCGGTCTCAAGTTCACAGAGTCCACACTGGTAGACGCCAAGGTGAAGGAAGTTATCAAAGAGTGCTTCCCGCTCGGACCGCTTCATAATCCGGCGAACCTTATGGGTATCGAGGCATGTGAGGCAGCTATGCCGGGCAAGCCGAACGTTGCTGTATTTGATACAACATTCGGTATGGCTATGGAGCCGTATGCATACCTTTATGGCATTGATCCGAAATACTATGAGAAGTATTCCATCCGCCGTTACGGCTTCCACGGCACGAGCCATATGTTCGTTTCCGGCGAGACGATCAAGTTCGGAAAGCTTCCGGAAGGAAATCAGAGAGTTATCGTATGCCACCTCGGCAACGGCGCTTCTATCTCCGCAAGCAAGGGCGGCAAGTGTGTGGATACATCCATGGGACTTACCCCTCTTGAGGGCCTGATCATGGGAACACGTTCAGGCGATATGGATCCGGCTGTCGTTCAGACGATTGCAAACGGCGAAGGCCTCTCCGTCGACGAAGTCCTTACGATCCTCAACAAGAAATCCGGCGTTCTCGCTATGTCCGGCGTTTCTTCAGACTTCCGTGATCTTGGCCAGGCAGCCGCTGAAGGAAATGAGAGAGCACAGCTTGCACTCAAGGCTTTCAAGTATCGCGTAATCAAGTACATCGGTTCCTACACAGCAGCCATGAACGGCGTCGATGCGATCACCTTCACAGGCGGTATCGGCGAGAATGATAACACAGTACGTGCTGACGTATGCGCTAATCTTGAATACCTCGGCATCAAGATCGATCCGGAGAAGAACCAGATCCGCGGCAAGAAGGTCGAGATCTCCACACCGGATTCGAAGGTAAAGGTATTCGTTATCCCGACGAACGAAGAGCTTGCAATCGCACGCGAGACGGTTCGCGTTGCCGGCCTGGAATAAAGAACCGGAACAAGCATTTATTTGTTGAAAAATATCCGGAAAAACGAGAATTTCATACAGAAAAAAGTGTTGACAAGACCAGTACCACATATGTATAATGGTCGAAGTGTCTAAAGGATAGGAGGTGGTACCGATGTCCATTTGCCCAAAGAATAAGCATTCAGCTGCAAGACGTGACAAATCCAGAGCAGGTCACTGGAAGATGGCTAAATCTACATTAGTCAAGTGCAGCAAGTGTGGCGCTTTAATGATGCCGCATCGCGTCTGCAAAGCCTGCGGATCTTACAACAAGAGAGAGATCGTAAAACAGGACACAGACTAATCTTGTAATTGTTGCTTAGCACGATTATGATTATTTGTATTTTAGAGCAGACCAGGAGGCTGCCGCCGTTGACCGGCGGCAGCTTTTTTGTAACAAAAGGAACTGTGTTACGTTTGTCAGCTCAGGCAGGATATGAGCGCCCTGCGTTGTCGGGAGTGTATCATATTTTAGTGGCCAGATCAGACGCCGAATAATACGGGAGGAAAGAAATGGAATTTGAAAAAATCAAAGAGATCACAGCCGGTATTCTGAATATATCGCCGGAGAGCATAACCGAAAGATCATCTTTTTATGAGGACCTGGGGGCGGATTCGCTTGATCTTTTTCAGATCCTGACGCTCATAGAGGATACCTTTGATGTGGATATCGCAGATAAGGACCTTGAATTATTCCGGACCGTAGGTGATGCGGCGCGTGCTCTGGCCGCTGCGAGGTAAAAAAGGACCTTTCAGGCGGAGAAAAAAATGAACAACAACAATCTTTCCGAGCTCGAAGAGAAGATCGAATATCATTTCAAAGACAGATCCCTCCTTGAGCTCGCAGTTACGCATACATCTTATGCCAATGAACATCGCCGGGAGAACATCGCTCACAACGAACGAATCGAATTTCTCGGAGATGCAGTACTCGAGACTGTCAGTTCCGAGTATCTTTATCTCAAATATCCGGAACTCGGAGAAGGAAAACTCTCAAAAATGAGGGCCAGCATGGTCTGTGAGCCGTCGCTTGCGATCATAGCAAAACGCCTCACGCTGCCACAGTACCTTCGTCTCGGCAAGGGAGAAGAGGCCATGGGCGGCCGTGAAAAAGATTCCATCACTTCAGATGCCGTGGAGTCTGTCATCGGTGCGATTTATCTCGATTCGGGCTTTGAATCAGCCAAAAGCTTTATTCTGAAGCATATCCTGGGAGACCTGAAAAGAGAAGAGCTGTACTATGACAACAAGACGCGCCTTCAGGAATATGTCCAGGAGCGTGGGTTGAAGCTTGAATATGTTCTTATATCTGCGGAAGGACCTGATCACATGAAGGTCTTTCGCATATCCGCTGTGATAGACGGCGAGAATTACGGTATAGGAGAGGGACGGACGAAGAAAGCGGCATCGCAGAACGCGGCTCGTGCGGCATTGGAGAAGTTATGTATTTAAAACGAATTGAAATGCATGGATTCAAATCATTTGCCAATAAAATGCTCTTTGATTTCCATGAAGGCATCACCGGAATCGTCGGACCGAACGGGAGCGGAAAGTCAAATGTTTCGGACGCTGTGCGCTGGGTACTCGGAGAACAGAGTGCAAGACAGCTGCGCGGCGGGAATATGCAGGATGTAATATTTGCCGGAACCGAGACAAGGAAACCGCAGAGCTTTGCAGCGGTGTCCATTACATTTGACAATTCCGATCACGCCCTGGACATTGACTTCGAGGAGGTCACGGTCACAAGAAGACTGTACCGCTCCGGTGAGAGTGAATATAAAATAAATAATTCTACCGTGAGACTGCGCGATATCCACGAGCTGTTTTATGACACGGGTATCGGCAAAGAAGGTTACTCCATCATCGGGCAGGGACAGATCGAAAGGATCATTTCAGGCAAGCCCGACGAGCGCAGGGAACTCTTCGATGAAGCTGCCGGTATTGTCAAGTTCAAGCGCAGGAAGAACGCTACCCTGAAAAAGCTCGATGAGGAACAGGCCAATCTTCTGCGTGTGAACGATATTCTGACGGAAATCTCCGGAAGACTCGGTCCTTTGAAAAAACAGAGCGAGGTCGCGAAAGTCTATCTCGAGAAGAGGGATACTCTCCGGGAGCTGGACGTAAATCTGTTCCTGATCGACAACGAACGGATCGGGAAGGAACTGCAGGAGATCGAAGGCAAGGTAAAAATAGCGGACGATCAGATAGCGGAAATCTCCGATGCCCTTGAGAAGACCAAGGACGAGTATATGCGTCTGGACGGAGAAATCACCGAACTTGACGCGCAGATCGCCGAGCTTAACGACCGGTATTCAAAGAATCAGCTTATGCAGCAGCAGCTGAAAGGTCAGATCGAGCTTCTGAAAGAACAGATCAATGCGGTCAGGCAGAACAGTGAACATTTTCTGAACAGGCGCAAGGCGATCTCTGAAGAACGGGATCGAAAGTCTTCCGAGAAGAGTGATATGAAAGAATCGCTCAGTAAACTGGACAAGGACCTCGGCGCTAAGAGGCGTGCACAGAGAGGTGAGGAAGAAGAACTCTCCGGGATCGACCAGAAGCTCACCAATGTAAATGACGATATAAACACAGCCAAGAATGACATCATAAGACTCTTGAACGGCAGGACCAATGTCAAGGGTAAAATGCAGCGCTACGATGCGATGCTTGAGCAGATCGCCATCAGAAAATCCGAACTGGACAGCAGAATGCTTCGATTCAGCGAGGAAGAGAATGACGCTAAGGAGAGAAAGAGAAAGGCTGAGGAGAATCTGAAAGGGATTCGCAATCATATAGCCGATCTCCGTGACAGGTCAGCAGCTCTCGAGGGACAGGTCGCAGATCTGCAGAGTCAGATACGCGATGAAAATCAGAATCTCGATGCTCTTCAGAGAGAATTCCATCGCGATTCTTCAAGACTTGATTCGCTGCGTACGATCAATGAGCACTATGAGGGCTATGGCAACGCAATCAAAAAGGTCATGGAGCAAAAGGGGAGAAATCCCGGCATCCACGGCGTTGTCGCCGACCTGATCGCAACGGAGCAGAAATATGAGGTCGCAATCGAGACAGCTCTCGGCGGAAGTATACGTAATATCGTTACAGACAATGAGAATACGGCTAAATACCTCATCGAATTTCTGAAAATGAATCATTACGGCCGCGCTACGTTCCTTCCGCTTACAAACGTCAGAGGAAGAAAAGGATTCGACCGTAAAGACGCTCTCAGGGAAGAAGGCGTGATCGGCATTGCATCTGACCTCGTCACATGTCAGAAGATTTACGAGGATCTCAGAAATCAGCTCCTCGGAAGAACAATCGTTGTAGACACCATCGACCATGCGATAAAAATCGGGAGAAAGTACAACCATTCTCTGTACATGGTTACTTTGCAGGGAGAGTCGTTCTCACCCGGCGGATCAATTACCGGCGGTGCTTTCCGTAATAAAGAGAATCTGCTCGGCCGTAAGCGCGAGATCGAGGAGTTGGAACGCAGTGTCAAGGAACACCGTAAGGCAATGGAGATGTCTCAGGCCCTCATCGATGAGAAGAGGGATGAGAGAAATAAACTGCGCGATGAGATCGTTAAGATAGGCGGAAAGATCCACGGTGAGTCTATCCGTGAAAATACATCCGAGATGTCCCGCAAACAGGCAGATGACCAGATTCGAATGAATCATATCGACCGCAGCGCTCTTGACCGGGAGAGCCGGGAGATCGAGCGGCAGATAGGTAAAATCAATGATTCAAGCTCTGTTATTCAGGGAGAACTTATGGATTCAGAGCGCGCGGAGCGAAGGCTGCAGCAGCATGTAACCGAGCTTGAGGGAAGAGCTGCGAAGCTGCAGGAAGAGAGAGAGAAGCAGGCGGCTACGGTCGAGAGGATCCATATGGAAGTTGCTTCACTCGAGCAGAAACGCGGATTCCTGAAGACCAATATTGAGCGTATTGACTCTGAAATCACGAATCTCGATGAGGAAGATGCAGGTATCACGGAAAGTCTTGCATCAGGAAGCAGCGAGGCGGACGAAAAGCTTGCCAATATTGAGAGAATCAAGGAGACGATCACCGCAGCAGAAAAAGAGGCGGCGGACGATTCCACAAGGATGACGGAATTACAGCAGAGACGCCAGGATCTGTCTGTTCTCCACAAGAATTCTTTCAACAGAAGAGATGAACTTTCCGACACGCTTTCCAAACTTGATAAAGAAAGTTTCAGGCTGCATTCGCAGAAGGAAAAGATGGAGGAGACGCTTGAGAACTCCATCACACATCTCTGGGATGAATATGAACTCACCCCGAATCAGGCGAAGAAATATCGAATGGATGAGCATAAGGACCGTGCTGCGATCCGGAAGGAGCTTTCCAAAGTAAGGGATGAGATCAAAAAACTCGGCAATGTCAACGTGAACGCGATCGAAGAGTACAAGGAACTTGTGGAGAGGCATACTTTTATGTCGACACAGCATTCGGATCTCGTCGAATCGGAAAAGACGCTGATGCGGATCGTCGAAGAGTTGGACAACGGTATGCGAAAGCAGTTCAACGAGAAGTTTACGGAGATCAACCGCCAGTTTGACAAGGCTTTCAGAGCTCTGTTCGGCGGCGGAAAGGGAAGGCTTGAGATCGACAGGGAAACAGACGTCCTCGAGGCGGCTATAACGATCGTTGCGGAACCGCCCGGAAAAAAACTGCAGAATATGATGCAGCTTTCAGGCGGGGAGAAGTCACTTACCGCAATTGCGCTGCTCTTTGCAATTCAGAATATGAAACCGTCTCCGTTTGCCCTTCTCGATGAGATAGAGGCGGCGCTTGATGACAATAATGTCACAAGATTTGCAGAGTATCTGCACAAGTTGACAAAGAATACTCAGTTCATTATTATTACGCATAGACGAGGAACGATGGCGGCCTGCGACAGGCTCTACGGAATCACGATGCAGGAGAAAGGTGTCTCCACTCTCGTATCCGTGAACCTGATCGAGGATAAACTGTCGTCGTGACAGTAACTTCGAGATGTCCTGCGAAATGCGGCAGGGCGAAGACCGGTCGCGATAGACCGGATAAGCCGGATGGCGGAGGTTATTATGGGATTTTTTGATAAGCTGGTAAAAGGCCTTACCAAAACAAGAGATAACATGTCGACAAGTGTAAATCAGGTCTTTACATCTTATGACAAGATTGATGACGAGTTCTATGAGGATCTGGAAGAGACCATGATCATGTCCGACATGGGAATCAGAACAACGGATGAGATCATCACGAACCTCAAGAAAAAAGTGAAGGAACAGCACATCAGAAGTGCTGCGGAATGTAAGCAGCTCCTTATGGATACCATCAAGGAACAGATGAGAGTGAACGAATCTGATTTTGCATTTGAAGACCAGAAATCCGTTCTTCTTATGATCGGCATTAACGGAGTCGGTAAAACGACGACTGTCGGAAAACTGGCTAATCTCTACAGAAAACAGGGCAAGAAGGTTCTGATCGCTGCAGCGGATACGTTCCGTGCGGGTGCAATCGAGCAGCTCGTCGTGTGGGCTAAGAGGGCAAATGTCCCGATCATCACAGGCCCGGAAGGCGGAGATCCCGGTGCGGTGGTCTACGATGCGATCCAGTCTGCAAAGGCCAGGGACACGGATATGCTCATCATTGACACAGCAGGCCGTCTGCACAATAAGAAGAATCTGATGAAAGAGATGAGCAAGATATTCAAGATACTTGCACGTGAGTACGGATTTGCGCATATCGAGACACTGCTTGTACTGGACGGTACTACCGGACAGAACGCCCTTCAGCAGGCGAGAGAGTTCGAGGAGACGACAGCGATCACCGGTATCGTACTGACAAAACTCGACGGTACGGCCAAGGGCGGCGTAGCGATCGCAATTCAGTCGGAGATGGGATTCCCCGTGAAATATATCGGCGTCGGCGAGGGGATTGACGACATGCAGAGATTTAACTCTGACGAGTTCGTAGATGCGCTGTTCGCGGAAGATTGAGTTCGATGGTAAATTGATGGAAAAAAGACAGGAAAATAAAATGGGCATCATGCCCGTTAAGAAGTTAATCGTAACCATGTCGCTGCCCATGATGATCTCCATGCTGGTGCAGGCGCTATACAATATTGTGGACAGCATCTTTGTCGCAAGGCTCAGTGAAGATGCCCTGACAGCAGTTACGCTTGCATTTCCGCTGCAGAACCTGATGATCGCAGTGGCATCCGGTACAGGAGTCGGCGTAAATGCCCTTCTTTCAAAATCACTGGGTGAGAAGAGATTCGACAGATCGGATAAGGCTGCTAACACCGCGATTTTTCTCTCATTCTGCAACTTTGCGATATTTGCCCTGATCGGTATGACGCTCTCAGCTGCATTTATCCACAGCCAGACGCAGGACGCAGTTGTTGCCGGGTATGGTATTACCTATCTGAGAATTGTTATGGGTCTGTCGCTGGGTATTTCTTTTCAGATCATGCTTGAGAGACTGCTGCAATCGACCGGCAGAACCGTGTACAGTATGGCCAGCCAGCTGACAGGTGCGATCATTAATATCATTCTTGATCCGATCATGATATTCGGCTTATTCGGCTGTCCTGCTTTCGGCGTGGCGGGTGCCGCTTACGCTACGGTAATCGGACAGACGATTGCAGCTACGATCGGTCTTATACTGAATCTGCGGTATAATGCCGATATCAGGATCAGTATGAGTTCGATTTTACAGCCGAATGCGAAGATCATCGGCCGCATTTATCAGGTCGGCGTGCCGTCCATACTGATGATGGCGATCGGCTCGCTGATGACGTACATGATGAACAGGATCCTGATCGGGTTCTCGAACACGGCGACTGCCGTATTCGGCGTGTACTTCAAGCTGCAGAGCTTTTTCTTTATGCCGATATTCGGTCTCAACAACGGACTTATACCTGTACTTGCATATAATTACGGTGCGAGAAACAAGAGCAGGATAGATGAGGCTTTGAAATTCTCTGTTGCACTTGCCGTATGTATCATGGCGCTCGGTACGATTATATTCCATGTTATGCCGAACAGACTGCTTGACTTGTTCAATGCATCGGACGATATGAGAGTAATCGGCGTGCCGGCGCTTCGTATCATAAGCCTGCACTTTCCGATTGCAGCTCTGTGCATTGTTATGGGGTCTATTTTTCAGGCCTTTTCCAGAAGCATCTACTCTCTTGTTATATCCGTGACAAGACAGCTCCTTGTCCTTATTCCCGCGGCATGGCTGCTGGCGAGGACCGGCGTCGTGACGAACGTGTGGTTCGCGTTCCCGATCGCCGAGGTGTCCTCACTGATAATTTCGGTGATCTGTTTCAGGAGATTGTACGGTGAGGTCGTGAAGCCGATGTGAGCGGTCTGATCTCACATCTGTATCGCCTGAAAGACAAGAACGCCGAGGCGTTCTTGATAATTCTTAATAGGATTTGCATTTGTCAGAGAAGATGCGGGTCTGAAAGGTGAGATACTTGGAGCACTTAAGAATGGTACAGAGGTCGAGACAACTGGCGATGTCTGCAGGAAAGACGGATATGACTGGTATATGGTTCACCTTGTAACAGGATCAGATGATGCGTGGATCGCGGGAAGCCTGATCGGATATTAATTTTTGAAAATGTGAGAGACCGTTCGAAGCTTATGATAAGGTTTCGGACGGTCTCTTTTTTTGTTTCATTAGCCGAGCGTTTCACGGGCTATATCCGCCCCGGATTTTGCATCGCGGGAATAGTAGTCCGCCCCGATTTTGGCGGCGTACTCCTCCGTCAGGACCGCACCGCCGACCATGATCTTACAGTCGACGTGATTCTCACGCAGAAGCCGGATCGTCTCCTCCATCGAGCCGAGCGTAGTAGTCATGAGCGCGGAGAGACCCACAAGGCGTACATTTTCTTCAATGGCTGTCTTCAGGATGAGCTGCGGATCGACGTCTTTTCCGAGGTCGATGACATCGTATCCGTAATTCTCCAAGATGACCTTGACGATATTCTTGCCTATGTCGTGGATATCTCCCTTGACCGTTGCGAGGATGATTTTTCCTCTTGATTCCGATGCTGTGCCGCTCTCGGCAAGTTTCATCTTTATGACATCAAAGCATTCTTTTGCTACATCCGCAGCCAGTATGAGCTGGGGAAGGAAGATCTTTCCCTGTTCGAATTTAGCGCCGATCACATCCAGAGAGGGAATCAGTATATTGTTGATGATTGTCATCGCATCCGCCTGATCGAGAAGCCGGGCCGTAAGCTCACGCCCGTCTTTTTTCATTCCCTTTTCCATGGCCTTGAGTATGCCCGCACCTTCAGATGTTGCAAGCCCGCCTGATGCATTGATAGTTGATGCGGGAGACGCTTCAGCGTCCGATGTTCCTGCATGTGCACCCGGTGCAATATCTGCCAGCCCGGAAGCGGGTGAACCTATGATAGACGAATGCTTTGCGAATTCGTCCCTCGCACGTGCAAGGGCGCGGCAGCTCTCGCAGCTGCAATCTACCGGATGACCGGCAGTCAGGGTCAGAGCCGGCACAGGAGGCTGGGTCTCCGGGTTGTTCGCCGTCTGTACCGCTTTGGATATCTGTACCTGTGCGGAGGGCCCGGACAACTGAGCTCCGCCCGCGAGAGCAGATGCATACGCAGCTATAGAAGCGTATCCCTGCTTTAGAGTCTTTAATGATTCCTCGGAAGCACGTAGTGCTTCTTTTACATTTTTCAACTGCACGGTCTCCGGCTCATGATCCGCCGAGTAGGAGATGAAGTCGAGCGAATTCTCGTCGATTGCCGCCAGGACCTTGTAGGACTTGAATGCCCACATCATAGGTGCAAGGTTCGGATTCATGATCGGCAGGTCAAGACCGGCGTAAAGAGCCATTGTAAAGAATGATGTATTGATATTCAGTCTGTTGGGCAAGCCAAATGATATATTCGATACGCCCAGTACGGTTTTCAGACCGAGTTCTGTCTTGACGCGATGGAGAGCCTTGAGAGTTTCCATGGCAGCATGCTGCTCGGCAGACACTGTCAGGACGAGACAGTCGATGAGAATGTTCTCTTTTGGTATGCCGTAGGAGAGAGCACGGTTCATTATTTTCTTTGCGATTTCAAAGCGTCCGTCAGCAGTGGCGGGTATACCGTTCTCATCCAATGTCAGGCAGACAACAGCGGCTCCGTATTTGGCGATAAGAGGAAGAATACGTTCCATGACGGCTTCCTCGCCGTTCACGGAGTTCACGATCGGTTTGCCGTTGTATATCCGCAGAGCGGCCTCCAATACGTCGGGCTTGGTCGAGTCGATCTGAAGCGGTATGTCGACAACGGACTGTATCGCTTTGACAGTCTTTACCATCATCTCTTTTTCGTCGATTCCGGGTGCTCCGACATTGACATCCAGGATATCGGCACCTGCTTCGACCTGCTCTATAGCCTGGCTCAGGATATAATCCATGTCTTTCTCCGCGAGAGCCTGTTTAAAGCGTTTTTTACCGGTAGGGTTGATTCGTTCCCCGATAACACGCGGCTCGCTGACGACGCATGTCCTGAGCGGTGTGCAGACAGCCAGATCGCGATTACCGCAAGATGCGGTATCACTGCTGTTTTCACCGGAAGAAGACGGCTCCGTAGTATAGATGCGGGATGTTTCCTCGGAAAGCATATCGGACAGTTTTCGTATATAGTCCGGGTTCGTTCCGCAGCATCCCCCGAGGACGCGAACGCCGAATGGAAGCATCTGCTTTGTGACTTCGGCAAATTCATCCGGAAGCACATTATAGGTATTGGTCACAGGATCGGGAAGACCTGCATTCGGCTTTACGATGATCGGGAGTCTTGTCCACTTTGATATCTCCTCGACGATCGGGATCAGGTCGCGCGGACCGAGAGAACAATTGACGCCGAGAGCATCGACCCCGAGTCCTTCCATCGTAAGACACATAGCGGAGACAGAGCATCCTGTGAAGGTCCGCTTATTTTCCTCAAAGGTCATCGTGACAAATACCGGAAGATCACTGTTCTCCTTTGCAGCCAGAACAGCGGCTTTGGTCTCATAAAGGTCAGTCATTGTCTCGATGATAATGAGATCGGCACCGGCATCACGCCCTGCGACGACCATCTCCTGAAAAATGTCATAGGCTTCCTCAAATGCCAGCGCGCCGGTCGGCTCGAGCAGCTGCCCGATCGGTCCTATGTCCAGTGCAACAAGCGTTTCGGTGCCCATGGCAGCAGTGCGGGCATTTTTGATAGCTGCCGGGATGAGATCGCTGACGGTGTATCCGGAGTCTGCCATTTTAAAGCGGTTTGCGCCGAATGTGTTGGCGTAGATGATCTGTGAACCGGCTTCTATATACTGACGGTGGATATCGATGATCCACTCGGGTTTTGTGATATTGAGAGTTTCCGGGATGGTTCCGAGAGCCATACCTTTTTGCTGGAGCATGGTCCCCATGCCGCCATCAAGGATGGTGAACTGATTCTTCAAGAGGTTTTGAACGGTCATGTTGTCCTCCTTGTAGATTTTTGTTATTCTTCATCTCGCAATACGCGTGGCTTCAGACGTGAGATGCAGCGCCGTCTGTTCAAGTCTCGCTCGCGAAATTTTGCGCGGGATTTGGGTCAGCGTTAGCTGACATCGTCACTGTGAGCACAGTCTCCCCGCACGCCGATATGCACAGCTTTCTTTTAGTGAACAGACTTCACAGGTCTTTCTACTTTCGTTCGCGACATGCTCCCCGAGTCCGATTACACAAGTTACGGACTTTAATGGCGTCAGCATGAGACTTGGACTGACGCTCACACCGATCCGCTTTCTGGCATCCAGTATATTGAGAAAGGCTGTTTGTCCTTCCAGAGGGAAGTCGCCGTACCCCAGACCGAACCTGAAAGTGTGCTGCATGCCGGGGAAAGATTTCATGATTTCCCTCTCGGCCGTATCACAGACCTGTTCGATCGCAGATGACGCAAGCGCGTCTGTCATCATGGCTTCGGTCATGCCGGTGATCTGTTTAAGACGGATCAGCCTGTCGACGCCCTCCGAGAGTGTTGCGCACAGGAAGATGACCTGTGTGCATCCGGCAAGATGAGATGCAATGGAGCTGCCTTCCAGCCTGTAGGCGGATCCGGGTATCTGCCCGCCTTCAAGCGGGAAGACTCGATAGAGATATTTGCAATCGAGATGGTTCAGGAGCTCTTTCTCGCACTTGTCCAGAAGGAGAAGAGTGGTGTCATCCGGTACTGTATCTCCGTATCCGAGATAGCGGAGTGCGTCGCTCCTATTTATTTGCTTCAGGGTTACTTTTTCAACATTCATAATCGATATCTTACTACATCGCCTTGATTAAGACCATAGGTTGATGGCAGGAATTTTTCTCTGTGTGAGAAGCGCCCGAATTCTTCATCGCAAAATTGTACTCACGATGAAGACAGATTTCGCTTAGCGCGCGTATCATGGACTCTCGTCACGAGTATTTGTGCGATGAAGAATAAAAATTCACCCTTAATTAGTGACAAAAATGAAGAGGAGCTGCCGCATAAAGGTGTGTAGTCACAGTATATAGGAGTCATTATTCTTAAATGCCTGCTATATATTGTGTCGACACTGCCTTATGCGACAGCTCCTGTCATGAGTTTCTATAGATTTTATTCCTGCTGATTCATCCGCTTTTCAGCCGTCGTCAGCATCAGCTTGATCCTGTTCAGCTGATTGACCTCCGAAGCGCCGGGATCATAGTCGACCGCAGCGATATTTGCCTCCGGATAGCGGTTCCGCAGTTCCTTGATGACGCCCTTGCCGACGATATGGTTCGGCAGGCATGCAAACGGCTGAATGCAGACGATATTCGGAACGCCTGCCTGGATCAGCTCCAGCATTTCACCTGTAAGGAACCAGCCCTCACCGGTCTGATTTCCGGTGGAAGCGATCGGCGATGCCATCTCAGCCAGATGGGCGATATCGGCCGAAGGTGTAAAATGTTTACTCTTTGCAAATTCCCTGTTGGCGGCGGCTCTCAGCTTCGTAACAGCCCAGATTCCCACGTTGGTCGCTATCTTGGATTTCTTTGCGAATCCCAGATTCTCGACCTTGAAGTTCAGGTTGTAGAACGAGTAGTTGAAGAAGTCCATAAGGTCAGGAACTACCGCTTCGGCTCCTTCTTTCTCGAGAAGCTCCACAAGATGGTTATTGGCCGCCGGTGAGAACTTGACAAGTATCTCGCCGACAATACCGACGCGCGGCTTCTTCTCATCTGTGATCGGAAGATTGTCAAAATCCCGGATGATGTCACGGCACAGCGCGTAGAACTCCGGAATAGAGCAATGCTTTTTCCTAAGGTATCTGACGCAGACCGCATTCCACTTCTCATATTTTTTGTTGGCAGATCCCTTGACGCGCTCATACGGACGCATGCGGTAAAGACACTTCATCAGAACGTCACCTAACACGACCGAGTAGGCGAGCCTTGTCAGAGTCGGCACCTTGATCTTGAAGCCGGGCTGCGGCTCATAACCGTTGAAGTTCAACGACAGAACGGGAATATATTCGAGACCTGCCTTCTTCAGGGCTCTCCTGATAAAGCCGATATAGTTCGAAGCCCGGCAGCCGCCTCCGGTCTGTGACATGACGACCGCAACTTTGTGCGTGTCATATTTGCCCGAGAGCAGAGCGTCCATGATCTGCCCGATGACGAGCAGGGACGGATAGCAGGCATCGTTATTAACGTATTTGAGACCCATGTCAATCGCGTGACGGTTATCGTTGGACAGCACCTCCACATGGAAGCCACCCGAATTAAAGGCCGGTTCCAGAAGCCTGAAATGGATCGGGGACATCTGCGGGCAGAGGATCGTGTACTCGTCGCGCATTTTCTCTGTGAAAACAAGGCGCTTGAACTCGGAGGATATGATCTTACGCGGCTGTCCGCCGGATTCCTTGAGCTGGCGCTGCCTTACACGGATGGCAGCAAGCAGGGAACGCACACGGATCCTGGCTGCTCCGAGGTTATTTACCTCATCGATTTTCAGACAGGTGTATATCTTCCCGCTCTGAGAGAGAATTTCCTGTACCTGATCTGTTGTGACCGCATCCAGTCCGCAGCCGAACGAGTTCAGCTGGATGATATCCAGATTCTCGGTTGTTTTAATATAATTGGCAGCCGCATACAGTCTGGTGTGGTACATCCATTGATCGTTCACACGGATCGGACGCTCGAGCTTTCCGAGATGGGATATAGAATCCTCTGAGAGGACTGCCATCCCGTAGGAGTTGATGAGTTCCGGAATACCGTGATTGATCTCCGGGTCAATGTGATACGGTCTGCCTGCGAGGACAATTCCGTGTCTTCCGGTTTCTTTCAGATACTTAAGCGTCTCCTCGCCTTTCTTCCGGATATCCTTTCGGCTCTGCAGAAGCTCTTTCCAGGCAGCAGATCCGGCAGAAGTGATTTCCTCCTTCGGGATTCCGAGTGCATGGAAGATATCCACCAGACGATCGACAAGAATTTTTTCGCTTGTGAACGCGAGGAAGGGGTTCATGAACTTGATTCTGGGGTTCTTGAGCTCCTCGACGTTATTTTTAATGTTCTCCGCATAGGACGTGACGATCGGGCAGTTGTAATGGTTGATAGCTCCTTCGAATTCGTTCCTTTCGTAGGGAACACAGGGATAGAAGATGAAGCTTACACCCTGATTCAGCAGCCACATGATGTGCCCGTGAGCGAGTTTTGCCGGATAGCACTCCGATTCGCTCGGAATTGACTCAATGCCCAGTTCGTAAATCTTTCTGCTGGATGTCGGCGAGAGCACGACCTCGTAGCCGAGTTCCGTGAAAAATGTGAACCAGAACGGATAGTTCTCGAACATATTCAGGACTCTCGGGATACCGACTTTTCCTCTCGGAGCAGGGCTCTTCGGCTGGTAGCCGAAAATCCTCTGGTACTTGTAGTCATAGAGGTTCGGCAGATTATCCTTATTTTTCTTAAGACCGATGCCTTTTTCACAGCGGTTACCGGAGATGAACCGACGTCCGCCGGAGAACTTGTTGATCGTGAGACGGCAGTTATTGGTGCAGCCGCGGCATCTTCCCATGGAAGTCGTATAGGTGAAATTGTTGATCTCATCTATGGAGAGCATGGTTGACTTTTTGCCCTCCTCGGCACGCTCCTTTGCGATAAGTGCTGCGCCGAATGCACCCATGATACCGGCGATATCAGGTCTGATGACCTGGCAGTCGGCGATCCGTTCAAAGCTTCTCAGCACTGCGTCATTGTAGAAGGTACCGCCCTGGACGACGATGTTCTTCCCGAGCTCGGATGCGTCTGAAACCTTGATGACCTTGTAAAGAGCGTTTTTTATGACAGAATAAGCGAGGCCGGCAGAGATGTCCGCTACGGTCGCACCTTCCTTCTGCGCCTGCTTTACCTTGGAGTTCATGAAGACTGTACATCTTGTACCGAGATCAATGGGATGTTCCGCGAAAAGAGCAGCTTTGGCAAAATCCTGGACCGAATAGTTCAGAGTCTTCGCAAAGTTCTCGATAAAGGAACCGCAGCCGGATGAGCATGCCTCATTCAGCATGACGTCATCTACCGCATGATCCTTGATGCGTATGCACTTCATATCCTGCCCGCCGATATCGAGGATGCAGTCCACATTCGGGTCGAAGAATGAAGCTGCGTAGTAGTGAGAAATTGTCTCAACTTCTCCCTCGTCAAGCATGAGCGCCGACTTGATCAGAGCCTCACCGTAACCGGTGGAGCAAGCTCCGGCAATCTCGACGCCTTTCGGCATATGCGCATAAATCTCCTTTATCGCATCGATGGAAGTCTGCAGCGGATTGCTGTGGTTGCTTCCGTATGTAGAATAGAGAAGTTTTCCGTCATCTGAGATGAGGGCTGTTTTCGTCGTTGTACTTCCTGCATCGATGCCGAGATAAGCCTTTCCGCGATAAGAAGCCAGAATGCCTTTTTCTACCTGATAGCGATCCTGACGTGCACGGAAGACTTCGTAATCATCCTCACTTTTGAAAAGCGGTTCGAGGCGGGAGACTTCAAACTCCATCTTGATTCCGCCCTGAAGCTTCTTCATAAGCTGGCTGAGTGTGGTCTTTTCCATCCCGTCAACATATGTGATCTCGGAAGTCTTAGCTTCGGATTTTGCGGCGTTGACGGACTCGAGCGCAGCGCCCTGTGCAGCGAAAAGGTGTGAATGATCCGGGATCAGGGTGTGCTCATCATCCAGCTTCAGCGTATCAATGAAACGGGCACGCAGCTGATCGAGGAAGTGAAGCGGTCCGCCGAGGAATGCGACATGTCCTCGAATCGGCTTGCCGCAGGCAAGACCGGAGATAGTCTGGTTCACGACAGCCTGGAATATTGAGGCTGCCAGGTCTTCTCTGGTCGCACCTTCGTTGATGAGCGGCTGGATATCGGTCTTTGCAAATACGCCGCACCTCGCAGCAATCGGATAGAGCGACTGGTAGCTTCTTGCGTACTCATTGAGGCCGGACGCGTCCGTCTGCAGAAGATCAGCCATCTGATCGATGAAGGATCCCGTACCGCCTGCGCAGATGCCGTTCATGCGCTGTTCGATATTGCCTTTTTCAAAATATATGATTTTGGCATCTTCTCCGCCGAGCTCGATGGCAACATCCGTAAGCGGGCACTGTGCTTTGAGGCACGTGGAAACAGCGATTACCTCCTGAACAAAAGGAACACTCAGGTGCTTTGCGAGCGTAAGTCCGCCGGAGCCTGTGATCGCAGGCGACACTTCAAGGTCACCAAGCTTTTCATAGGCCTCCTCGATAAGGCGTCCGCATGTTTCCTGTATTTCCGCATAATGCCTCTGATAATCAGAGAAGAGCAGATTGTTATCTTCATCGAGGACAGCTATCTTAACTGTCGTGGAACCGATGTCAATACCAAGTGTATAATTCATTTTAATCCTCTAAATAGCGATATATTAATAAATCTGCAATAATAAAATTGTTTAACCAGAATGAGATTATATATCGGTGATTTTGAAAACTCAAGTAACAGATTGGCATACTTGTCTAATCCTACAAATATATAAGATATATAAGGTTATTATAAGCCCCTTTGTAAATGTTCGCAACACGAGTGTCATCTTGCGCGTATCTCACGGCTACATATCTGAGGTCACATCATATTACATAAAGCAATGAGTATAGTGCAATGGATAATAAGCTTGATTTATCGCGAAATGTTTGACTCAGCAGGTTTTTCCTTTTATTATAATGAATATTCTTGAATATTATATATAAGAAAATTTCAGTCTAAGCTGACACAAACGCATCGCATCTCGTATGTGAGACCTGAGATGTGGATCCTTAAGAGCTTATAATATTATAGGAGATTTTATGTATAAGGTTTTAAAACGCGAAGGCAGGGCAAAAAGAGCCAGATTGGAAACCGTTCACGGTGTCATAGAGACGCCTGTTTTTATGAATGTGGGAACCGTGGCAGCAATCAAGGGAGCTGTCTCTTCTCCGGAGCTGCATGAACTGGGCACACAGGTGGAACTGTGCAATACATATCATCTGCACGTGAGGCCGGGTGATACTATTGTAAAGCAGCTCGGCGGCGTCCGGAAATTCATGAACTGGGACGGACCTGTCCTGACGGATTCAGGCGGATTCCAGGTCTTCTCGCTCGCTCAGCTTCGAAAGATAAAGGAGGAAGGCGTGACTTTCCAGTCACACATAGACGGGCATCGTATATTCATGGGGCCGGAGGAGAGCATGCAGATCCAGTCGAATCTCGGTTCCACGATCGCCATGGCGTTTGACGAATGTCCGAATGCGCTGGCAGAGCGAAAATATGTGGAGGATTCGGTGGCCAGAACAACGAGATGGCTCGTCAGATGCAAAGCGGAGATGAAACGGCTCAATTCACTTCCCGACACGATCAATCCGCATCAGCTGCTTTTCGGAATCAATCAGGGAGCGATCTTTGATGATATCCGTATTCAGCACGCGAAGGATATCTCCGAGTTGGATCTCGACGGCTACGCTGTCGGCGGACTGGCAGTCGGAGAGACACATGAGCAGATGTATCATGTGCTGGACGAGGTCGTCCCATATCTTCCTTCGGATAAGCCTACATATTTAATGGGTGTGGGGACGCCGGCTAATATAATAGAATCCGTCGCGCGCGGAATTGATTTCTTCGACTGTGTATATCCGAGCAGAAACGGAAGGCATGGGCATGTCTACACGAACGAAGGACATCTGAATCTGTTCAATAAGAAGTTCGAGCTTGATACGAGACCTATCATGGAGGGCTGCGGCTGTCCGGCCTGCAGAAACCACACGAGGGCTTACATACGCCATCTCCTGAAAGCCAACGAGATGCTGGGCATGCGTCTCTGTGTGATGCACAACCTGTATTATTACAATCACCTGATGACAGAGATCCGTGAAGCACTTGATGAGGGCAGGTTCGCGGAGTATCGCGTCAGAAAGCTTGCGGGGCTGGGAGTTCCGTGTACATAATCGTTAAATAAGTTCTTGCAACATAAGTTCAAATTGTGTATCATATTGTTCATGCGTAATACGTGAAGGGCACACGCCTTTCAATATTGAAATCGGAGGTTTTTACTATGTATTCAATCGCAGCTGCAGCCACAGGCGGCGTAGGTCTTATGGCTATCTACATGATCGCTCTCATCGCGATTTTCTATTTCATGCTGATTCGTCCGCAGAGAAAAGAGCAGCAGAGAGTTTCCGCGATGCTGGCAGACATGGCAGTCGGTGACAGTATTGTCACGACAGGCGGATTCTACGGAGTCATTCTTGACATCACAGATGATGTCGTTATTGTCGAATTCGGTAACAACAAGAACTGCAGAATTCCTATGAAGAAAGAAGCTATCGCCGAAGTCGAAAAAGCAGACGCTGGTTATGACGCCGCTGAAAAGTAATATATTGGACAATGATTCGGGGCTGTCGCAAGAGCGGCAGCCTTTTATCATATATTCTCTCTGTTTTTGACGTTCTATTGAAAAATGCAACTGTTTGCGCTAATATTTAATCTCGAACAGCAGGAGGTAGAATATTATGAGGTTAAGCGGTGCCGAAATCGTTATTGAATGTCTTAAGGAACAGGGTGTCGATACGGTCTTCGGATATCCGGGAGGAACGATTCTCAATGTCTATGATTCTCTGTACAGACATCCGGAGATAAGACATATCCTGACATCTCACGAACAGGGCGCTACGCATGCGGCGGACGGATATGCGCGCGCGACCGGCCGGGTCGGCGTCGCGATGGCCACATCCGGTCCCGGAGCAACAAATCTCGTGACCGGTATAGCGACCGCCATGCTTGACTCGATTCCCATCGTGTGTTTTACGTGCAATGTAAGCCGCTCATCTCTCGGCACGGATTCTTTCCAGGAAATAGACATTGCCGGAATTGTTCTTCCAATCACCAAGTACAGTGTGATCGTCAAAGATGTGAACAGGCTTGCGGATACGATCCGCAGAGCATTCAAGATAGTCCGCTCCGGAAGACCCGGACCTGTATTGATCGATATTACGAAAGATGTCACGGAAGATTTCGCTGAATTCTCACCGAAAAAGGCTGAGGTGACCGGTCCTCTTACCCGAACGATCAGAGGCGAAGATGTCAGACGGGCTGCGGAGATGATAAATGCGGCAAATAAACCGCTCTTGTTCATTGGAGGCGGAGCCATTGCATCGAACGCGCACGACGAACTGATCGCTCTTGCCCATAAAGCCCGGATCCCTGTCTGCGATTCTCTCATGGGCAAAGGCGCCTTTCCCGGAACAGATGACCTGTATCTCGGCATGCTCGGCATGCACGGCACAAAGTCTGCCAATAAGGCACTGTCCGAGTGCGATCTTCTGATAGCTGCCGGCGTTCGTTTTTCTGACAGGGATACGGGAGAGACCGATACATTTGCAAAACAGGCCAAAATCGTTCAGTTCGATGTCGACCGGGCAGAAGTGAACAAAAACATCATGGTCGATGCGGCAGTCATAGGGGATCTCAGGGAAATTCTCAAGGATATACTCCCGGTCGTAAAGTATGCCGAACATGAGGAGTGGAATCGTCATGTCAGCGAGTTGAAAAAGTGCTATCCGCTCAAATACGACGAGTCAGTCCTGAACGGACCGTATGTTATCAAAAAGCTGTATGAGCTGACACGCGGAGATGCTATCATATCTACGGATGTTGGGCAGCATCAGATGTGGGCAGCTCAATATTATAAATTCGACAGGCCGCGAAGGCTCCTGTCATCCGGTGGACTCGGGACGATGGGATACGGCGTCGGCGCAGCGATCGGCGCAAAAGCCGCTTTCCCGAATGAGCTGGTTTTCAACATCTCGGGGGACGGATGCTTTCGCATGAACATGAATGAAATTCTCACAGCCGTGCGAAGCAATCTGCCGATTATCGAGATCGTTCTGAACAACAGGGTCCTCGGCATGGTTCATCAGATGCAGCACCTGTTCTACAGCGCTCGTTACAGCGCCACGGTCCTTGACGACAACCTTGATATTGTCAAGGTTTCGGAAGGAATGGGGGCTCTGGCCATACGCGTAACAAAGAAGGAAGAGGTCGAACCGGCTATTCGCACAGCAATCGAATCCGGAAGGACAGCAGTCATAGAATGTCAGATCGATATGGACGATATGGTATTCCCGATGGCACCATGCGGGAGACCGATCGAGGAGGCATTTGATCAGGATGACCTCGGTCTTAAAGTCGAAGAAGAGGAAGAAAAGTAAGAAGGAGAAAACGAAATGTACACATACCATTGCCTTAACAACATCTCAAGCGTCGGACTCCGTCACTTTAACGAGAATTACAGGCAGGTGGATACGCCTGACGCAGATGCGATTCTCGTAAGAAGTGCAAATATGAAGGAAATGGAATTTTCCGATAACCTGAAGTGCATCGCAAGGGCCGGTGCAGGCGTCAACAACATTCCTCTGGATGTGTGCTCTGAGAAAGGAATCGTCGTATTTAACACACCGGGAGCGAACGCCAACGGCGTCAAGGAACTTGTAATAGCCGGAATGCTTCTGGCTTCGCGTGACATCGTGGGCGGTATCGAGTGGCTCGAGAAGCAGGAGACTACGGAAGACCTCCCGAAGAAGGTTGAGAAGCAGAAAAAGCAGTTCGCAGGTAACGAGATCAGCGGCAAGAAACTCGGTATCATCGGTCTCGGTGCGATCGGCGTCATGGTTGCAAATGCAGCGGCGAATCTCGGTATGGAAGTCTACGGATATGACCCGTTCATCTCCGTACAGGCGGCATGGAGCCTGTCCAGCCATATCCATCACGTAACGGACCTGGACGAAATCTACACGAAATGTCATTACATAACAGTCCATGTACCGCTCTCCAATGAAACACGTGGCATGATCGACAAGAACGCGATTGCAAAGATGAAGGACAATGTGGTCATCCTGAATTTTGCCCGCGACGGACTTGTCAACGAGGATGCGATCGTAGAAGCGCTCGAGATGGGGAAGGTCAAGAAGTATGTAACGGATTTCGTTACACCGAGGGTTGCGAAGACCAGAAACACACTGGTGACCCCGCATCTGGGAGCATCCACTGCCGAGTCTGAGGATAACTGTGCGGAGATGGCAGTCAAGGAACTAATGAATTATCTTCAGAACGGAAATATTAAAAACTCCGTGAACTATCCGGATTGTGACATGGGTGTATGTACATCCACGGGACGTATAGCTATAAACCACAGGAATATACCGAATATGATTGCCCAGCTGACGAAGGTACTCGGCGAAGAGGGAATCAATATCACCGTATTTGCAAATAAGTGCCGCGGAGAATATGCTTACAGTCTCATCGATACCGAGACGGAGATCCCGGAGATGGCTGTTGAAGATATTCTTAAGATCAAAGGTGTTCTCAAGGTGCGTGTTATCAAATAAAAACATCGCGACCGCCGGAAGGGAGAGTAAACTATGACAAAACGATTTCTGTCTTCGATAATTGTGCTGCTGTTCGTACTCTGCCTTATACTATCCGGATGCGGCAAGAGTTCTAAAAGCAAAAAGAAAGAAAAAGAAAAAGAGAACGGTGCGATAGATATCACCATTCAGGACGAAGAATGCTACGCGATCATTACCAAGGGTTCCGGCAATGCCTACAATGATCACATCATCGAGGGCTTTAAGACCATAATCGATGATGCGGGAAAGCAGACATTTGTTTACCAGCCTGAAAAAGGGACTGCAAAAGAGCAGATTCAGGTGGTCAAGGAACTGATCGAGAACAAAGTTTCCTGTATTGCAATTGCTCCGGTAGATGCGGATGCGCTTGACAGCGTCCTTCAGGATGCTATCGATGCGGATATCCCGGTCATATCGTTCGATACGCCCGCCAACCCGGACAGCCGTCTGCTCGATGTGAACGAGAGCGGTACGGAGGAGATTGCCGAGACTCTGATCGAAGCTGTCAGGGATGTCTCGGGAGGACAGGGATACTGGGCGATCGTCTCTTCGTTTTCAACATCCGCAAATCAGAACGCGTGGATCGCTGCCATGCGCGAACTGTCTGAGGATGAAAAATACAAGGGACTCGGTCTTGTCGAAATTGCTTACGGGGATGATGATTATCACAAGTCGTATGATCAGACGATTTCGCTGCTCAAGAAATATCCGGACCTGAAAGTTATCTGTGCACCGACAACAATAGGTATCCAGGCAGCCGCTGCCGCAGTGAAGGATACAGGTAAACCCGTAAAAGTAGTCGGACTGGGGCTTCCGTCGGAGATGGCCGAATATGTGAGCAAAGGCGATATTTGCCCGTATATTTACATGTGGAATCCCAATTATCTGGGGCAGATGACCGCGTACGTATCCATGGCCTTCGGGAACCGGAAAATTACCGGGGAGGAGGGCGAGCAGCTGCTCGTCGACAACAACCAGATTTACGAGGTGCGTAAGGCTTCGGATGAGGGAACAGAAGTCGTTGTCGGAAATCCGTTCCGATTTGATAAGAGTAACATTGATGAATGGAAATCAGTTTACTGATTTTCATATTATGCTCCTTGCCGTGCGGCAAGTGTGCAGGAACTTTCCTGGTATTTTCAGGAAATCGATTTGTAAGGAGGAAATATTAGTTATGGCTGAGAATTGTACATCTACAGACTGCAGTTCATGCGGAGAAGACTGTGCGTCAAGGAAAGCACCGCAGAGCTTCCTGGAGCCGGCCAACGCCGCATCCGACATCAAAAAAGTCATCGGCGTTGTGAGCGGCAAGGGTGGCGTAGGCAAATCGCTTGTCACATCTCTCATGGCTGTCGCTGCTGCTAAGAACGGGAAGAAAGTCGGTATCCTGGATGCAGACATCACAGGACCGTCAATTCCGAAGATGTTCGGTATTGATGAGTCGGTATACGGTACCGAGCTTGGTATCATTCCGGCTGTCAGTGCGGACGGTGTCCGTGTGATTTCCACGAACCTGATCCTTGACGACCCGGGTCAGCCGGTAGTCTGGAGAGGTCCGGTCATTGCAGGTGTAGTTAAACAGTTCTGGAACGAAGTCGTATGGGGTGATATCGATTATCTTTTCGTCGACATGCCTCCGGGAACGGGAGACGTTCCACTGACTGTTTTCCAGTCTCTGCCGGTCGACGGAATAGTGATCGTCACATCTCCGCAGGATCTTGTATCCATGGTCGTTGAGAAGGCGGTCCGCATGGCTGAGCTGATGAATATTCCGGTTCTCGGCATAATCGAGAATATGGCTTATGTCGAATGTCCGGACTGCGGCAAGAAGATCTACATCTTCGGTGAGGGTAAGACCGAGGAAGTCGCGAAGCGCCATGGCATCACAAAATTTGCCAGACTTCCGATCAAGCCGGAGATTGCGGCTCTGTGCGATGCAGGAAAGATCGGTCAGGCAGACGAGGCTGTTCTTGAGACCGTAAAATCATTTGTTGAGTGATTTAGGAAATAATGATCGCTTGTGTATAGACACGCTATGGGCAGTAGTCACGAGGACCACTGTAATAGGATGTGAATGGCTGGTACAAGCAATGTACGGGTGAAAAGGTGAGCGGTTCCGGGGCGGAAGAGCATGGAATGTGCTTGAGCCTCAGAACCGTCTTAAGCCCGTCTGAAGAATATTTTCAAATTTCCGGTTGATTTTTTTTATTCCTTGTGTATAATAGATTAACGGAACCGCATTGCGAGTCCGACAAATTTACAAAGCCATGTGCCGATATGGCTCAGTTGGTAGAGCAACGCATTCGTAATGCGTAGGTCGTCAGTTCGAGTCTGACTATCGGCTGTTAAAACCCCGTTGCATAAGCAGCGGGGTTTTTGCTGACTTGGGTAAAAATTCTGAAAAGAACAAAGAGTCGCTTTGCGACTCTTTGCGCGCTGGTGCGCGCAAGCGTCAGCTTGCATCTTCATCTGCGCACCAGTCGCATCCTCGTGTGCCTATGCATGCGTAACAATGCTCCGGTGGAGCATTGTGTAGCTGAGCGTTTTTATGTCATAGGAAACGAAGTTTCCTATGACATAAAATAGATTTTGAATAAAAATCTTTGTACGATGTTCATAAATTGTACACGGACTTTGTATATCATACAAAGTGATAATTGTCCCAGTGATTCGGCGGGGATGCGAACATGCCTCCCTGTGCATAAAGAATAATGACCGGAAGATGAAACGTGACTGGTTCGCCAGGCTTCATAATCATGAAAGGAGTTTTCTGCCGATGGATTATCAGGACGCTGAGAAGAAAAAAAAGAAAACTGATGAGCCGGAAAATGCTCAGAGGACGCAGGATTCCGAAGAAAGCAATAACACTTCTACAGATATGGAGGAAATAGAGCGCATTATAGACGAGATAAAAAGAGAAAACGAGGAGGAAGAACAGAGAAAATCTGATCTGACAGAGGAGAACACAAAAGACCCGGATCAGGAAATCCTCGAGGAGACAGAATCGGTATCTGCGCCGGAGAAACAGACGGAAGTGCGCAGACAGTATCGCATGGATAAGTACGAGGATGACGATTCGGATGCTGATGATGATTATTACAAGTATTCCGCAAAGAGCGATGCCGGTGATGTTGTCTTCAGAATCCTCGCCGGTATACTGATTTTTGCGATCTGCATAACAGCTGTTGTGGCAGTTCTTCTGGCTACTGGCAGACTGAATGGCCTGATCGACACATTTGGCGGAATACAGGCAGAGAATGCAGAGGCTGAATCGATACCTGAAGCAACGCCGACTGTCAGAGTGACGCTGACTCCCACACCCACCGAGACTCCCGAACCGGAGCCGACAGAGGCGAAAGAACCAACAAAAACCCCGACAACTGCGCCGGATAGTTCAAAAGCTGCCGGTACAGAGAGTAAAACCGCGGGCACCGATATCATGACATTCAATGAGGTAAATGACGAGGTCACCGCGAAGGAGACCACGAATCTCAGAAATGTTCCGAGTCAGGGTGAAGAGAGCTTCATTATCCATATTCTGCAGAACGGCGAAGTCGTAAAGAGGACGGGTATGAGTGATGAAGGCTGGTCAAGGCTGGAGTATGAAGGTCAGGTCGTGTATGCGATGAGCAATCTGCTGACGACAGATCTTACGAAAAAGACCGCCACGGAGAGCGGTGCTTCCGATACCTCAGACGGTTCGCTTCCCGAAATTCAGACAAAATTCGTGGATGTAAATGAACAGGTGACGCCGAAAATTGAAGTCAATCTGAGACTTCTGCCCAGTGTGACAAATCCAAAGGCAAAAATCGTTGCCACTGTTAAGAACGGAGAGGTGTTCACACGAACCGGTTCAAATGATGAACTCGGCTGGTCGCGGGTTGAATACAAAGGACAGGTGCTCTATTGTATCAGCAGTTACGTTGAGGTGGTATCTTCTGCGGCGGACGCGCAGCCCGCAGCGGAGAATAATCCGCAGGATGCGGCGGCACCCACAGCGTGAACCAGCGAAAATATAAAATGAAAAATCCGGCACTGCGAACGGACTCTGTGTAATACAGGCCGCAATGCAGTGCCGGTTTTCTTCTTATAAGTTTTTTCTTATATGCGCAGGGGTTCGTTTGGAAGATGGCAGCTAACACTGACCCGAATCCCGCGCCACGTCTCTTGAGCGAGACTTGAATTGTGGCAGAAGTTTATTCTTAAATTTAAAGGACCGGCTGCACACAGGACGGATGCCCGGCGTTGGAGCGGATTCCCGTGTCCCTGAGCGTAAGACCGTCCAGCTCATAGACGACCACATCGCCGGAATACTGATTGGAGGTAACGACCAGATCTCCGAACACATTGAAGTCTCTCGGTCCCGTTCCTCCGCTGGAGGAAAAGACCGCCGGCAGGAGAGTATCGCTTTCTGTGACCTGGAAAACTGCGATACTGTCGTGGCCGCGATTCGAGACGAGAAGCCTTGTTCCGTCTTCTGAGAAGCGAATCGCGGCTGCCGTGTTTTCCGGTCCGTCGTAATCAGCGGGGATAGAGCTTATTGTCTGAACGGTCTCGTAGCCGTTTCCGTTATCTTTGAGGACATACACGGTGCTGGCCATCTCCGTGATCAGATATAAATACTCCGGGTGTGCGCTATGTATCGCCAGATGACGCGGTCCGTCGCCGGGGCGTACATGGATATTTCTGTCTGTATCTATCAGTTTTCCTGTTTTCCTGTCGAAATCAAATACCCAGACGACATCCTGTCCGAGATCGCACGCATATACCGTTTCGCCTGTGCAGAGGGCAAAGTGCAGATGCGGCCTGTCCTGTCTGACAGGGTCTGCACCGTGTCCTTCGAACTGACGGAAGTCTGTTCTCTCAAGAAGCGATCCGTCGCTTCCGAGGCTGAATACGGCAAGAGAACCTGTCGCGTAATTGGCGGCAAACAGGTATTCACAGGTCGGGTCAAGTGAGATATGGCATGCTGAGATGCCTCCTGTACCCAGCTTACGGGTCACGTGTGCCCCGGCGTCCTCAAGAAGAAAGGAGACGACTTCTGCTTCCCCCTTGTGTTTCTCACCTGAGTAAATGACATGACCGTTCGGATGTGGGACCATATACGTCGGATTTTCAATACATGTCACACTTCCGATCTCATCAATCGTCTTTTTATCTGTGTCGATCCTGTAACGAATAATGCCTTTTTCTCCGAGCTCCGCATAGCCGCTGACATAGAATTCTCTGACCATAGCACCGTTCCTTTCATTCCTGTTGTCACGAAGTTCACACTATTTTAATGATACTACAATTTGACAGAAATATGAGGACATTTGCAAAAAAAAGAAACAAAAGTGCATAGAACTGGGTCCGCTTACTTGTTATAATGAAAGCAGAAGAACAAGATCTCATTTCATGTACAGAGAGGTGATAATACAATGCTTACAATCAGAACATTAAAAGAGAAACTTGCAAACGGTTCCTACGACGCCAGTCTCGCACACCTTTATTGCCAGGGTGTTGAAGCGATGGGTCCGTACAAAGAGCGTATAGCACATGTAGCTGACGGATATGCAGCTACATTCGGAAAAGATGAAAATGCGGAAGTTGCCATTTTCTCAGCTCCGGGACGTACAGAAATCGGCGGTAACCATACAGACCATCAGAGAGGCAAAGTTCTGACCGGATCTGTAAATCTTGATGCCCTTGCATGTGCCGCTCCGAACGGCACGGAGACGGTCAACGTTTTCTCGGAAGGATTCGGTATGACAAGTATGGACATATCCAGTCTCGAGATCGTTCCGGAAGAAAAAAATACCACAGCGTCTCTTGTACGCGGCATTCTGAACGCAATCTATGAGGACGGACATCCGGTCTCCGGTTTTGACGCATATATTATCTCCGACGTACCGGGCGGCTCCGGTCTTTCATCATCTGCATGCTTTGAGGTTCTGATCGGCGTCATCATAAACGGTCTGTTCTGCAACAATGAGGTATCACTTCCGAGAATTGCTCGTATCGGACAATACGCCGAGAACGTCTATTTCGGAAAGCCGTCAGGTCTTATGGATCAGATGGGCTGCGCTATCGGCGGAATTATTACAATCGATTTCAAGGATGCGGAGAATCCTGTTTTCAGAGCAGTTGATTTTGATTTTGCGGGTGCAGGCTATGCACTTTGCATCATCGACAGCGGTGCGGACCATGCGGATCTGACAGATGATTATGCAGCGGTTCCTGCTGAGATGAAGGCAGTCGCAGCGGCTCTCGGCAAAGAGGTTCTCTCCGAAGTGGATGAGAAGGATTTCTACAAGGCTATCCCGTCTATCAAGGCCGCAGTCGGTGACCGCGCTATCCTGCGTGCGATCCATTATTATAACGACTGCGCGAGAGTCGATGAACAGGTAGCTGCTCTTGCAGACAATGACTTTGCCCGTTTCCTTACACTTGTAAACGAGTCCGGCAAATCATCTTTCACATATCTGCAGAATATAGCGACTTACCGCAACCCGGCAGATCAGCCTGTAGCAGTAGCCCTTGCAGTTGCCGAGCATCTTCTCGGCGGAGAGGGCGCTTCCCGCGTACACGGCGGTGGATTTGCAGGTACTCTGCAGGCTTTCGTACCGCTTGCTAAAGTGGCTGAGTTCAAGGCAGGAATGGATGCGCTTCTCGGCGAAGATATGTGCAAGGTCATGTATATTCGTCCGATCGGTGGATGCACGATTGCCGATTAATTGATTAATCTAAAGAAGAGAACAATCTGGAGAAACAACGGTTCGCACCATAACTGAAAGTGATTGGCTCACAGACAGAATTGATTTACAGATTAGTTCTCTGAATCATAACAAACAAACATAACTTCCCACTTCGCATTGAAGGTACAGATATTGTACTGCTTCAGGCGGAGCGGGAAGTTTTACCTTATGGTGGGATGCTTGCGAGGTGACTATGAGACATGTAGATATTTACGGAACGATCGGACCGATGTGTTCGGATGTTGAGACTCTGGCGGCGATGTTTGATGCGGGAATGACGGGGATACGTCTTAATCTGTCGCACGTTACCCTGAAGGAATCGGAGAATCTCATCGCGAATCTGCACAAGGCAGCGGAAATGTCGGGAGTAAAAGCGCAACTTCTCATCGATCTTCAGGGACCTGAACTCAGAATCGGGAGGATGAATGCCCCTCTTGATCTCAGGGAGGGTGATGTACTCGGTTTCATGGAGCAGGGTGATCCGGATGCCAGAAAGTCACAGGCTCTGAGAAAGATCGTTACGGTTCCCAAGGAAGTTCTGCTTGCACTTACTGCAGGAAGGGAAGCTCTTCTCGATGATGGCAAGATCCTCGCCCGCGTTCTGGAAAACACAGGAAATGCCGCAAAAGCGACAATTCTCAGAGGCGGCGTTCTGACCGGAAGAAAGAGTATTGCAATACCCGGTACGAAGATCGACATCCCGACGATGACGCAGGCAGATATAAGGAATATTGAAGTGGCGCGGGAATATGGTGTGACGGCAGTCATGCAGCCGTTTGTCCGAAACAGAGAGGACCTGATTACGGTGCGGAAGGCTCTTCGCAAGTCGGGAAATGAGAATATCGCGCTATTTGCCAAGATAGAGAACATGGATGGGGTAAGACAGATCGACGAGCTGATCGCGGAATCCGATCACATCGTCATCGCGAGAGGTGATCTGGGCAATGCAGTTAAACTCTGGGAGCTGCCTGGCGTCCAGAAATATATTGCGGGAAAATGCCGGGCAGCCTCCCGGGATTTCATGGTCGTTACGCAGATGCTGTCGTCCATGGAGACACACCCGGTACCGACGAGAGCTGAGGTGAGCGACATATTCAATGCCGTTCTTGACGGGGCTTCCTCGGTCATGGTCACCGGGGAGACAGCGGTCGGAAGATATCCGGTGCTGACCATATCTTATCTCGCACGGACGGCGAACGAGGCTCTGAAGTTTCGTGAAGCGCAATGATAAGACTGCTCAAGCTGCAGGAATGCTGCGGTACCGATGAAATTCGTCGAGAAAAATTTTTTTCGGATGCAACATCCGTGCAGGCTGACCTGTATATATGACATAAGGCAAACAACTCTTAAACTGAAAGGAGCATTCATTATGAAAAAGTTCAAAAGAATTACAACAGTACTCGCTTGTTTCATTATTCTTGTTCTTGTGATCTCTGCCTGCGGAAGTGCAAAAAACGCTTCCACGAGTGAATATGATTATGCGACAGAGGAGGCAGCGGGAGCCGTCGATGATTATGAATACGGGAACGGATACGCTGCATCGATGACGCAGGCGAAAGCGTATGACGGCGAAGAAACAGCTGATACAGGTTCGGGAAACTCAGAAAAACCGGAGCAGCCTGAGGCGGTTGAACCTGCGGAGTCGAACCAGAAACTGGTCTATACCTGCTGGATGACCATACAGACTCTGGAGTTCGACAAAACACAGAGCTCCGTGAAAGACGCAGTTAAAAAGGTCGGCGGAATCATCGAATCCGAGTCTGTCACGGATTCCGATTATCACTGGTACTACGACTCCTATTACAAGAAGAGCGGCACTCTCTCGTCGAACCTTACGGTCAGAGTACCGTCCGCCAAATATGAAGAGTTCCTGACCCTTCTTGACGGTGCGGGCGGAAAAGTCACCAACAAATCTCAGAACGTCGAGAACATTACGAAGAGATACAACGATCAGACGGTCTACATTCAGTCTCTTGAGACGCAGGAGCAGCGCCTGATGGAGATGATGGAGAAGGCCGAGACAGTCGAGGAGATGATCACGGTAGAGGCACGTCTGACTGAGGTCCAGACGGAGCTTAATCAGGCAAGAAGCTCACTGGCAAGTATGGATACGGATGTGAAGTATTCTACTGTAAATCTGACACTGGAAGAGGTGGTCAAGTATACAGATACACCGAAGACGCCGCTGACATTCGGCGAGAGGGTCGCCGATGCATTTGTCGAATCCTGGGCGAATTTCGTAGCTATGCTTCAGGGAATCGTGATCGGGCTTATTTACATACTTCCGACGCTCCTGCTTGTCCTGGCAATTCTGCTCGTTGTCTTCCTCATCCACAGGGAATACAGAAAGAAACATCCCAAGGCAAAGAAGGAGAAAGTGCAGAACAATCAGCCGTATGATAACAGAGGATTCTTCAAAGGTCCGGCCAACCCGTTCGCAGGCAGACCCGACAATCAGAATATGAATCGAAATACGAATCGCACACCGAACGAGAATTCCGATCCGAATGCCAATACTCCGTCGAATCCGAATCAAAATGCGGCTCCGACCGGTCATCCGGTACCGAATCAGAATCAAAATGCAGCTCCGACTGCTCATCCGGTACCGAATCCGAATCAAAATGCGGCTCCGATTTCTCGCCCGGCACCGAAGCAAAATACGCGAGATGCAGGGGTCCCCGAGAAAGATCAGGATCAGAACAAAAAAGTGTAAAGAAAAAATGCTTGACACATGCACGCTGATAGGGTATATTAGCGTGCATGGACAAAATTTATGAGCGTTCTCTGCTATTTGACTTTTACGGAGAACTGTTGACTGAGCATCAGAAAAGAATATTTGAAGAAGTGGTATTTGAGGACTGCTCGCTTGCGGAGGTTGCCGAAGAACACGGAATCAGCAGGCAGGGAGTTCACGACATGATTCGACGCACGACGAAGGCGCTTGAGCGCTATGAAGAGAAGCTCGGTCTTGTCCGCAAGTTCCTGTTCCTTAAAGAACGGGTAGGTGAAATTATGGTACTGACGGACGACGAACGGATTCGTCAGCTCTCTAAAGAAATACTGGAGGAACTCTGAGAATGGCATTTGAGAGCCTTACAGAAAAACTGCAGAATGTATTTAAGAAGCTCCGCTCGAAAGGAAGACTGACTGAAAAAGATGTCAAGGAGGCCATGAAGGAAGTCAAGATGGCGCTTCTCGAAGCGGATGTCAATTTCAAGGTCGTAAAGCAGTTCACTCGTGACGTCACGGAAGTCGCCATCGGCGAGGATGTCATGAACGGACTGAATCCCGGACAGATGGTCATTAAGATCGTTAATGATAAGCTGATTGAGCTTATGGGATCCGAGACAACGGAAATCAAGCTCAATTCCAGCGGAATGACGGTCATTATGATGGTCGGTCTTCAGGGCGCAGGTAAGACGACCACCGCGGCAAAACTCGCGGGCAAGTATAAAAGTAAAGGTCGCAGGCCGCTGCTCATTGCAGGCGACGTTTACAGACCGGCCGCTATCAAGCAGTTACAGGTCAACGGCGAAAAAGTCGGTGTTCCCGTCTTCACGATGGGAGACAAGAAAAGTCCTGTGGATATCGTCAAAGCGGGTATTGCCCATGCTAAGGACAACGGCAACAATATCGTACTGATCGATACAGCCGGTCGTCTGCAGATCGACGAGAACATGATGCAGGAGCTCATGGATATCAAGGCAGCCGTTCAGGTCGATCAGACGATCCTGGTAGTCGATGCGATGACCGGTCAGGAAGCTGTCAATGTAGCCAAGACCTTTACAGAGAAAGTCGGAATAGACGGCGTAATCCTCACGAAGTGTGACGGTGATACCAGAGGCGGTGCGGCTCTTTCCATCAAGGCCGTCACCGGCAAACCGCTTCTTTATGTCGGCATGGGAGAGAAACTGAAGGATCTCGAGCAGTTCTATCCCGACCGTATGGCAAGCCGAATTCTGGGTATGGGCGATGTAATGAGTCTGATAGAGAAGGCTCAGGAAGAATTTGACCAGGAAAAAGCCGCTGAGATGACAGAGAAGTTCAAGAAGGCTTCCTTCGGCTTCGACGATTATCTCGACAGCATGGCCCAGATGAAGAAGATGGGCGGTCTCGAGAGTGTTCTTTCAATGCTGCCGGGAATGGGCGGCAAGATGAAAGACATTCAGGGAATGGTCGATGAGAATCAGATGAAACGCACTGAAGCGATCATCCTCTCCATGACACCTGAGGAGAGAGCTAATCCCGATATCCTGAATCTTTCAAGAAAACGCAGGATCGCTAAGGGCGCAGCCGTCGACATCGCTGAGGTGAACAGGCTTGTCAAGCAGTTCGAACAGGCGCGCAAGATGATGAAACAGATGCCGGGCATGATGAACGGCAAGATGGGCCGCATGGCAAAACGAGGCGGATTCAGGATGCCTTTCTGATAGGCAGGCACCCAAAAAGACAGGAGGCTGAAGCCTTCTAAAATGGAAAGTGTGCATTAAGACACATAATAACAATGCAGATTACTGCCATTTATATGGCGTAATACATGCGGGAATTCCCCGCAATACATTTAAAATGATTATATGGAGGAAACACAAAAATGGTTAAGATCAGACTTAGAAGAATGGGACAGAAGAAAGCTCCTTTCTACAGAATCGTAGTAGCAGATTCCAGATCCCCGAGAGACGGACGTTTCATCGAAGAGATCGGTTATTATGATCCGACAAAGGACCCGAGCGTCTACAAGATCGACGAAGAAGCTGCTAAGAAGTGGCTGCAGAACGGCGCTCAGCCGACAACGGAAGTCTCCAAACTTCTCAAGATCGCAGGTATCACAAAATAAAGCAGCATAGATCTTTTTCCAGGATCAACATGGAGGATTTTCATGAAAGAGTTAGTGGAGGTAATTGCCAGATCTCTGGTTGATAATCCCGATGAAGTCGTCGTGACCGAAAAAGAAGACGGCGATTCCGTTGTCCTGGAGCTTAAAGTAGCTTCCCAGGATATGGGAAAGGTCATCGGCAGACAGGGACGTATTGCCAAGGCAATCCGCTCTGTCGTAAAAGCTGCATCAACCAAGACAGATAAGAAAGTCACTGTTGAGATCATTCAGTGACAGATAAGAAATATGCTTGATATGATACAGGTTGGGGCCATCTCTTCTACACACGGACTGAAAGGTGAGGTATATATTTACCTGACGTCAGATGACCCTTATCGATTTGATAATTTAAAAGAGGTTTTACTGGATCTGGGGTCTTCAAAAAGACCCCTTTCCGTTGAGTATGTAAAGTATTTCAAAGGCCGTCCGATCGTAAAATTCAAAGAATTTAATTCTATTGAGGAAGTTCAGAAGCTTCGCGGATGTCCGCTCGTTGTAAAACGGGAAGACGCACTTCCGCTCGAGGAGGGGGAGTATTTTATCGGCGACCTTATAGGCTGCACGGTCTATCTTGAAGACGGTTCAACACTCGGAGAGCTCACGGACGTGCTGAGGACCGGGGCAAACGATGTATATGTCGTCAGAAAAAACGACGGCAGTGAAGTTCTTATACCGGTCATTCCCGACTGTGTTCTGGAGAAAGATCCGGAGCATTTCAGAATCGTAGTACGTCTGTTGCCGGAAATCTGATCGAAACAGATTTGAAGAATACATCTAACTGAAGGAGAACACATGGATTTTCATGTATTGACACTGTTCCCCGACATGGTCAGACAGGGACTCATGACAAGTATTATCGGGCGTGCAATCGAAGAAGACATTATACGCCTGAATGCTGTGAACATCCGGGATTACACTACGAACAAACACGGGAAAACAGACGATTACCCTTACGGCGGAGGCGCGGGAATGGTCATGCAGGCACAGCCTGTCTATGATGCATACAAAGCCGTTGCTTCGCAGCTTGATTATCAGCCGAGGGTCATATACCTTACGCCTCAGGGGAAAGTATTCAATCAGCAGGCAGCCAAAGAGCTGGCTATTGAGAAGGGAATCGTTTTTCTCTGCGGGCATTACGAAGGAATCGACGAACGCGTCATTGACGAGATCGTGACGGATGAGTATTCAATCGGTGACTTTGTCGTCACAGGCGGAGAGATGCCTGCCATGCTCATGATCGACGCGATATCGCGCATGATTCCGGGCGTACTGCACAATCAGGAATCGGCTGATGACGATTCTTTCGGTGATGGTCTGCTCGAATTCCCGCAGTATTCACGCCCTGAAGTATGGAACGGAAGGAGAGTACCGCCTATTCTTTTATCGGGCGATCATGCGAAGGTGGATGCCTGGAGAAGGGAACAGTCACTGATCCGGACAGCTACAAGAAGACCTGACCTTCTTCCGTCAGCCCATATCAGTCCGAAAGAACGGCAGTTTATTGAAGAATATCTTAAAGGTATTTCGGTAAATAGCACTTGCAATACCGATGAACCTATTGTATAATATCTTGCGTTGTAAAAAAGATGGTCCTCTGTCACGCACGGACGTGTTAAGAACATCCATTAAATATAAAGGAGAAACCTGAAAATGAGTGACATTATCAAGAACATTGAAAATGCTCAGCTTAAGAGCGAAGTTCCGGTTTTCCATGTTGGTGACACAGTTCGCGTTCATGGTAAGATCAAAGAAGGTAACCGCGAAAGAATCCAGATTTTTGAAGGCGTTGTTATGAAGCGTCAGGGCGGCGGAGCACGCGAGACTTTTACAGTTCGTAAGATCTCCAACGGAATCGGCGTTGAGAAGACATGGCCGCTTCATTCACCGAACGTTGCAGACATCACAGTAGTCCGCAGAGGTAAAGTAAGAAGAGCTAAGCTTAACTATCTCAGACAGCGTACAGGTAAGAGAGCAAAGGTCAAGGAAATCATTCGCTGATAAAAGTCTTACAGCAGACTTTGAAACGAGAGTGCATGAAAGGGGCTTTCGCATTAAGTTCACATTTCTTAATGCGACGGTCCCTTTTTACAAATGCAGTGCAGGAGATGACATATGAAAGTAAGGGAAAAAGAGCCTGTTAAACCGGTGAGACGCAGTCTGTGGTACAGCACAAAAACGCGCAATATCACGACCTGGATCGTGGAGATCGTTATCGTGCTCGCTCTTTCCGCTGTGTTCTCTTATATATTCTGTTCCTCCGTTACGGTTCTTGAAAGCTCAATGGATCCGACTCTTCAGGCCGGAAACAGAGTCATGATCAACCGTGTGTCATATACTGTGGGTAAAATCAAGAGAGGAGATCTCATTGCCTACACGAATTCCGACAGCACAGATGCTTCCGTGCATGTGAAGAGAGTAATCGGCCTGCCCGGAGAAAAGATCCAGATCCGCGACGGTCTTATCTTAATTGACGGCCAGACGTATATCGAAGAGAGAGCTTTCCCCAGTATGAACAGCGGCGGTTTGGCGGAGAACGGCGTTACTCTGGGAAATGAAGAGTACTTTGTACTCGGCGATAATCGAAATAACAGCGAGGACAGCCGATTTACGGATGTCGGAAATATTCCGGCGCGCGCTGTTATGGGAAAGGTTTGGCTCATTGTTTCTCCGCTGTCTTCATTCGGATTCATAGATTAGTGGCTAAATCTTCCCGTTTGCATTTTCAATAAGTTTGACCGCATTTTAAGTATTAAGCGGGAAGCTTCAGATTGTGAGTAAAGGAGCGACATTTTGGACATTCAATGGTATCCCGGACATATGACGAAGACGATTCGTCAGATGAAAGAAGATATGAAGCTCGTCGATCTTGTGATTGAGATCACGGATGCGAGAATTCCGCTCTCTGCGAGAAACCCGGATATCGGGACGCTTGCTCAGGGGAAGGCAAGAATGCTCATCCTGAATAAGGCGGATCTTGCCGACGAACGGGAAAATCAAAAATGGACTGCATACTTTAAGGGGCAGGGGCTGACCACACTTCTCATGGATGCCAGATCAAGAGGCAATGTTAAAACAATTACTCCGGCCATACTGGATGCATGCCGCGAGAAGATCGAGCGGGACAAAAAGAAAGGCATGAAAGAAAGGCCGATCCGTGCAATGGTAGTGGGTATACCGAATGCCGGAAAATCCACATTTATCAATTCCTTCTCGGGAAAGGCGATGGCAAAGACCGGGAACAAACCCGGCGTCACCAGAGGAAAACAGTGGATCCGGCTCGGCGGCCGTGTGGAACTGTTGGATACCCCGGGACTTCTCTGGCCTAAGTTCGACGATCCGAAAGTGGGTGAGAATATTGCACTGATCGGATCTATTAATGACCAGATCCTGGATCAGGGAGAGCTTGCTGTTCTGCTCATAAGAAGGCTGACATCGGACTATCCCGGTATTCTCGGGGCAAGATATAATATCGAAGAGACAGGGACCCCCGTAGAAATACTTGAGTCGATCGGAGAAAAGCGCGGCTGCCTGAAAAAAGGCGGAGTGATCGACTACGACAGAGCCTCGCAGATCCTGCTTGACGAGTTCAGGTCAGGAATGCTTGGAAGAATAACGCTGGAAAAGGTGGACGGCTGTGACTGAGAAACAACTCGCAAAGCAGAAAGAGAAGGAAGCCAGACAGGCTGAAAAGCTCAGAAAAGAAATCGAACGCACGGAAAGTATGATGGTGTTCGAGCATAAATTTGCCGACAGAGGATATCTGTGCGGTATTGACGAAGTCGGAAGAGGTCCTCTTTCGGGGCCGGTCGTAGCCGCTGCTGTCATTCTTCCTAAAGATCACAGAATACTGTATCTCAACGATTCCAAGAAACTGTCGGAAAAGAAACGCGAGGAACTCTATGATGTGATCATGCGTGAGGCTGTCGCAGTAGGAATCGGAATGGCTCCGCCGTCAAGGATAGATGAGATCAACATCCTGCAGGCAACCTATGAGGCTATGCGGCAGGCGATCTCAAGACTGAGTGTGAAACCTGACCTGCTGCTAAATGATGCTGTGACGATACCTGAGGTGCCGATCCCGCAGCTGGCAATCATAGGAGGAGACCGGAAAAGCGTCTCCATCGCGGCAGCCAGTATTGTCGCGAAAGTGACAAGGGACAGGATGATGGTGGAATATGAGGACATGTTCCCGGGATATAAGTTCGCAAAAAACAAAGGATACGGCACGGCTGAACATATCGCTGCTCTGAAAGAACTCGGTCCATGTCCGATCCACAGGAGATCATTTATAGGGCATTTCGTGGATGTTTCCGAAGAACAGTGATTCATGAGAAGAGTTCAGGATATGTTCTGAAAGGACACACATGAATAATCGAGCAATAGGAACGGATTATGAGAAAAGAGCCTGTGAGTTTCTGGAAACTCAGGGCTTTTCTGTTTTGGAGCGTAATTTCCGATGCCGGCAGGGAGAAATCGATATCATCGCACGGGACGGGACTTATCTCGTGTTCGTTGAGGTCAAGTATCGTAAGACGGCGGGTTCCGGGTCGCCCCTTTCGGCAGTGGATTTCCGGAAGCAGAAGAAGATTTCCAGAGTCGCTCTCTATTATCTTACAAAGAACGGTCTGCCCGAGACTACGCCATGCCGTTTTGACGTGGTGGGGATTTCTCCGAAGGAGACCGTCCTCATTAAAAATGCTTTCGAGTATATTTCATAAGAAAATATCTCATGAAGAAAGGAATCTTATGGAGCAAAAACCATCATTTAAGTGGAAGAACGATAAAGAGCCCAGGCTCAATGTACACGAAAAAGACGGCGTTGTCTGGCTCTCCTACCCGGCTTTTGACCGCGAGGACTGGCTCATCAACGCTTTCTCGACAAGGATCGGCGGCGTCAGCACAGGTCATCAGTCGACTATGAACCTCTCTTTCAAGCAGGATAAAAGTGAGGAGGCGGTGCGGGAGAACTTCCGGCGATTTGCCCATGCCGTTGGCTTTACCACAGACGATCTCATCTTGTCTGACCAGACGCACACGACCAATGTCCTGCGCGTCGGAAGATCCGACCGTGGGAAGGGCTTCAATCACGAGAAGGAGTGGAGAGATGTAGACGGTTTCATCACCGACGAACCGGGCTGTTGCATATCGACGTTCTATGCGGACTGTGTACCGCTCTATTTTGTTGATCCTGTCCGCAGGGCTATCGGCCTTTCCCACTCCGGTTGGAAGGGAACCGCTCACGCAATAGGAAATGCTACAATCGAAGCGATGCATCGGGAGTTCGGAACCGAGCCTGCGGATCTTCTGTGCGGTATAGGTCCTTCCATCTGTCAGGATTCCTATGAAGTGGGTGAGGATGTTGCACGCTTTTTCGACGATCGCTTTCTGAGAAAATCAGAAGCGGTCCCGGGCAAGTTCTATCTTGACCTGTGGGCGGCCAACAAGGCGGTTCTTATGGACGCGGGAGTGAGAGAGGAGAACATCACGCTTCCGAACCTCTGCACGGCGTGCAACGCGGATATCCTGTTTTCTCACAGAGCGTCCCACGGTAAGAGGGGAAATCTCGGGGCTTTCCTTATGATTTCCGGCGAAAGCCGTGTTTAGAGTGCATGCAACCACGGATATACTTTACAAACAGAATTTCAAATGATATTATCTTTATCAGATTTTTCAAGTCATAGGAAAATAAAATTTTTCTAAAGCAGAAGGCAGGGTGAGTTGATCATGAAATATAATTTCAGACACATTGAACAGAAATGGCAGAATGCCTGGGAAGAAGCAGGCATCTTTGAGGCACAGGACAACTCCGACAAACCGAAATTCTACGGTTTGGTCGAGTTTCCTTACCCGTCAGGAGCAGGCATGCATGTCGGACACATCAAGGCTTATTCAGGTCTTGAAATCGTTGCCCGCAAGCGCCGTATGCAGGGCTACAATGTCCTCTTCCCGATCGGTTTCGACGCATTCGGTCTTCCGGCTGAGAACTATGCGATCAAGACCAATACGCATCCGCGTGTCGTGACGGATCAGAACATCAAGCATTTCTCCGAGCAGCTGAAACGCGTAGGCTTCTCCTTTGACTGGAGCCGTGTGATCGATACGACTGATGAGAATTATTACAAATGGACACAGTGGATCTTCCTGAAACTCTTTGAGAATGATCTCGCTTACCGCGATAAGACGCTCGTTAACTATTGCCCGTCCTGCAAAGTTGTTCTCTCAAATGAGGACAGCCAGAACGGTAAGTGCGATATCTGCGGCAGCGAAGTCATCCAGAAGGAGAAGGAAGTCTGGTACCTTCGCATCACAAAGTATGCTGACAAACTTCTGGAAGGCCTTGACACAGTCGACTTCCCGGAAGCGATCCGCGTGCAGGAGGAGAACTGGATCGGAAAGTCCAAGGGTGCATTTGTGAATTTCACTATCGACGGTGTGGATGAAAAACTCCGTATCTACACGACCAGACCGGACACGCTTTTCGGCGTTACCTTTATGGTAATTGCACCGGAGCATCCGCTCATCGATACATATGCCGATAAGATCACGAACATGGATGCAATTAAGGCTTACCGCGATGAGTGCCAGAAAAAGAGCGAGTTCGAGCGCGTAAACCTTGTAAAGGACAAGACAGGTGTTCGCATCGAAGGTCTCGAGGCTGTCAATCCGGTTAACGGCAAGAAGATCCCGCTGTTCATAGCAGACTATGTCATGATGGGGTACGGCACAGGTGCAATCATGGCTGTACCGGGTCACGACCAGCGTGACTACGATTTTGCAAAGGCGTTCGGTCTCGACATCATCGAAGTCATCAAGGGCGGAGATATGAGTGTTGAAGCCTATACAGGCGACGGCGAGATGGTCAACTCCGACTTCCTGAACGGCTATACAAATAAGAAGGATTCCATTGAACGCATGATCGAGTACCTTGAGGAGAAGGGAATCGGCGAGGCAGGCGTTCAGTATAAGATGAAGGATTGGGCTTTTAACCGTCAGAGATACTGGGGTGAGCCGATTCCGATCATCCATTGCCCGAACTGCGGCATGGTAGGCGTACCTTACGAGGAGCTTCCTCTGAAGCTTCCGGAAGTCGAACAGTTCATGCCCGGTGAGGACGGCAAGTCTCCGCTTGCCAAGATCGACAGCTTCGTGAACTGCACTTGCCCGAAATGTGGCGGCGCGGCAAAACGCGAGACGGACACGATGCCGCAGTGGGCTGGTTCTTCCTGGTATTATCTGCGCTACATCGATCCGAAGAACGATAAAGCACTTGCCGACATGGACAAGCTGAAATACTGGATGAATGTCGACTGGTATAACGGCGGTATGGAGCATGTGACACGTCATATGATCTATTCCAGATTCTGGCATCACTTCCTGTATGATATCGGTGCAGTCAACACATTTGAGCCGTACGCTAAGAGAACAGCTCAGGGAATGGTACTCGGATCCGATAATCAGAAGATGTCAAAATCCAAGGGCAACGTCGTCGATCCGCTGGAAGTTGTCGAGGAGTTCGGTGCCGATACGCTGCGCACATACGTGCTCTTCATGGGCGATTACGGCGCATCTTCACCGTGGAATGAGAGCTCCGTACGCGGATGCAAGCGCTTCCTTGACCGTGTTGCGCGTCTTGCCGACAATCTTCAGGATGCAAATGTCTCCTCCCTTGAGAGCAAGCTCCACAAGACAATCCGCAAGGTGACAAATGACATCGAGGATATGAAGTTCAATACCGCTATTGCTGCTCTGATGACGCTTCTCAATGACTTTGAAGCAGAAAAGAAAGTCGGCAGAGACCAGTATGTGGCATTCCTTAAACTTCTGAATCCGTTCGCACCGCATCTGACGGAAGAAATCTGGCAGTATCTGGGCGGAGAAGGTTTCCTGTCCGTATCCGAATGGCCGGTATTTGATGAAGCGAAGACGATCGATGCGACAGTGGAAATCAGCGTGCAGGTCAACGGCAAACCGCGTGAGATCCTCAGCATTGCTGTGGACGCTGATCAGGAAGCGGCAGAAAAAGCCGGTCTTGCACTTCAGAAGATCGCCAAGCTGGTAGAAGGAAAGAGAATCGTCAAGGTCATCTACAGAGCGGGCAAGATCCTGAACTTCGTTGCAAAGTAATCGACTTTTGAAAGAGTTGTAGGGCTGCTGCGCATATGATTTTGCGCGGCAGCTCTTTTCATTTCTGCGATTCGTTATCAACTTTGGGTCTTAATCGCATATATATGTAAAGCAGGCAGTAAAGTGATGGAAAAAAATACGACGAACAAAAAATCAGACAGGATAAAAGGCATTCTCCACATCATACTGGCCGCATTCGGATTTGCCATGATGTCTTTCTTTGTAAGACTGTCAGGGGATCTGCCGACGATGGAGAAAGCGTTCTTCAGGAATTTCGTTGCGGTATTTGTATCATTGTTCATGATTCTAAAGAGCGGTAAGAGTATAAAAATAAAAGAAGGGTGCCTGCCGGATCTTCTGATTCGAAGCACGGTGGGGACACTCGGGATTTTGTGCAATTTCTGGGCGATCAGCCATATGGCGATTGCGGATGCAAATATCCTGAACAAACTGTCTCCTTTCGCGGCAATAATTATGAGTATCTTTGTGATCGGTGAAATCCCCGGGAGATTCGAGATCCTGACGGTCATAGTCGCTTTCACAGGTGCGGCGTTTATCGTAAAACCCGGTGCCGGAGTCGCCTCTCTGCCTGCTATCGTCGGTGTGGCAGGAGGTGTGTTCGCGGGAACTGCTTACGCTTTCGTTCGTAAGCTCGGTATGAAGGGCGAACGAAGGGAAATGATCGTGCTGTTTTTCTCCGTTTTCTCATCGATCGTATGCCTGCTCTTCATGCTTCCGGACTATAAGCCGATGAGCCTGACACAGCTTCTCATTCTCATCATGGCCGGCGTTTCGGCAACGGTCGGACAGTTGAATATTACAGCGGCATACACTTATGCACCGGCGAAGGAGATTTCAGTGTTCGACTACTCACAGGTCATATTCGCGGCTATACTCGGATTCCTGTTTTTCGGAGAATTGCCGGACATGTGGAGCTGGATCGGGTATGTGATTATTATCGGAACTGCAATAGTGAGCTGGAGAAGGAATTTAAGAAAATAACACGTTATGAATACGAACAACATTGTTGATATTCATTGTCCGGACTGCGGCGCGCCTGCATATTATGACATCCGAAGCGGTATATACTCCTGTCAGTTTTGCGGCGGTAAAGTTACCGTAGATGCAGCAATGGAGGAAAAGCGCGGATTTCGCAGGTTGCAGCAGAGCAGACTTCAAAATTCCGCTGCAAATTATCAACTTTTGCGTGCTTCCTGCTCAGTATGCGGTGCGGAAGTCGTATTTGAGGAAAATGAAGCAGTAGCGAACTGTGCCTTTTGCGGACATGCGCTTGTCAGAAAGGGTTATCTGCACAAAAAGAATATGCCGGAGATCGTTATCCCCTTTCAGATCACCGATGAGGAGGCGCAGGAATGCCTTTCAAAATGGTGTGTGAAGAACCGCGGGAAAAAAGAGGCCGGACTTCTGAAAGAAAAAACCGGTGACCTGAAAGGGTTCTATCTTCCCTACGAATTCGTGCGCGGACCGGTATCCTGCAAGGTCAGAAGATTCTCTGACGGAGGAACATATACTTGCGGAGGATTTATCGATGAAGTGTTCGTGAACTGTTCGGAACAGACGGATAATCTGCTGCTCGACGGGATGGAACCTTATGATATAAACGGGTTGACCGGATTTGACTTTTCCTATGTTGCCGGACATAGAGTCAAGACGGATAACATTTCGGGTAAAGAACTGGAGAGAAGGGTACGTGAGGAAGTCAGCAAATCCTATGCACCCACCGTGCAAAAGGTACTTGAGACAAAGGCAGTGGAGGTAGATCCGGATATTTCGTCCGTTGTGAGGATGCCGGCCTTGCTGCCGGTCTATTATCTCTCTGACGGGGATCTGATGGTAGCAGTCAACGGACAGACAGGGAAGGTCAGTGTTCGTGCTATAAAAGAATCCTATTACTATTTTCTGCCATGGTGGCTGAAATCCATATTTGCTACGATTATCATATCTGCGATTGCTTTTCTCGGTTTTTCTCTGTTCGGAATTGATAGCGGAGACAGACTTGTTCTGACGGCAGCATTTGCCTTGTTCATAATGATTGTCACGTTAGTCGCATACAGCGATACGAAGCATATGAAGTTCCGTATTGAGCACGGGAGAAAGGTATTTACTTCCGGCAATGAGGCACTCGTCAGGGTGGACGGTGAGCTGACCGGTACGCTCCTTGCGGAAAGGAATGTTACTCCGCCGGTATTTTTCGAGAAGCTGGATGGCAAAAATGAAGAGGTCGTGCTCAGATTTTCTTCCCCGCTGCGCATATTCGGTATGATCATGATGGCTCTGGCGGTATTATTTCTTCCGGTCATCATCGCTCTGTTTCTGAACGGGTTCAATTTTTCACAGTTAAATCTCGGCGGCAGCGCCGTCTGGTTCTGCATTTTTGTGCCTGTCATTCCGATTTATTTGCTGAAATTCGGGAGAATTGAGCTGTATGACAGACCCTGGATCTACATAGTCTCACCGGACGGAAAGATGACCAGATACCGAAAAAAGGGCTCGTATACTTACAGCCGGAAAGAAATCGTGCAGACGATTCTGATGATTCTTTTTATACCTCCGTTATGCTTTGCAGTGTGGTTCGGCATCGCCTGCTTCTGTGTGATGTGCTATCTGACGGCATTCGGATGGTGATAGAAGAAGCCCACCGCAGCGTTACGGTGGGCTTTAATGCGTCCCGACGATGCATTATTTAATGGTAAGACAGCTCAGAAACTTCATGTGGGAAGTTTAAGTAAATAGTTTCATTCGATTCGCTTCAGTGCCGATATATCCGGGACAGCAACGAGCGAGTAGTTGGTGTGATAAGTCACAAATCCCGGTTTTCCTCCGTTCTTTTTGTGGAGATTCTTCCTCTGCGTATAATCGATCTCGACTTTGGGGGCTCTTCTCCCTGACGAATACCAGGCCGCCAGCGCTCCGGCCTCTTCAAAGGCACGGTCCGGCATTTCCCCGTCGCCTCTGCCCTTAATAATGACATGGCTTCCGGGCATTCCCTTCGCGTGGAACCACCAGTCGTTCGAGTTGCCGATCTTGAATGTGACCTCCTCATTCTGATAATTATTCCTGCCGACATACATCGTGTAGCCGTCAGAGGAGAGGAAAGCCAGCGGTTTCTGCTTTGCCTCTTTGGCACGGCCTTTCTGAACAGTCCGTTTCTGCAGAAAACCGTATTCCGTAAGTTCTTTCCGAATCTCGGTCAGGTCCTGCTCGCTCTCGGCAAGTTCAATCGCCATAAGGCAGGCTTCGAGCTGGTCTCTGTCATCTTTTGTCTCTTCGATCTGAGTCGTAAGTGCTTCAGCAGTCCGCTTCAGCTTGTTATAGCGCTCGAAGTATTTCTGTGCATTCTGGCTGGCTGTGAGCGTGGGGTCCAGAGGCACCGTCAGCGGTTCGCCGGTATAATAGTTTATGACGTCTATCTTTTTGTCGCCTTCTTTTGCGCCGTATCCGTAGGTGTTCAGCATTTCACCGTAGATACGGTATTTGTCTTTTTTCTCCGTGTCAGCCATCTGCTTTTGCTGAATCAGGAACTTTTTATTTGTCCGATCGAGCGCTGTGGACACCAGATGTCTTAGATCTGCCGATTTCTGCTTCATGCGGGTCGCAGACTCACGGTCCGAATAAAACTTACGGAGCATCTCGCTTACTGAGTCCATGTTCTCTGCGCGTCCGCCGTACATCTTTAGCGGAAATACGCCGAATTCTTTCGGCTCATCATCGATATATACGATGTTCGGTTCAAATATCCCTTCAGACACGTTCCTCATATGCCCGACAAATATCTCGGCCAGCGTTCCAAGCTCATCGTCCCGCAGATCGCCGGGCCCTTTTCGCGGTTCGATTCCGGCCTCGTAGACAAATTCTTCCGAGACGATGGGAGATATGCCGGTATAGGACATGTAGATCGCTTTAACAATATTGTAAGGACTTTCGCGTATTGTGCGGATAAAATCCGAGACATCCGCATCGAGCGGATTTTTCTTGGTATCCGCACCCGGGATGAAATACGGTCTGCCCGGAAGTACTTCGCGCACGGAACTCACAGAGGAGGGGATGCGCTTGATGCTGTCTATGATGGTATTTTTATCATCCGTGACAATGATATTGCTGTGCTTTCCCATGAGCTCGATGATCAGTTTCTTTGTGCACAAGTCACCGAGTTCATCGCGGTGCGAGATATCAAAGCAGATTACGCGCTCGAGCGAAGGCTGCGATATTTTCAAAATCTGTCCTCCCTGCAGATGCTTCCTTGTGAGCATGCAGAAATTCGGTGCCGTGAGCGGCGCCTGCCTGTTCTCCGGCACGAGATAAATCAGCGGGAGAGAGGGGGAAGCACTCATGAGGAGCCGATAGGTGATTTTGTTATTCTTTATGGTGAGCAGCAACTCATCTTTTTCAGACTGCACGATGCGGCTGATACCGCCTCCGGTAAGGCAGGATTCGAGCTCGTGCCGGATAGCTGCGGTGGTGATTCCGTCAAATGCCATGTGACCTCCATACTTTATGTATGCAAATGTTTACGAAATATTTCATGTATGAGTTATGATAGCACACTTTGGCTGCAAATCCAAATGCATCGTCTTGCATGTTATGTGTAAGAATGGGAAGGGGCGGTAAACAATCGTTGACGGAGTTTCTCAAATGATGTAAAATACGTAGGATTATAAGAAAAAGCAGGTGGTAACATCCAATGGTTAAAAGTATGACTGGTTTCGGTCACGCGGAATGCACAGGCGACACAAGAAAACTGACTTGTGAAATAAAATCCGTGAACAACCGATACCTTGATTTTAATATCCGCATGCCTAAAAAATACAGTGCTTTCGAAGCGCAGATCCGCAATATTCTCAAAGAATACGCAAATCGCGGAAAGGTCGACGTCTTCATAACCGAGGAGATTTTCGGTTCAGGTACCGGCGAGCCGTCTCTGAACCTCGAACTGGCACAAAAGTATGTGAAGGCATGTCAGATTCTTCAGGCTGAGACAGGAGTCGTGAACGATCTGTGCATCTCAGACCTGACCCGTTTCCCGGAGGTTCTCACACTGAAAGATGCGGAGACGGACGAGGAGGAGCTCTGGAGCCAGCTCGAAACAGTCATCCGCAAAGCGGCCGAGAAGTATGACGAATCCAGAAGAATCGAGGGAGCAAAACTGCAAGCCGATCTGGAGGAAAAATTGAACGGGATGCGCAACAGCGTTGCTGAAATCGAGGCGCATGAGCCGGAAGTCATGGCTGACTACAGAAAGCGTCTGGAAGACAAACTCCGTGAGATTCTGGAAGATCGGACGATTGATGAATCCCAGCTTGCTACAGCGCTTGTCGTTTATGCGGATAAGATTTCCACAGATGAGGAGACTGTCCGTCTGGCAAGTCACATTGACCAGATGTTAAGCGAGCTGAAAAAGGCTGAGAGTGTCGGAAGAAAGCTTGATTTCCTTGCACAGGAAATGAACCGCGAGTCGAATACGATCCTCTCGAAGGCAGGCGATCTCGCTACTTCCAACATCGGCATTGAGCTCAAGACAGTTGTAGAAAAGATTCGCGAGCAGATACAGAATATTGAATAAGTATTTCGGCAATTGCGTAAGGACGAGCGAACGAAATTTGGATTCTATGTGATCTGGAGGGAAAGCATTGGCTGAAAAGGGAATACTACTCATTGTCTCCGGATTTTCCGGGGCAGGAAAAGGAACTATTACGAAGGCAATCTGCAATAAATATGACAACTATGCACTTTCCGTTTCCGCTACGACAAGAGCACCGAGAGAAATGGAGAAGAATGGTGTTGACTACTTCTTCCTGATGAAGGAGGAGTTCGAAGACATGATTCGCGTCGATGCGCTGATCGAATTTGCCTCCTACCAGGAAAACTATTACGGGACTCCGAAAGAGTATGTCCTGAAAAATCTTGCGGAGGGCAAGGATGTCATCCTTGAGATCGAAGTGCAGGGAGCACTCAAGGTCCACGAGAAATATCCGGATACACCGATGATATTTGTCACTGCACCGTCGGCGAAGGTCCTGGCAGAACGTCTGCGCGGACGCGGTACCGAAAGTGAGGAGAAGGTACAGGGACGCCTCAGAAGGGCAGTAGAGGAATCCGAGTTCATGGATGCTTACGACTATATTCTGGTGAACGATAAACTGGATGATGCAGTCGAAGCGCTTCACCGGATCGTACGTACCGAACATATCAAGGCGAACAGAAACAGCAGGCTCATTGCCGAAATAAAGAGCGATCTCAAACAGTACGTGAATGGGTGAGATTGGTTTTCGCGTCTGTTACATTGGTCCATGTCAACGCTGACATGTCACATGTCGGCAGCTATACAATAGGAGAAAATGCATTATGATGATTCATCCGTCTTACAAGGAAATGATTGCAGCAGTTAATTCGGAGATCGAGGACGGCACTGTGCCGGTAGTTTCCAGCCGATATTCGATCGTGATGGCCACAGCAAAGCGCGCACGTCAGATCATCGACGGCGATGAGCCGCTCATCGAGAACGAGGAAGAAAAGAAACCGCTTTCTATTGCCGTTGACGAAGTATTCAAAGGGGAAGTCAAGATCCTTCCGGAAGAAACAAATAAATGATCAGGGAGGGGCAGTGGCTTAAGCAGCAGCTGCCCTTTTATTCTTCATCGCGCAATACTCGTGACGTGAGTCTATGATACGCGCGCAAGTAAAATCTGGCTTCATCGTGAGTATAACATTAAGTTCATTCCCGTAAGTAGGGAATACCTGGATTGGAGTGTTTATGAAGTTACTGATGGTATCACTCGGATGTGACAAGAATCTTGTCGATTCCGAGGAAATGCTGGGGATTCTGGCCTCCCGCGGGTATGAGATCACGGATGATGAGACGGAAGCGGACGCCGCCGTTATCAATACCTGCTGTTTCATAGAGGATGCCAAGAAGGAATCGATCGAGGAGATCCTTGCCCTTGCGGATCTCAAGACAGAGGCGCGTCTTCAGGTCCTTGTTGTGACAGGGTGCATGGCACAGCGCTACAGGGAAGAGATTCTTGAAGAGATTCCTGAAGTGGATGCTATTGTCGGCACTACAGGAAGAGCAGGGATTGCTGATGCTGTGGATGATGCTTTTCGCGGGAAAAAGACGATCCTCCTCGCAGATGCGAGCCGCGATGAGACTATAGATACGAAGCGTATGGTCTCGACCGGCGGGCATTATGCATTCCTTAAGATCGCTGAGGGGTGCGACAAGCACTGCACATACTGTATTATTCCGAAGATCAGAGGCAGGTACAGGAGCTTTCCTATGGAGAAACTGGTCGCGGAAGCACAGAGCCTGGCGGACGACGGCGTGACGGAGCTTATTCTCGTAGCACAGGAGACAACAATATACGGAACAGACCTGTACGGAAAGAAAATGCTGCATGAGCTCCTGAAGAGGCTCTGTGAGATCGAAAGCCTACACTGGATCCGGATTCTGTACTGTTATCCGGAGGAAATCTATCCGGAACTGATCGATGTGATGGCGGCGGAGAAGAAGATATGCCATTATCTGGATCTCCCTATACAGCATGCATCGGACGGTATTCTAAAGCGAATGAACCGCAGGACTACCGAAGCCGACCTTCGTGCGCTGGTAAAAGAGCTCAGAACGAAAATGCCGGACATATTCCTTCGCACAACTCTTATTTCCGGTTTTCCGGGGGAGACAGAGGAAGATCACGAAACGCTGAAGCAATTCGTGAGTGAGATGAAATTTGATCGTCTCGGAGTCTTCACATACTCGAGGGAGGAAGATACTCCCGCCGCGAAGATGAAAAATCAGATTCGAAAGCCGACGAAAAACAGACGGCGCAGAGAGATCATGGAGATCCAGCAGAAAATATCCATGGCCCGCGGAAAATCCCGTATCGGAAAAACGATTGAGGCGGTGATCGAAGGAGAGCTGCCCGAGGAAGGAATCTATGAGGCCAGGACATATGGAGATGCACCCGGTGTGGATGGACTTGTATTCATCCCTGCTACGGAAGAGCACATGAGCGGAGATTTTGTAAACGTCCGGATCACAGGCGCTTCCGAATATGATTTAACAGGAGAGTTTGAAAATGAATCTGCCGAATAAATTAACCGTACTGCGTATGATACTTATTGTTCCTTTTGTCATCTTCATGCTTGTCGGGCGCGGAGAGGGATGGATGAGATGGGCGGCTCTGCTGACATTTATCATCGCTTCCCTCACAGACATGCTCGACGGAAAGATAGCGCGAAAATATAATCTGATTACTGATTTCGGAAAGTTCATGGATCCTCTTGCGGACAAACTGCTTGTCTGTTCGGCTCTTATCTGCCTGGTGGAACTTGGCAGGTTACCGGCGTGGATCTGTATCGTGATCATAGCCAGAGAGTTCGCTATCAGCGGTTTCAGACTTGTCGCATCGGACAACGGAATTGTAATCGCTGCCAGTTACTGGGGCAAGACAAAGACAGTCAGTCAGATGGCCATGGTCATTCTGATGATTCTGAACCTCGAGATACCTGCAGTGCAGATGCTGACAACGATAATCATGTATGTGGCATGCGCACTCACGATCATCTCCCTTGTGGATTACATCGTAAAGAATAAGCAGGTACTTGCATCCCAGAAATGATTCTGATGTTTTGCACCCTGTTTCGGGACCGGTCACCCCGACGCAGGAGATAGGAGGAGATTATTATGGAAATGGAATACAGACAGGTTCATATGAACCATACTTCGCATCTTCTCGAACTGGAAGAGCATATGTATCCGCTCGTTGACGTCGAGCGTCCGAATACATTCCGAAACCTTTTCCCGTATGACGAAGTTCCGAAAATCGCTTTCAATGATCGAATTGTTCCGCACCATATGCCGCATCAGATCTGGATCACCGACACGACGTTCCGTGACGGTCAGCAGTCCAGAGCTCCCTATACAACGGAACAGATCGTCACAATTTATGATTATCTGCATAAGCTCGGCGGTCCCCACGGTCTTATAAGAGCCTGCGAATTCTTCCTCTATGACAAGAAGGACAGAAAGGCGGTCGAGAAGTGTCTGGACCGCGGCTATCGTTACCCGCAGGTAACAAGCTGGATCCGTGCAAGCAAGAAAGACTTTGAGCTTGTAAAGTCCATGGGTATGCGTGAGACCGGCATTCTTGTTTCGTGCTCCGACTACCATATTTTCTATAAGATGCATATGACGCGCCGCCAGGCCATGGAACATTATCTTACAATCGTTAAAGAGTGCCTGGAGATGGGTATAAGTCCGAGGTGCCACCTTGAAGATATTACGCGCGCTGATATCTACGGCTATGTCATCCCGTTCTGCCTCGAACTCATGAAACTTCGCGACCAGTACGGCATTCCGATCAAGGTCAGAGCCTGCGACACGATGGGATACGGCGTCAACTATCCGGGCGCAGTGATTCCGCGTTCCGTTCCCGGCATTATTTACGGACTTATGGTGCACTCGGGCGTTCCTTCCGAACTTATCGAGTGGCACGGACACAACGATTTCTATAAGGCTGTCTCCAATTCCACAACCGCATGGCTGTACGGCGCGAGCGGCGTCAACTGCTCGCTCTTCGGAATCGGCGAGAGGACCGGCAACACGCCGCTTGAAGCGATGGTATTTGAGTACGCACAGCTGAGAGGAACTCTGAACGGCATGGATACGACGGTCATCTCGGATCTGGCCGAGTATTATGAGAAGGAGCTCGGTGAAAAGATTCCGCCTCGCACGCCGTTTGTCGGAAAGAACTTCAATATCACGAGAGCAGGTATCCATGCGGACGGTCTTCTGAAGAACGAGGAAATCTACAACATTTTCGATACCGAGAAATTCCTGAAGCGTCCGGTGGAAGTTTCAATCTCCAACACATCCGGACTTGCGGGAATCGCACACTGGATCAACCGCCATTATGACGTGCCGGAAGAACAGAAGATCGACAAGAAGTCAGAACTTGCGATGGCCGTTAAGGCGTGGGTAGATGATCAGTATGAGAACGGCCGTGTCACGGTCATTTCGAACGATGAGCTTTTCGTCGTCACTGATTGTGCGCTTGCGGAACTGGGCATGAAACTTGAGAAAAAGCAGTGATATCGCATATCAATAAGCGGTCCGCTCGGAGGACGGGCCTGCTATTACATTTCCCGGAGGAGAAAAAATGGAAAAAATTAAAATGACAACGCCTCTCGTAGAGATGGACGGAGACGAGATGACGAGAATCATCTGGAAAATGATAAAGGATGAGCTGCTCACTCCCTTTATTGATCTTGAGACAGATTACTATGACCTGGGTCTGAAGCACAGAGATGAGACAAATGATCAGGTCACAATCGATGCCGCAAAGGCAAATATGAAGTTCGGCGTCAGCGTCAAGTGCGCGACCATCACTCCGAATGCTGCACGTCTCAAGGAATATGACCTCAAGGAACTCTATAAGAGTCCGAACGGTACGATCCGTGCGATGCTGGACGGCACTGTTTTTCGTGCACCGATTCTTGTAAAGGGCATCAATCCGGTCGTCAGCAAGTGGAACAAGCCCATCACGATCGCACGTCATGCTTACGGCGATGTGTATAAGAATACAGAGATGCGCATCGACAGACCCGGAAAGGCAGAAATCGTGTTCACCGCCGAGGACGGTACGGTCACCAGACAGACTATCTTCGATTTCAAGGGTCCCGGAGTCGTACAGGGCATGCATAATCTGGATGCCTCCATCGAGAGTTTTGCACGCAGCTGCTTCACATATGCACTCTCCGTTAAGCAGGATCTGTGGTTCGCCACAAAGGATACGATCTCCAAGGTCTATGACGGGGAGTTCAAAGCTATCTTCGAGCGTATTTACGAGGAAGAGTTCAGGGAGAAATTCGAGAAGGCCGGCATCATTTATTTCTATACATTAATCGATGATGTGGCAGCGCGTCTTATGAAGAGTGAGGGAGGATTTGTCCTTGCTCTTAAGAACTATGACGGGGATGTACAGTCCGATATGCTTTCTTCCGCGTTCGGCTCCCTTGCCATGATGACATCGGTCCTGGTATCACCGAAAGGCTATTATGAGTATGAAGCAGCCCACGGTACTGTTCAGAGACACTACTATAAACATCTTCAGGGGGAACTCACTTCGACAAATTCCGTCGCGACGATTTTTGCATGGACAGGCGCACTCAGAAAGAGAGGAGAGCTTGACGGCATCGACGAGTTGTGCGAGTTCGCGGATAAGCTTGAGAGGGCTACGATTGAGACCATTGAGAGCGGACAGATGACGGGAGATCTCACTCTTATCACCGAGATCAAAAATCCGAAAAAGCTCTCGACTCTGGATTTCATTCTGGCAGTCCGCAGGACGCTGGAGAAGATGCTTTAATCTCTGACGGAGAATTCTCGTGACTTAAGTCGTGAGATGAATGCGCAAAATGAAACTTGTCTCTGACATGGAATACAAACTTAAAGGACACGGGACGAAGTTCCTATGACACAAAAAACTGCAATCAAAGCTCGAATGTCGCTTTGATTGCAGTTTTTTCATTTACAGCATTTCCGGTGATAAGACTGTCCGGTAACATCCCGTGGGAAGTTTGAGTGATTCAATCTTATTCCTCGGATTCCTGCAGCTCCTCCCACAGCGTGTAAAGCTCCTCAAGCCGCGCAGCAATCTGTTCCTTCCGGTTGCCGAGCCGCGTACATTCCGCGGGATCACAGGAAACTTTCGGGTCTTCGAACAGCGTGTCAATCTCAAGGTCTTCCTTTTCAAGAGTATCTATCTCTTTTTCGCATCTCTTAATGTCGTTTGCGCGTTTCCGCTTTCTCGCCGCGTCCTCTTTTTGCGCTTTCCAGTCCAGCTTTGCGTCCGAATCCGCATTTTCTTTTGCAACAAGCAGTTCCGGAGCAAGTCCCGCCTTCTCCACATCCTCCTTTTTCTCGAGGTAGTAGTCGTAATTGCCTATATAGTTGAGCAGCGTTTTGTGAGTCAGGTCAAGAATCCTGCCCGCCGTGCGGTTGATAAAGTAGCGGTCGTGAGATACATAGAACAGTGTTCCGGTATAGGCGTTGATCGCACTCTCAAGAATCTCTCGGGATTCGATATCCAGATGATTGGTCGGCTCATCGAGCATGATGAAATTGGCGTTTGAAAGCATGAGCTTGCAGAGAGAGACTCGCGCCCGTTCACCGCCCGAGAGGTCACGGATGTATTTGAATACGTCCTCTCCGGTGAAGAGGAAAGCTGCGAGCGCACTGCGGATCTTTGTATTATTGAACGTCGGATAGTCGTCCGAAATCTCATCGAAAATTGTCTTGTCCGGATGCAGCACATGCATTTCCTGGTCGTAATACCCGGTGATGACATTGCTTCCGAGTACGAATTCTCCCCGATCCGGAAGATAAACGCCGTTCAGGATCTTGAGAAGCGTGGACTTTCCGGTACCGTTGTTTCCGATCAGGGCGACATGTTCTCCCTTTTTAATTTCAAATGAAACATCATCGAAAAGGCTTATGCCGTCAAATCCTTTCGAGAGCTCTGTGACCGTCAGTACATCCTTTCCGGATTCTATGCCGGGCGCGAAAGACAGCCCCATCACGGGGTCTTCACCCAGCGGTTTGTCGGGCATTTCCATCTTATCCAGCATCTTCTGACGGCTCTCCGCCCTTTTTATGGATTTCTCACGGTTGAACTGCTTCAGCTTTGCGATTACCTGCTCCTGATGTTTTCTTACCTGCTCAGCCTTCATGTAGGAGAGGTACTCCGCGTGACGAATCTCTTCCTTCTTGCGGCTGTAGGCATCATAGTTTCCATCGTACGTCCGCGCAGAACCGTGGTTCAGCTCGATGACCTTGGTCACGACGCGGTTCAGGAAATACCGGTCATGGGAGACGATCAGGACCGCGCCCTTATAGTTCATGAGGTATGTTTCGAGCCAGACGATGGAATTCATATCGAGATGGTTGGTCGGCTCGTCAAGCAGGATGATGTCCGGACTCGTGAGAAGCAGCGTGCCCAGTGCAACGCGGGTCTTCTGGCCACCGGACAGTGTCGATACTTTTTTACCGAAGTCTTCCTCCGTAAAACCGAGTCCTTTCAGGACGCCGACTACTTCTGACTTATATGCGTAGCCGTTCAGGCGTTCGTAAGCTTCCTGGATCCTTGCATAGGATGCCATTTCGTTTTCCAGATCCTCACCTGTCAGGTGTGACATCTTTCTCTCGGAATTCTCCATGCGCCGCAAGAGGTCCAGAATATCCTGACGCACCTGCATGAGCTGTTCGTAGACTGTCGCATCTCCGGTCAGGTCCTGATGCTGCGCAAGGTAGCCGAGGGTCCTGTCTTTGGACAGAATGACGGTACCGTCATCGGCCTGCATTTCCCCGACGATGATCTTTAAGAGGGTGGATTTTCCCGCACCGTTAATTCCGACGAGGGCAGCCTTCTCATTTTCTTCTATATGAAATGATACTTCCCGCAGGACCTCGTTCCCCGGGAAAGTTTTTGATATTTTCTGAATGTTCAAAATCATGATGTGATCCTCCGACTCATGGAAAGTATACATGAGTTCGGGCTCTTTTGCCACTGAAACTTCTCTGTCGTTGCAAAGGAGATTTTGAGGGTTTATAATATTTGCGTTAACGGTACGGGAGGTGGCTATGAGACATATAGTGACAGCAGCGCAGATGAAAGCGAGAGATCAGTATACAATCACGGAGATAGGGGTCCCGTCAAGCGTTCTTATGGAACGGGCATCCTATGCAATCGCGGAAGAAGTTCTATCTTATCTGAAACAATCCGGGCGGAGCGGAAGGGTGCTCTGTGTCTGCGGGAGCGGAAATAACGGAGGTGACGGGGCAGCCTGCGCCAGGATCCTGCATATGAAAGGCATCCGGGCGGACCTCTATTTAGCGGGTAAAGAAGAACATTTTACGGACGAGATGAAACTGCAGGTATCGATCTGCAGGAAGCTGGGGATCGAGGAAATCCGTAAATCTACATTTGCAGAGTATGATGTCATCGTCGACGCGCTCTTCGGCATCGGTCTCTCAAGAGAAATCGAGGGAAGTTATGCGGACGTGATCGGGCGAATCAATGCATCGAGGGCATTTGTCCTGTCTGCGGATATAGCATCCGGTATTCATGCAGATACCGGACATGTCATGGGGTGTGCCGTGCAGGCTGACGTGACTGTCACCATGCAGCTGCCGAAACCCGGAATGCTGCTCTATCCGGGCGCCGATTATTCAGGCAGGATCGTCGTGGCCGAGATCGGCATAGCGGACATGTGGAACGATGATCCGTGGAGACCGAAAAAAGACAGAAGAGACGAGGAAGGCCCCCGCATCTATTGTCTCGATGACGGTGATATTCCGTCTTACCTTCCCAAGAGAATAGCGTCCGGAAATAAAGGGACATTTGGCAAAGTCCTCGTAATTGCCGGTTCGAGAAATATGTCGGGAGCCGCATATTTCTCCGCTCTGTCATCTATGCGTATGGGCGCAGGCATGGTACGCGTCATTACGGTGGAAGCGAACAGAGAAATCATTCAGCGTGAACTGCCTGAAGCGCTGCTTTCGACTTATAACGATATTGTGGAAGCCGAAGACGCCATCGACAAGAATCTTGACTGGGCGGATGTGATCTGTATGGGACCGGGACTCGGTACGAGTGCTCTGTCCGAGGGCATCGTAAAGCATGTTCTTGAGACTTCCGTACTGCCGCTTGTCCTGGATGCGGACGGACTTAACTGCCTTTACGGAAACACTGAGCTTATCCGGGAATACCGGGGAATGGCATTCCTCACGCCGCATATGGGAGAGATGGGGAGACTTGTCGGACGAACGATCGCGGAGCTGAAGAAGGATCCGATCTCGGCTTCACGCGATCTTGCGACAGCGTGTGATGCAGTCTGCGTCCTCAAGGACGCGCGCACGTGCACAGCCCTTCCGAACGGAAAAGTTTTTATCAACACGACCGGAAATGACGGGATGGCTACTGCGGGAAGCGGAGACGTCCTCTCGGGAATCCTTGCCGGGCTTCTCGCCCAGCACTGCGACGTTCTGGCGGCCGCGCCTCTTGCCGTCTATATCCACGGCAAGGCCGGCGATATCGCTTCCGACGAAGATGGCAGAAGAAATGTGATCGCTTCGGATATTATTGCACAGCTGAAGAACGTGGTTCGATGAATACTAATCAAGGAGGCTATCTATTATGAAAAAATACAGCAGGATCAGGGCAGACATTGACCTGGATGCGGTACTTTATAATTTTGAGAATATGAAGGCAAACATTCGTCCGGGATGCAAGATCACCGCGGTCATCAAGGCTGACGGTTACGGGCACGGCAGTGTGCAGATCGCCGAGTTGATGGAACCGTACGATTACATGTGGGGCTTTGCAGTTGCAGCGGCCGATGAAGCGTTCCGTTTGAGACGGGCGGGCATCCGCAAGCCGATCATGCTTTTGGGATATACCTTTGATGAATTCTATGAAGATCTGATTAGGGAAAATGTAAGGATCTGCGTGTTTGACTACGATACGGCCGTCAAGGTTTCGGACGCTGCGTTTACAGCCAAAAAGAAAGCAATTATCCACATTGCTCTCGATACCGGTATGAGCCGTATCGGTTTCAGGGACAATGACGCTTCCGTCGCCGAAATCGTAAAGATCGCAAAACTTCCGAATATTGAGATAGAAGGTCTGTTCACGCATTTTGCAAGAGCGGATGAGGTGAGTATTGATCCGGCGGTGAGACAGCTTGAGAGATATGATGCATTTGCGGAAAAAGTCGAAAAAGCCGGTGTGGACATCCCGATTCATCATGTCAGCAACAGTGCGGGAATCATACGCCTCAGGGAAGCAAATAAAGACATGGTGCGCGCAGGTATCACCGTTTACGGGCTTATGCCGTCCGCCGATGTCGAAACAGATATCGTCCCGCTTAAACCTGTTATGAGTCTTATAAGTCACATCTCTTATGTAAAGAATATTGAGGCGGGGGACGAAGTCAGCTACGGCGGAACATTCAAGGCAGAGAAGACAATGCGGGTCGCGACCATACCGGTAGGGTATGCGGACGGTTATCCACGCATGCTTTCCGGTAAAGGTCATGTTCTCATCAAAGGGCGGAAAGCACCCATTCTCGGAAGAGTGTGTATGGACCAGTTCATGGTTGATGTCACAGATATCGAAGGCGCAACAAGAGGTGATGAGGTCGTTCTGCTTGGGAAACAGGGTGATGAAAGGATCACAGCTGAGGAACTCGGTGATCTTTCAGGGCGTTTTAACTATGAACTTGTGTGTGATATAAGCAAGCGCGTACCCAGAAATTTTATTTATGAAGGTCGGATCATTGAGCAGAGTGAGTGTATCTGACTCTTGAATAATTTATGCAAAACTGATATAGTTTACTGTAATGTGCATTTCCGTGACTTGTAAGAGTATCGAAAACTTCCTATATGTTGTATCTCTTCAGTCTACTTATATATAAATGCATCTTTTAAATGATTGAAAGAAACAAATCAGAGCTTTTGGAGGAGATAATATGTCTGGACATTCTAAATTTGCCAATATCAAGCATAAGAAAGAGAAAAATGATGCCGCGAAGGGTAAAATTTTTACGATAATCGGTCGCGAGATCGCCGTTGCCGTCAAGGAAGGCGGTCCGGATCCGGCAAATAACTTCAAACTTGCAACGGTCATCGCCAAAGCGAAAGCCAATAACATGCCGAACGATACGATCGAAAGAGGCATCAAGAAGGCTGCCGGCGACGGAAACAGCGCAAATTATGAGTCCATTACATATGAAGGATACGGACCGAGCGGCATCGCTATTATCGTAAAGACCCTCACGGACAATAAGAACCGTACGGCAGCCGCAGTCCGCAGCGCTTTTACAAAGGGCAACGGCAATATCGGAACGCCGGGATGTGTATCCTTCATGTTCGATGAGAAGGGACAGATCATCATCGATAAGGAAGAGTGCGAGATGGATTCCGACGACCTCATGATGGAAGCGCTCGATGCAGGCGCTGAGGACTTCAGTGAGGAAGACGACAGTTACGAAATCATCACAGATCCGGAATCTTTCCCGGAAGTAGAGAAGGCACTCAAGGACATGGGACTGGTCCTTGCTTCTGCAGAAGTCACCATGATTCCGCAGACTTATGTCAAACTGACCAACGAGAAGGATATCTCGTCTATTGAAAGGATTCTTGACCTCCTCGATGAGAGCGACGACGTTCAGGCCGTTTATCACAACTGGGATGAAGATTAACGGGTAACAAGAGGAATTTATGGATTATCTGCAAACTATACTTCTTGGAATCATTCAGGGACTGACAGAGTTTCTGCCCATCAGTTCGTACGGGCTATTGCAGTTCGCTGAACATACCTTGCGTATCCAGGGTAGTACAGAGTTCCTGAATATCGCACTGCATGCAGGCACACTTATAACGATATTGCTTGCGATGCAGAAAGATGTAGCCAGGCTATGCAGGGAAGCCGTACGCATGATCCGGGACATATTTTTCAACATCAGAATCATGATCCGGGCAGCGAAAGCGCATGAAGAACCGCGCTTTATTCATATCGTTACATCCAATTACAGACAGCTCGTGGTATTGGTTCTCTGTGCAACGATCCCAACAGGTGCTGTAGGCTTTCTTCTGAGAAGAGTCGCCTCTGTCAGCTACGGACAGGTCATGTACAGCGGAATCGGTATGCTTCTGACCGGCGTTCTGCTCCTTGTAGCCGACATGGTGCAGGCAGGCAACAAGATCCCTAAGGATATCACATGGAAACAGGGCATCCTGATCGGGATTATTCAGGGAATTTCTGTCATATCGGGAATTTCGAGGATGGGATTGGTTCTTGTCTGCGGGATCCTGCTCGGTTTTAATAAGAAACTTGCAATCAGATTCTCCTATTTATTGTCAATCCCTGCTATATTGGGAGCGATGATTACGCAAGTGAGTAAGGTTCCGGTCATCCTGACAACGCCGAGATACGCCGGAACATGTCTGGCGGGAGCAGTCAGTGCAGCTCTGGTAGGTTTTCTGTCCATTCGCGCGATATCGAAATTCGTCAGACAGAGAGGACTCAGGCTTTTCGCTATCTGGAGCTTTGTACTGGGAATCGCAATTATTGCGGTCAGTTATGTTCTGTAAAACAAAGTGGTTCATAGGGACACACATGGCGGCAGGTCGCAACTGATTCGACGAGTGAAGTCGGGTTTGTTGCGACACACTGTTTTTTGGTCATCGTCCCTGAATGACCGGATTTCGCGATGTTATGTGATCGATACTTAAGGAGATAAACATGGCAGCCAGAAAAACCAACAGCCGTAAAAAAAGCAGCAAAGCCGCCGGTTCGAAAAAGAGCACCGGAACGAGGAGCAGAAAAAAGAATACTGTGCAAAGAGCGTCGGCGTCATCAAAAAGGCAGGCTAAAAAGCCTGTCGAGTCCGCAGGTATTGCCGGCGACATTATTTTGCTCGTGGCGCTGGTTTCCGCTATCCTCATCTTTGCGTTCAATTTCGGCGTCGGAGGTGTTGTGGGAGGTGCAGTGAGCGATTTCCTGTTCGGAGTGTTCGGACTGACCGCTTATGTTGTACCTTTCTACATCTTCTTTGCTATCGCTTTTTATATAGCCAACCGTAACAATTCACTAATCGTCCGCAAGACGATCGGTCTTATCCTGCTCCTCATTTTTGTCTGTGCCATCGTTCAGCTGGTCGTGGAACCCAATTTCAGCAGGGAAGCGCATATTTCCGATTATTATTATGACAAGGAAGGCGGCGGATTTATCGGCGGTGCGATAGAACACATCTTCACACTCGCATTCAGTCCGATTATTGCCTGGATCCTTACTCTCGCCGGACTGGTTCTGTCCCTGATCGTTCTCACACAGAAGCCTCTGCTCTCAAAACTGGGCATAAAGACAAAGAAAACAGCCCTTGAAGTCAGGAAAAGGAGAAGAGAATCAAAGGAGCAGGAAGACGATTTAGACGACATAGATTATGCCGATGAGGAGGATCTTGCTTCAGCGGATGCGATGTTGAAATCGAAAAAGCGCAAAACATTTCCGATTTTCAATCTGCTTCCGTTTGGCTCCGGTTCATCTGATTATGATATGGATGATGAACTCGATGAAGATGATATTGATGACGAAGAAGAGTTAAGGAGGCACGAAAGAAGACGCGCGGAGGCACGTAAAGCATCTTCTGAAACCGAGATTTCCGTCAACATCGCGGACGATGCGGAGACGGAAGAAAAAACTGAATCCGGAAAGAGCTCGGAATCCGGAGCGTCTGAAAAGAGAAAAGCAAACAGTTCGTCTTCCGGAAAGACCGGGAAGAAAGGAAAGAGCAGCAAGAAATCTTCAGGCAGGAAAAAGCCCGCTTATACAGATGACAGTAAAATGCCCGCTTTCCTCAGGACAGTCATGCAGAACTCTGCCAAAAAAACGGAGAAGGACGATCTTGACGATGATTCGCAGACTTCCGAGGCATCGAAAGATGATCTTAATAAAGAGTCCGAAGATATCAATACAGACAGGAAAAAAAGCACAGATGCTGATGTTTTTGAGGGTATCGGTATCGAAGAACCGGACGGATCAGATACAGGGTCACATATTGTCATTGAAGGGACAGGAATCTCCGACACGGAAGCTGCCGCAAAACGTACGGATTCGGAGAAAACCGCAAAGGAAGATAAGAATCCCAAAAAGCGCACCAGCGTTAAGAAGGCGAAATCCAGGGAAGAGGAGATTGTTTCAGGCATTAATACAATCTCTGACGAGATCAGCACCAACACTGCGGCTAAGAAGACCTATGTCCTTCCGTCCGCGGATCTCCTGACGAGAGGAAAAGTACAGCCCGGCGATTCAAGGCAGCATCTGATTGAAACTGCCCAGAAGCTTGAGCAGATATTCAGAGATTTCGGCGTCAATGTTCACGTCAATAATGTCAGCCGCGGTCCGACAGTAACCAGATACGAGCTTACTCCGGAGCAGGGCGTAAAGGTCAGCAGGATCGTAGCGCTGACAGATGATATCAAGCTTAATCTTGCTGCTTCGGAAATTCGAATCGAAGCTCCGATTCCCGGCAAAGCTGCTGTAGGTATCGAGGTGCCGAACAAGGAAAGCACCGTTGTTGCTTTCAGGGATCTGGTTGAATCGAATGAGTATATTAAGTCCAAAGCACCGCTGACATTTGCAGTCGGTAAGGATATTGCCGGCAAGCCTGTCATCTCGGATATCGCTAAAATGCCACATCTGCTGATCGCCGGCGCTACCGGTTCGGGTAAGTCCGTATGCATCAATACACTTATCATGAGTGTTCTTATGAAGTCCACACCGGACGAGGTCAGAATGCTTATGATCGACCCGAAAGTCGTTGAGCTTAAGATTTACGACGGCATACCGCATCTTCTGATTCCGGTCGTTACAGACCCGAAGAAAGCGGCGGGTGCCCTGAACTGGGCTGTCCAGGAAATGAATGACCGCTATAATAAGTTCGCGGAATATACGGGAGTACGTGACCTGAAATCCTATAATAAGCGCGTCGAAAAAATCAATGAGGCACTTCCGCCGGAAGAAAGATTGAAAAAATTGCCTCAGATCCTCATTATCGTCGACGAGCTCGCAGATCTCATGATGGTGGCACCAGGTGAAGTCGAGGATGCGATCTGCCGTCTTGCACAGCTTGCAAGAGCAGCAGGCCTCCATCTGGTCATTGCGACGCAGAGACCTTCCGTCAATGTCGTGACAGGTCTTATCAAGGCGAATATGCCGTCAAGGATCGCGCTCGCAGTATCATCCGGCGTAGACAGCCGCACGATCATCGACATGAACGGTGCCGAAAAGCTTCTCGGACACGGAGATATGCTGTTCGCCCCGCAGGGTTATCCGAAACCTGCACGTGTGCAGGGTGCATACATTTCCGATGAAGATATTTCACGTGTTGTAAAATATTTATCACAACAAAATCGGGAAATAGAGTATAATAGTGAAGTTGAGAGTGAGATAACCAAAACGATCAACAATTCATCTCAGACACAGACAGCCAAGGAATCCGGACGGGACGAATACTTTCTGGAAGCCGGCCGGGCAGTGATCGATAAGGACAAGGCAACGATCGGTATGTTCCAGCGAATGTTCAAGATCGGTTTCAACCGAGCCGCAAGGATTATGGATCAGCTGTGTGAAGCGGAAGTTGTCGGACCCGAGGAGGGAACAAAACCGAGAAAGGTCCTTATGGACTCGGCTACATTCGAAGCAAAATTCGGCGGAGAGGATTGAGCATGACCTGCTGTGCCGGGCCGAAAGAATGTGGATAAACAGGTACGATATGTGATGCCCTTGCATCATTCTATCTATATAGGGGAGTGGAATCTGCTCCCCGGAGGAGGAAGCCATGTACAAAATCTTAAAGAAAAAGCAGCTGAGTGCAGTCGTCTGGCTCATGGTAGTTGAGGCACCACTTGTTGCGCGTAACTGTCAGCCGGGCCAGTTCGTCATCGTTAAGAATGATGAAGTGGGCGAAAGAATTCCTCTTACGATCTGCGATTATGATCGTGAGAAGGGAACCATCACCATAGTTTTCCAGCCGGTAGGCGTGAGCACACTCAAATTCCTGAAGCTTGAAGAGGGCGACTCATTCCAGGATTTTGTCGGACCGCTCGGCAGACCATCCGATATTCTCGAAATGAGCGAGGAAGAGCTTAAGAATAAGAAGTTCCTGTTCGTTGCAGGCGGAGTCGGAACCGCGCCGGTATATCCTCAGGTCAAATGGCTCAAGGAACACGGGTATGATGCAGACGTCATTATCGGTGCAAGGACGAAGGATCTCCTGTTCTTCGAGGACGAGATGAGAGCGGTTGCTAAAAATCTCTACCTCACAACAGACGACGGTTCCTACATGCATAAAGGTGTCGTGACATCCGTAATCGATGAACTTGTCGAACAGGGTGTGGAATACAATCACTGTGTTGCAATCGGACCGATGATCATGATGAAGTTCGTATGCCTCACAACAAAAAAATATAATATTCCGACGATCGTCAGCATGAACCCGATCATGGTCGACGGAACCGGTATGTGCGGCGCGTGCCGTCTCACAGTCGGTGACGAGATCAAGTTCGCATGTGTAGACGGACCGGAATTCGACGGCTTCAAGATCAACTGGTCAGAGGCTATGAAGAGAACTACGCTGTATAAGACGGAAGAGGGTCGCGCGAAACTGAAATATGAAGAGGGCGAAACTCATCACGGCAACTGCGGAAATTGATAGGGAGGTGACGCGTAATGCCTAATATGTCAAAAACGAAGGTCCCTGTAAGAGAGCAGGAGCCGCTTGTCAGAGCCAAGAACTTTGATGAAGTCTGTTACGGATATAATGAAGAGGAAGCGGTAGAGGAAGCCGGCAGATGTCTGAACTGCAAGAATGCACGCTGCATCGAGGGATGCCCCGTCAGTATCAATATTCCGGGATTTATCAAGAAAGTTGTGGAAAAAGATTTTGCCGGAGCTTATCAGGTCATCTCCGAATCGAGTTCTCTTCCCGCTGTCTGCGGCCGTGTTTGCCCGCAGGAGACCCAGTGTGAAGGAAAGTGCATCCGCGGTCTGAAGGCCGAACCTGTCTCCATCGGAAAGCTCGAGCGTTTTGTAGCTGACCGCGCAAAAGAGGATGGAATCAAACCACAGGGAGCGAAGGTCAAAAACGGTCATAAGGTCGCAGTCATCGGTTCCGGTCCTGCAGGTCTTACATGCGCGGGCGATCTTGCCAAGATGGGATATGATGTGACTATCTATGAAGCATTGCATAAAGCCGGCGGCGTTCTGACCTACGGCATCCCGGAATTCCGTCTTCCGAAAGAAAAGGTCGTCGCAGAGGAAGTCAGGAATGTTGAAGGCCTCGGCGTCAAGATCATTACGGACGTTATCATCGGCAGAACGATTTCTCTGGATGACCTGATCGAAGAGGAAGGCTATGAGGCTATTTTCATCGGATCCGGTGCAGGTCTTCCGATGTTCATGGGTATTCCGGGTGAAAATGCGAACGGCGTTTTCTCCGCAAACGAGTATTTGACCCGCAACAATCTCATGTATGCTTTCCGCGATGATTATGACACACCGATTTACAAGGCTAAGAAAGCTGTTGTAGTCGGTGGCGGCAACGTTGCAATGGATGCAGCCAGAACAGCTCTTCGTCTCGGTGCGGAGGTCCATCTTGTATATCGCCGTTCTGAGGCTGAGCTTCCGGCGAGAGCGGAGGAAGTCCACCACGCAAAGGAAGAGGGTGTTCAGTTCGATATCCTTACGAATCCGACAGAGATCCTCACAGATGAGAATGATAACGTGATCGGAATCAAGTGCATCCGCATGGAACTCGGCGAACCGGATGCATCCGGCAGAAGACGGCCTGTTCCGATTCCGGGCTCAGAGTTCGAGATGGATTGTGACGCTGTCATCATGTCCCTCGGAACATCTCCCAACCCGCTCATCTCCTCAACGACGCCCGGTCTTGAGACCAACCGCAGAAAATGTCTTGTCGCCACAGAGGATGAAGGCAAGACCACAAAGGAAGGCGTATATGCCGGCGGTGATGCGGTCACAGGCGCAGCGACCGTTATTCTTGCCATGGGTGCCGGACGTGTAGGCGCAAAGGGTATCGATAACTACATCAAGAGCAAAAATCAGTAACGCAAACGTCCCACTTCCTGACTGGTCAGGAATGCATGTGGGTAAATCTGTTACAAAGAATTGACAAGGGCTGTCGCATGAACCGGCGGAGTTCGATTCATGCGGCGAGCCCTTCTTTTATTATGAAAATCAGAATTATTTGTGTAGGAAAAATTAAAGAAAAATTCTATCGTGACGCGGTTTCGGAATACACGAAACGTCTTTCGCGTTATTGTAAGACTGAAATCATTGAATGTTCCGATGAGAAGACACCGGACGGTGCCTCTCCGCAGGAAGAGAATCGAATAAAGGGGAGGGAGGGGGAAAAGGTCCTCTCCAGAATTACGGACAGTGACTATTGTATAGCGCTCGCCATAAACGGGAAGACATATTCTTCCGAGGGTCTTTCGGCACATTTGTCTCATCTCATGATGAACGGTAAAAGCACAATCACGTTCATTATAGGAGGATCCCTGGGGCTGTCCGAAGATGTCATGAGACGGGTTGACGAGTCTATGAGCTTTTCGGAGCTCACATTTCCGCATCAGCTCATGCGGGTCATTCTGCTTGAACAGATCTACAGATCTTTTCGCATTATGAACAATGAGCCGTACCATAAGTGAGCAGACCTTTATTCGTAGAAAAAATATTACCAAAATATTAATTGCTAAATATCAAAGTATTTCTTATTCTTGATTATTGTGTTAAAATATTGTAACACACTGGAAAGGGGACTATGCATGGGAAACACAACCGAATCATCTGTTGCGATTCCGGCAGAACATGAACGAAACATATTCGGAGATTTCGATCAGAATCTGAAATCTATCGAGAATACACTGCACGTAGAGATGATTGAGCGCGACGGTGTGTTGAAAATTATCGGAGAAGCATCTGCAGTTGCAAAAGCGAAACGACTCCTCGGACAGTTGCTTCATCTATCGGAAAGAGGAAATACGATCACTACACAGAACCTGAATTATGCACTCTCACTTCTTATGGAAGATAAAGAGAATGCAATGACGGCTCTGGATGATGATATCATTATTCATACCGTTGCAGGAAGACCCGTAAAACCGAAGACGATCGGTCAGAAGAACTATGTAGATTCTATCCGTGATCGAATGATCACGTTCGGAATAGGTCCTGCCGGAACCGGCAAGACTTACATAGCGATGGCCATGGCAGTCCGGGCTTTCAGAAGAAATGAAGTGACCAGGATCATCCTCACGAGGCCGGCTATCGAAGCCGGGGAAAAACTCGGTTTTCTGCCGGGTGACCTTCAGAGTAAGATCGACCCCTATTTGCGACCGCTTTACGATGCACTCTATGAGATCATGGGAGCGGAGGCATTTTTAAAGAATTCGGAGAAGGGGCTCATAGAAGTGGCGCCGCTTGCCTATATGCGAGGAAGAACACTGGACAATGCCTTCATCATACTGGATGAGGCACAGAACACGACTCCCGCACAGATGAAAATGTTCCTTACAAGAATCGGATTCGGAACAAAAGTCGTCATCACAGGTGACAGAACTCAGAAGGATCTTCCAAAAGGTGCAGAGAGCGGTCTGGATGTGTCCTTTAAAGTCCTGAAGAAGATAGATGAGATCGGTTTCTGCGAACTGACATCAAAGGACGTTGTGCGTCATCCGCTTGTCCAGAAGATCGTGCAGGCCTATGAGGTCTATGAGGAAAAGAAGGGCCGGGACAGAAAGAGTACGAAGCCTAAAGTCAGATTCTACAGATGAGAGAAGCAGCTCACATTTTGAAGGAGACAGACTGTGACAGTAACAATAGAAAATGAATTTGATCCGAAAGAGACAGATGAGATCCTCTCATTCGACTATCGGAAAACCGCCGCGGATGTCCTCGGGGGATTCCTCGATGTGACGGAATGTCCGTTTGAGTCGGAGGTCAACGTCCTTCTGACAGGGGAAGAGGAAATCCGGGAGATCAATCGTGAGCAGCGCGGGATCGACAGCGTGACGGATGTCCTCTCATTTCCGCTCCACGAATATGAAACGCCGGCGGGATTCGATGAGCTGGACGATGAAAGTTTTGACGATTTTGATCCGGAGAGCGGCGAGCTCCTGCTTGGTGATATCGTGCTTTGTCTGCCGAGAATTCGGGAGCAGGCAGCTGCATTCGGGCACAGCACAAGACGCGAATATGCTTTTCTGATAGCACACAGTCTTCTGCACCTTGTGGGTTTCGACCATATGTCGCCGGAAGATGAAGAGAGGATGACGGATATGCAGAATGCAATTCTGGACAGTCTGGGTATTACGAGAGACGCAGGATGACTTGATGGGCCGTATCGCAGGTCCGAATTGCTGAATAGTCAGGATACAAAAACTACAGTTCACATAAAGGAGATAACATGAAAAAGGTCAAGCTTGTAATACCGATGCTGATTGCGGCATCACTCCTTAGCGGATGTACAATAAAAGGTCATTTCTGGAAATACTGGGGACAAAAGGCGGACAATATAACAACTGTTCAGGACGAGTCGAATGAAACGGGTATTCTGGAAAAGATAATAAAAAAAGATACGCCTACACCGACTGCGACACCGACGCCCACGCCTGCCCCGACTGCAACGCCGACTCCTACGCCGATACCGACGGAGCCTATTCCGCAGGGAATGATCAAGAGCGATATCACCGGTGAGTATATTCCGGAAGCTATGAAAAATAAGCGCCCGATGGCCTTTATGATCGATAACGTGAGCGGTGCGGTTCCGCAGAGCGGTATCAGTCAGGCGAGCATGTATTTCGAGGCAACCGTCGAGGGAAGTCTGACACGTATGATGGCGGTTTTTGAAGATTATTCCAATCTCCCGCGTGTCGGCCCGCTCCGCAGCTGCCGTGACTACTTTGTCTCGCTCGCAGCCGGACTGGACGAGTTGTATGTCCACTACGGGCAGGCGGCTTATGCGCTTCCTTACCTTGAATCGGATGATGTGGATAACATATCAGGACTGGCATGGTATACCGACCAGGTATTTTACCGGGATAATTCCTTCCACAGTGCGCCGCACAATGCCTACACCAGCACGGACGGTCTGCTGAGAGGAATTGAAATCCGCGGATACAGGACGGAGCATTACGACGGATACAAGCCGCAGTATAAATTCCACTGGGTCGGTGAAGAGAGCAATTTTGATGACGGACAGGACGCGGCATTTGTTGCACTCGGTTATCCGTATAACAAACCGAAGTTCTATTATCAGCCTGATTCCGGCCTTTACCTCAGAGAGGAATACGGCGCACCGCACATCGATGTAGAGAACGGGGAACAGATCGCCGTTAAGAATATCATCATAGAGTTCCAGAATTATGCAAATTATCAGGAATCTCAATACCTGCATTTCGATACGACTGCAGGCGGTAAAGGAAAATATATAACGAACGGCAAGGCGATCGACATCACCTGGGAGAGACCGAGTTTTTATGAACCGGTCACATATAAGACCCTTGACGGAAAAGAGTTGGAGCTCAACACCGGAAAGACGTTCGTCTGCCTTGTTCAGAACGAAAATATAAGGGCGTGCCAGTTCGGAGCGAGTGAGGAGACAGCGACCTGCTGTGTCTCGGAGGAAGAAGCGGCCGCTGCCGAAGTCTACAATGAAGAGTGGAGAGCTGCCTATAAATACGGCGAGGATCCGTATCTGTCCATCATGGCTCATGAACGTGACGCTGCGATCGCTTCCCACGGCGGCCAGTCTAAAGTCCAGGTGGGCATGGGCAATGGAGATTTTTAACGGATGAGCAGAGAAGAATTAAAGAACAGAAAAAGGATCGTGATCAAGCTGGGATCTTCCTCGCTGGTCCACAAGGAGACCGGCAGATTGAATCTCACGAAGCTTGAAGTTCTCGCGAGAGAAGTCACTGATCTGCATAATCAGGGCAAAGATGTGGTACTTGTCTCGTCGGGTGCGATTGCGGTGGGCCGCGCGGCAATGGGCATAAAAAAGTGCAGGACCCTGCAGGAGAAACAGGCCTGCGCCGCAATCGGCCAGGTCAAGCTCATGATGATTTATCAGAAATTCTTTTCAGAGTACGGGCAGACGACTGCTCAGATACTCATGACCAAAGACACAGTCACGGATCTGGAAGCCAAGGTTCACGCACGGAACACGTTTGAAGAGCTCTTCCAGCTCGGAGTTATACCGATCGTGAATGAAAATGATACGGTATCCACATACGACATTGAGATTGGAGATAATGACCGTGTCTCTGCGGTCGTAGTAGCCCTCATACAGGCGGATCTGCTTCTGCTGATGTCCGATATTGACGGTCTGTACACAGATGATCCGCATAAGAACAAAAATGCGAAGTTCATCTCTCAGGTGAACTCTCTGGATGACCATTTCAGGGCCATGGCCAAAGACACGACCGGAAGCAATTACGGTACAGGCGGTATGGCCACAAAGCTGGTAGCTGCGGATATCGCGACCGCTTCCGGCGCGGATATGATCATTGCAAATGCATCGGATTTCCGAATTATTCACCGTCTGATTGACGGCGAGGAGCTCGGAACGCTCTTTCTCAGTAATCCCAGGGAGGAGTTCTATCTGGCGGATTACCTTGAGAGGAACTGATGCAGTTTCGAAATGTATCCCATAAGAAGAAACATTTCCCGGCAAGGAGTTACCGAAAATTCCCTGCCGGGAAATTCTTTTTGCATATGCAGCGTACGAATTAGCTATGAAAGCGTATCTTGCCAAATCTTTGACAGATGATATAATATTATCTTACTGTTTGGATAGTGGAGAAAAGTATGGGTAATTACAAGATAAATTTAAAAAGTGAAGAAGAACAGAGAGCGGAAGCGGAGCGCCAGCTTCGATATATTGATGAAATCAGAGAACTGGTCAGTGAGATCTCGGAAAATCTCGGAAGACCTCTCTATTCCTGCGTTGTGACTTTCGGTTGTCAGATGAATGCTCGTGACTCCGAGAAACTTCGCGGTATATTTGCATCCGCCGGATTCAGGGATACATCCAATGAGGATGATGCCGACTTCGTTATATACAACACATGTACCGTCAGGGAAAATGCCGATCAGCACGTCTATGGAAGACTTGGTCATCTGAACAGTGTTAAGCGCAAAAAGCCCGGTATGGTCATCGGCCTCTGCGGCTGCATGATGCAGGAGAAGCATATCGTTGAGAAAATCCGGAAGAGCTATTCTTTCGTCGAACTTATTTTCGGTACCCACAATCTGTATGAGTTCCCGGAACTCCTTCTTCGGGTAATCCGCGAAAAGAAGCGGGTCATCGAAATAGTGGAGGCGACGCCTTACCTTCCGGAGAGCCTGCCGACCGAGCGCAAGTATGCCTTTAAATCCGGTGTTAATATTATGTATGGGTGCAATAACTTCTGTACATACTGTATTGTTCCGTATGTGCGCGGACGCGAGATCAGCAGAAAGCCGATCGATATCATCCGGGAGTGTGAGAAGCTGGCTGCGGACGGCGTACGCGAAATCATGCTGCTCGGTCAGAACGTAAATTCCTATGGCAAGACACTTGAAGATAAGATCTCATTTGCCGAGCTTCTTGATATGGTGTGCAAGGTAGACGGAATCGATCGCATCCGTTTTATGACATCCCATCCCAAGGATCTCTCCGACGAGCTCATTTCCGTTATGGCGAGAAATCCGAAGGTATGCCGGCATATGCATTTGCCTGTACAATCCGGAAGCGACCGTATCCTGAAAAATATGAACAGGCATTATGACCGGGAACACTATATCAATCTAGTCAGAAAACTACGTGAAGCTATGCCTGATATCTCCCTCACGACCGATATCATTGTCGGATTCCCGGGTGAGACAGAGGAAGACTTCCTGGACACGCTCTCTCTTGTGCGGGAGGTCGGCTTTGACAGCGCCTTTACGTTCATATATTCCAAGCGTACCGGAACACCAGCTGCAAAGATGGATAACCAGGTACCGGATGACATTGTACATGAACGGTTCGACAGACTGCTGGCTGAGGTCAAGGTATCCGCCGAAAAGATGTGCGCAAGATTTGAGGGACAGGTGATGGACGTCCTTGTCGAGGAGAAGAATAAACAGCCGGGGCTCGTGACAGGCAGGATCGGCCACAACCTGGTCGTACATCTCACGGGGGACGAATCCATGATCGGAAAGATCGTGCCGGTACGGCTTATTGAATGTAAGGGATTTTATTATATCGGAGAACCTGTCGGATAAGTTGAAACCGATTGACCGGCAGTAACTAATGAGGTGAAAATATGGCTTTATCTCCTATGATGCAGGAGTACAAAAAAGTAAAGGAAGATTATAAAGACTGCGTACTTATGTACCGCGTCGGAGATTTTTATGAAATGTTCTTCGAAGATGCGATTCGCGTCTCGAAGATGCTGGAAATCACGCTGACAGGAAAGGAGTGCGGTCTGCCGGAGAGAGCACCGATGTGCGGCGTTCCTTACCATGCGGTGGATACCTACGTCAGTCGTCTGATCCAGAAAGGCCAGAAAGTAGCCATCTGCGACCAGGTCGAAGACCCGAAACTGGCAAAAGGTCTGGTAAAGCGTGAAGTGACGCGTGTCGTGACTCCCGGGACCAACATGGATCTTTCGGGAAGCGATGAGACACGTAATAATTTCCTCATGAGTATCGTCTGCACGGAAGACCGGTTCGGCGTAGCTGCCTGCGATGTGTCGACCGGAGAATTCATGCTGACGGAAGTCGACAAGACTGCGAAACTGACCGATGAGATATATAAGCTCTCACCGTCGGAAATTATCTGTAATGAACCGCTCCTTATGTCCGGTCTCGATATTGAGGATTTGCGCGGCAGGCTGGGAATCATGGTCGAAGCCATGGATCCGCGTTACTTCGGGGATACGATCTGCAGAAAGACCCTGCTCGACCACTTTCATGTCGGCTCCATAGAGGGGCTCGGAATCGCCGAGTTCACATGCGGCGTGAATGCCGCCGGTGCGCTCTTATCTTATCTGTTCGAGACGCAGAAGACAGACCTTGCACATATATCATGTATCCGTCCCTACCACACAGAGGAATTCATGGTCCTGGACGGTTCCTCCATGCGAAACCTGGAGCTCGTCGAGACACTTCGAGAGAAGGAAAAGAGGGGATCTCTTTTCTGGGTCCTTGATAAGACAAGGACCGCAATGGGAGCCCGCATGCTGCGCACATGGATCGAACAGCCGCTGCTCGATGTGAATGCGATACAAGCCAGGCTCGATGCGATCGAGGCTCTCAATAAAAATGAAATCACCTGCGCCGAGATACGGGAATACTTAAATCCCGTATACGATCTCGAGAGGCTGGCAGCCCGCATCAGTTATAAAAGTGCGAATCCGAGGGATCTGGTCGCACTCAAAGGATCTCTGCAAATGCTGCCGCACATCAAATCTCAGCTGACCGAACTCGATGCGGAAAGATTCCGCGGTTTTCTTGACAGTTTTGATACTCTGAGCGATCTGTATGAGCTGATCGATGCTTCCGTCATCGACGATCCGCCGCTTGCCATGAAGGAGGGCGGTATCATCCGGGACGGATACAATGAGGATGTGGACGAGTACAGGCGGGCACGCACGGAAGGAAAAGCCTGGCTTGCCGAACTGGAGGCTCAAGAGCGGGAAAAGACGGGAATTCACACCCTGAAGGTGAAGTATAACAGAGTATTCGGATATGTCATCGAGGTCTCCAACTCCTTTAAGGATATGGTACCGGACACGTATACGAGAAAACAGACACTGGTAGGCGGCGAGCGCTACACTATGCCGCGCCTCAAGGAGCTGGAAGACAAGATCCTCGGCGCGGAAGATAAACTGAATTCTCTGGAGTATGAGCTTTACAGCGATGTGCGCGACGAGATCGGTTCGAATATCACCCGTATTCAGAATGCAGCCAGAATCGTGGCAGAGATCGACGTCCTCGCATCCCTGTCGGAGGTAGCCAGAAAGAATCACTATGTACGGCCGAAGATAACGACCGACGGGGCAATAGACATAAAAGGCGGCAGACATCCTGTAGTCGAGAGGATGATTGAGAATGAAGCGTTCGTGCCGAACGACACGGTTCTCGACAACAGAAAAAAACGCATTTCAATCATCACCGGTCCGAATATGGCCGGAAAATCTACTTATATGAGGCAGACAGCTCTGATCGTGCTGATGGCTCAGATCGGGAGTTTTGTGCCTGCAAAATCTGCTAAGATCGGAGTAGTGGACCGGATCTTCACCCGTGTCGGAGCATCCGACGATCTCGCAAGCGGACAGAGCACGTTCATGGTCGAGATGACGGAAGTTGCAAATATTCTCCGCAGCGCCACGGCAAAATCTCTCCTCATTCTGGATGAGATCGGACGCGGTACATCAACATTTGACGGTCTGTCCATTGCATGGGCTGTCATTGAATATGTGGCAGACAGGAAGATCATCGGAGCCAAGACGCTCTTTGCGACACATTACCATGAGCTGACAGAACTTGAAGGAAAGCTGGACGGTGTCAATAACTATTGTATCGCCGTTAAGGAAAAAGGAGACGGTATCGTATTCCTAAGGAAGATCGTCAAGGGCGGCGCGGATAAGAGTTACGGTATTCAGGTTGCCAGACTTGCCGGTGTGCCGGAAGCCGTCCTCTCGAGAGCACAGCAGCTGCTCGGGGAACTCAGCTCAGCAGACATCACGGCAGCTATTGAAAATATCGCGGGAGCGCCGCGCGTCAAGTCAAAAAGCGTTCACTACGACGAAGTTGACCTCTCACAGATGTCCCTCTTTGACACGGTCTCTGACGCCGATGTTATAAAGGAACTCAGTGAAATGGATCTGCAGACCATGACGCCGATCGACGCGCTCAATGAATTGTATCGTCTTCAGAATAAGCTGAATAACCGCTGGAAGAACTGAATCCGTTTCGGATGTGAGGTGGAAGACTATGGCTTCAATACACGTTTTAGACCAAAACACAATAGACAAGATCGCCGCCGGTGAAGTTGTAGAGCGACCTGCATCCATTGTAAAGGAGCTCACGGAAAATGCGATCGATGCCGGCGCGTCCCACATAACCGTTGAAATCAAAAGCGGCGGGATTGAGATGATCCGCGTGAGCGATGACGGGAAAGGTATTCCTGCCGACGATATTCGTCTGGCCTTCCTTCGTCATGCGACTTCCAAAATCAGCTGTGTTGAAGATCTGAATTCTGTCCTTTCTCTCGGATTTCGGGGTGAAGCGCTTTCGAGCATCGCTGCAGTAAGCAGGGTAGAGCTGATCACAAAGGAGAGCGATGAGCTCACCGCTGTCCGCTATGTCATAGAGGGCGGCAGGGAGAAGCTGTATGAGGAAATCGGAGCACCGGACGGCACTACGATCGTTGTGCGAGATATTTTCTACAATACTCCGGCGAGGGCAAAGTTCCTCAAGACGGCCATGACTGAGGCCGCCCATGTGGGTGCTTATGTTGAACAGCTGGCGCTCTCGAATCCCGCAATCGGATTTGAATTCATAGTGAACGGCGTAAGCCGGATCTCAACGACCGGCAGCGGTAACCTGAAAGATTCGATTTATCATATCTACGGACGTGAGCTGTCTTCACAGCTTTTGCCTGTGGAATACGATGAGGACGGAATACGTATCACAGGTTTTATCGCAAAACCGTCTGTCTCCCGCGGAAACAGGAACTTTGAAAATTATTACGTGAACGGCCGTTATGTGAAGAGCCGAGTCGTATCTTTGGGAATTGAAGAGGGATACGGCAACAAGCTGATGCAGCATCGGTACCCCTTCACGTGTCTGATGATCCGCGTCGACGGGTCTCTGGTGGATGTCAACGTCCACCCAACCAAGATGGAGGTACGTTTTTCTGATGAGCGCAAGGTAATGCGGGCTGTTTCGGACTGCGTGCGAAGCGTGCTCTATCATCAGGACATGATTATCCGCTCGTCTCTCAATCCGCCTGTAAAGACTCCGACGCCTTCTAAAAAGGAAGAGAAGTATGCTGCTCCGGCACCGTTCGAGAAGAATGCACTTCGGGAGAGACAGGCAGCGGAAGTTTATAAAAAGAATGCAGAGCTAAATTCGAAAAATTCGGAAATGCTCCATAACCCGGAGCTATCTATGGATGCTGTATTCGAGTACGCAAAACGGCATCAGAATATATCAGCCGGAGATGACAGGATTCCGCAGCAGAAGCCAACAGCCGGAGATGACGGGATTCCGCAGCAGAAGCCAACAGCCGGTGAAAATGAAATTCCGCAACAGAAACCATCAGCCGGAGAAAATGGGCTTTTAGATGTCGGGATCCCGCAAAAGAACTCATCAGCCGGAAACGATGGGATTCCGCAGCAAAAGACAGGTGCAGGAGAATCCGGAATCCCGCATCCGAAAACAGGAACCGAAGAAACAGAACGCCCTGTCACATATGAGCAGCAGACGCTCATGGATGTTTCTCCGAATGTTCTCTCTCCGGAAGCCGCTCCGAACAGGAAAATCATCGGCTGCGCATTCAAAACATACTGGATCATCGAATACGGCGACAAGCTTTATATGATCGATCAACATGCCGCCCACGAAAAAGTTCTTTTCACGCGTTTCATGAAAGAGTATGAAAAGAGTCAGGTGACAAGCCAGCAGGTGAGCCCTCCTATGATCATTACTCTGGACAGTATGGGTCAGGCACTATGTGCCGAGTACATGGAAGCCTTTACTAAGGCAGGCTTTGAGATAGAATCCTTCGGCGGAAGTGACATAAAAATCAGCGCAGTGCCGTATCATATGAGCGCACTCGGAACCAAACAGCTCTTTTTGGAGATGCTGGATCACCTTGAAATCAGCACGGATCCTAAAAAGCTGAAAATCTATGAACATCGCGTTGCAACAGAAGCCTGCAAGGCGGCGGTAAAGGGCGGCGACCGTCTGTCGGTCATCGAGGCGAAGGCACTTATCGACGAGCTCTTTACGTGTGAAGATCCTTATCATTGCCCGCATGGGAGACCCACTATCATCTCATTCACGGAGAAAGATCTGGAAAAGAGATTTAAGCGGATCGTTTAGTCCGAGACGCGGAATTCTCGCGGCGTAAGGCTACAATGAATGCATCATGTAAAACGATACGAAAATGCAATTCGAAAAGAAAATCCGAAGAGACCGGAAGGAAAGCAGGTACAGGTTTTGGCAGAAAATGAAAACAGATTGGTCGTGATCAGCGGTCCGACCGCCTCCGGAAAAAGTGAAATAGCGGTCGAGCTTGCGAGAAAAATCGGCGGGGAAATCATCTCAGCGGATTCCATGCAGGTCTATAGGCACATGGATATCGGTTCCGCTAAAATTACCCTCGAGGAAATGATGGGTGTGCCCCACTACATGATCGATGTGGCGGAGCCCACGGAGAATTTCGATGTCGCAAGATTTGCCGGGGAAGCGAAGGCGCATGTCAGAGATATCCAGATGAGGGGGAAGGTGCCGATCCTCTGCGGAGGAACCGGTTTTTATATTCAGGCAGTGACACGGGACATCGATTTTACGGAATCCGGCTGCGATGAGGTTTACCGATCCGAGCTGGCGAAATATGCCGAAACACACGGTAACGAAGCCCTGCACGCCCGACTTCGCGAAATCGATCCGGAATCGGCCGAGGCTATACACGCAAATAATGTAAAACGTGTCATAAGAGCGCTGGAATACTATCGCCAGACCGGTGAAAAGATTTCCGAACACAATATCAGGGAGAGTGAGCGCCCGTCACCCTATGATCTTCATTTCTATGTTATCCACTGCGACAGGCAGGCTCTCTACGACAGAATTGACCGGCGCGTTGATTTTATGATGGATATGGGTCTTATCGACGAGGTAATGTATCTCAAGGCTATGGGACTCACCAGAGATATGGTATCCATGCAGGGTCTCGGCTATAAGGAGATGCTGGACTATCTGGACGGTGTGTACGATCTTGAGGAAGCAGTGCGGATCCTGAAACGCGATTCACGGCATTATGCGAAGCGCCAGCTCACATGGTTCAAGCGGGAAAAAGAGGCCGTGTGGATAAGACGTGAAGACTTTAATAATGATACTTTCAAAATTGTGGACTTTCTGGTGAATGATCTCAGAAAGTAAGTCAGAAGGGCGGGAACAATCAAATGGATACTATGTATGCCTCTTTCGGCATTGACAGGGATATTTATGAGTTTGGAGAAGAAATCTGCGGAACACTTGAGGACCGTTTTCGGGAAATAGATAAAATCGCAGAATACAATCAGCTGAAGGTCATCAGCGCCATGCAGCAGTGCCGGGTAAGTCAGGCCTGCCTTCAGGGTACGACCGGTTACGGTTACAACGATCTCGGAAGGGATACCCTGGAGGAAGTCTACAGCAAGGTCTTCCATACGGAAGCGGCTCTGGTGCGTCCGCTGATTGCCTGCGGCACACATGCCCTTTCCATCGCGCTCGCCGGAAATCTGCGTCCGGGAGATGAACTTCTGTCTGTCTCCGGAAAACCATATGACACGCTGGAGGAAGTCATCGGAATACGTCCTTCCCGCGGCAGTCTGGCAGAATACGGAGTCACATACAATCAGGTGGATCTTCTCCCCGACGGGAACTTTGACCTGGTTGGAATCCGCGCAGCTATAAAGCCTGAAACCAGGATGTGTGCGATCCAGCGCTCGAAAGGCTATGATACCAGAAGAACACTCTCTGTAGCACAGATCGGTCAGGCAATAAAATGTATCCATTCCGTAAGATCCGACATCATTGTCATGGTGGATAACTGTTACGGCGAGTTTGTTGAGAAAACAGAGCCCTCCGATCTCGGAGCAGATCTCATCGTAGGATCCCTGATCAAAAACCCGGGCGGCGGACTCGCACCGGTCGGCGGTTACATAGCCGGGAAGAAAGAATATGTTGAAAATGCAGCCTACCGCATGACATGTCCGGGCCTTGGCAGCGAAGTCGGCCCCTCTCTTGGACTCAATCCCTCCATGTATCAGGGCTTCTTCATGGCTCCGGTCGTGACAGCATCTGCTCTGAAGGGAGCGATCTTCGCCGCAAATGTGTATGAGCGTCTCGGCTACGAAGTCCTCCCGAACAGCACCGAATCACGGCATGATATCATTCAGGCAGTGACACTGCGATCTCCGGAGGCTGTCATAGCATTCTGCAAAGGTATTCAGAAAGCTGCGCCGGTCGACGCACATGTCACACCGGAACCGTGGGACATGCCGGGATATGACGATCCGGTCATCATGGCCGCAGGTGCTTTTGTGGAAGGTTCCTCCATTGAACTTTCCGCGGACGGGCCGATTCGAGCGCCCTACAATGTTTATTTTCAGGGCGGGCTCACGTGGCCGTCGGCAAAACTCGGAATCATCATGTCTCTTCAGTCTATGAAGGACGCCGGACTCATTGACTTATCCGAAAGGGAAAATCTCTGAAATGAAGGAAAAAAACAGAGTCATCATTATCGGCGGCGGTGCATCGGGACTGTTCGCGGCTATCACAGCTGCCGAGCACGGAGCCGAGGTCGTCGTCCTCGAGAAAGAAAAGAAAGCCGGGAGAAAGATTCTTAAGACCGGAAACGGCAGGTGTAATTTTACAAATACAGGGGACCCCTCTCACAGCTACCACGGAACAGACCGTGAATTTGCCAGGCATGTCCTGGCTTTGTTTACACCTCAGGATACCATCGCAAAATTCACTGCAATGGGTATCTATACGACCAACAAAAGCGGGTGGATTTATCCGCATTCGGAGACAGCGGAGTCTGTCCTGACGTCGCTGTTATGGCGGCTTGAGGAACTTCATGTAAAGGTCAAATGCAATGAAAACGTAACCGGAATAGATAAGAAAAATGACGTCTTTACCGTATTTACGAAGAGCTGGCACTATGAGGCGGATAAAGTCATTCTTGCCTGCGGCAGTGCCGCTTCCCTTACAGATAAGCAGCTGCCGTACAACGGGTACGATCTGATAAAGCGGGCAGGGCATACATGCATATCCCCGCTGCCGGCCCTTGTTCCGCTTAAAGTCAAAAACGGCAACATGTATAAGTGGGGCGGGGTGCGGACGAACGCGTCGGTGAGTCTGTATGCGGAGGATATTTTTATTGCAAAATCCTCGGGTCAGATCCAGCTCACTGATTTCGGTATCTCGGGCATTCCGGTGTTTGCCATAAGCGGTCAGGCCCTGAGGCTTATGGAAGGCGGTCTCAAAGTATCTGTGCGAGTCGACTTTTTTCCGGAGCTTTCCGACGACGCACTCTGTGCGCTCCTTCGGACAAGGAGAGAGCAGCATCCGGACCGCAGCACTGCGAATCTCCTGACAGGTCTGCTTCCCGAAAGGTTGATTCACGCTGTGAGCACAGAGGCTGCGGAAAAGAGCGGATTCCATGACAGAACTACGAATGGCAGACGCAGGAACTCCGACATCCCGGAACGTAAAACTGCATGCACGGGGTCAAAAGAGCAGGATCTTTCCGGATTCGATGAGATTCGCATACTGGCTGAAACCATCAAAGCGTTCGATGTTGTTGTTACCGGCAGTCAGGGTTTTGCTTATGCACAGTCTGTGTCGGGAGGAATTCCGACAGGGGAAGTCAGTGCTGACACCTGTGAGTCAAAAAAAATGCAGGGGCTCTATCTGACCGGGGAGATATTGGATATCGACGGCGAGTGCGGTGGTTGGAACCTTCAATTTGCCTGGTCTACCGGATACCTTGCGGGTAAACATGCAGCGGAGGCATTATGATCAGAATCACAGATTTAAAACTCCCGGTCTCGGCGGGCAGAAAAGAACTGATAAATAAAGCAGCCAGAGAGCTGAAAGTCGGGGAGTCTGATATTCTTTCGCTCAGGATCCACAGACGGTCGCTGGACGCGAGAAAAAAACCGGATCTTTTCTATATATATACGGTAGATGTAAACATCGGGAAAAAATCTCTGAAAAAGGCAAGGAGTAAACATAATAAATTTATGTCAACTCCTGATGAAGAATATGCTGTACCTCTCTCCGGAAGCGAGGTGATGAGCGAGCGTCCGGTCATTATAGGGTGCGGTCCTGCCGGTCTCTTCGCGGCATATCTTCTATCACAACAGGGATACAGACCACTTATTTTAGAGCGCGGCGGGGACGTGAATGAGCGCACTCTGAAGGTCAACCGCTTCTGGAAAGAGAATTCACTGGATCCGGATACGAATGTCCAGTTCGGAGAGGGAGGTGCCGGTACATTTTCTGACGGCAAACTCAACACTTCCGTGAAAGACCCCTGCTTCCGGGCAAAGTTCGTACGGGAGACGTTTGCAAAGCACGGGGCGGATGAATCGATTTTGTATGAGCAGAAGCCTCATGTGGGCACCGATGTTCTGGTGAATATTCTCGAAAGTATGCGGAAAGAAATAGAAAGCCTGGGAGGAGAGTACCGTTTTCACGCGAAAGTCACGGATATCGAGTACTCAGGCGGAAAGATCCGCAGTGTCACGGTGAACGGCAGTGAAAAGATTCCCTGCGAAGTTTGTATATTTGCACCGGGACATTCGGCGAGAGATACCTTTGAGATGCTCTCCGGCAAAGAGCTTATCATGCAGCCGAAGGCATTTGCCTTTGGCGTCCGGATCGAACATCCGCAGAGCATGATAGATATGTCCCAGTACGGAAGGCTGTCCGGAAAGGTGCTGGGTCCGGCAGCTTACAAGCTGACGGGCAAGGCCTCCGACGGAAGAGGAGTGTATTCGTTCTGTATGTGTCCGGGAGGATATGTTGTGAACGCATCCTCCGAGGAGGGGAGGCTTGCCGTGAACGGTATGAGCTATTCCGGAAGGGATTCAGCAAATGCCAACAGTGCTCTCATCGTCACCGTATCACCCGAAGATTATGTCGGCTATGCACCGCCGGGCACGACGGAGGCCTTGACCGGTATAGAATTTCAGAGAAATCTTGAGAGAGCTGCTTTCGAGAAAGGCAGGGGCAGAATTCCCCAGCAGCTCTACGGAGATTTCATGACAGGAACGGTAAGCTCGTCCTACGGAGATTTTGCCTCCTGTACGAAGGGAGAGACCTCCTTTGCGGATCTGAATGAGATCCTGCCGGAATTTGCATGCCGCGATATCGGTGAGGGAATCCGGTCTTTCGGAAGAAAAATCCGCGGATTTGACCGCGCCGACGCGATTCTGAGCGGTGTCGAGAGCCGGTCATCATCCCCCGTTCGAATCGTCAGGGATGAGAACTGTGTCTCTTCCATAGACGGTTTTTATCCCTGCGGTGAAGGTGCGGGCTATGCCGGCGGCATTGTCTCCGCTGCGATGGACGGCCTGCGCTGCGCCGAGGCAATTATTAAAAGATACCGAAAACTCGACTGAATCGTGTACACAGACATTTTTTTATGCTAAAATGCATATGCCTGTTTTTCAACTGTTCGTGGCTGACGGAAGAAAGCAGGTAATATGAAAGATTTACTGAAAGAAAAAAATGCCGATTTTAACAGACCGTACGAGAGATGTCTCATGTACGGTCCGGCGTCTCTCACGGACGCGGAGCTTCTGGCGGTAGTTATCCGGTCGGGAACAGCGGGACTGACCGCTATTGATCTGGCAGAGCAGATCCTGCACCTGTCCAGAACGGATACCGGCCTGCTTTCGCTGCTTCACCTTTCCATTCATGAGCTCATGGAAGTTCCCGGAATCGGGCAGGTGAAGGCTATTCAGCTGAAATGCGTGGGAGAATTGTCGAAAAGAATCGCCACCTACAGTGCAAGACAGGAGCTTTCGTTTTCCGAGCCGTGTTCCATTGCGGATTACTACATGGAACAGCTGAGGCATGAGGAAAAAGAAAGTCTGTTTTGCATGATGTTAGATACAAAGAACAATATGATAGGAGACGAACGCATATCGACCGGGACCGTCAACTACGCGGTGTTATCTACGCGGGAGCTGTTTCTTACGGCACTCCGGTATCGGGCTGTTTCCATCATTCTCGTTCATAATCATCCGAGCGGTGATCCGACGCCGAGCGAGGAAGATATTTTACTCACCGAGCGCGTCAGGAAGGCTGGGAACCTTCTCAACATTATTCTTCTGGATCACATTGTAATCGGAGACAGGTGCTATGTCAGTTTCAGAGAGAGCGGGATCCTGACAATGGGGGAGTAAATGATAATTCATAATGCGTTCGGCGTTGATCTTGGCACCAGCGCTGTTAAAGTATACTGCCATCATACTGGACAGACTATTGCGGAAAAGAATATGATTGCCATCCGGAACGGCAGGCAGGTACTTGCCGTAGGTGACGATGCATTTGAAATGTACGAGAAAGCTCCTGACAACATTCAGGTTTCAAGGCCTGTTATGAACGGCAGGATCGCGGATGTGGCTCAGGTCGAATACGTACTTCATACAATGATAGGGCGGGCGGACAGAAGCGCAGGATATGCTCCGATGATTTTCTTCTCCGCTCCTGTCAACATGTCCGAAATCGAAAAGAGAGCATACTATTCGATCAGCCATGCCGGATACTTCAGGAGTCCGCGTGTCTATCTGGTCGACCGTCCCGTCTGCGACGCCATATCGCTCGGTATCAACATACCGCAGACAAGAGGCTCCATGATTGTCAATATCGGCGGTCAGAATACGGATATTTCCGTGATAGCCAACGAACAGGTCATCATCAGCACGGAAATCTCGATAGGCGGACAGCATCTCAACGAAGCGATCTGCAACGAAATAAGGCGTCAGGAAAACCTCATCGTCGGAAGACGAACAGCGAGAAGACTGAAAGCTGTTCTGGCGACGCTCGGTGAGGATATCCGCGAGACGCGTCAGGTCACCGGTATGAATACGCTCTCGGGTCTGCCGAGACAGGGAACAGTCAGTTCAGAGCTTGTATCTTTCGCTGTTGAAGGTCAGATCTCTCAGATTGCTACCGAGATTCGTACATTCCTCGAGCGCACGCCGCCTCAGATCCGCGAATCCGTTGCGGAGGAAGGCATATATCTGACCGGAGGGACAACACGTATTCCGTCGATCGACAGGTACTTAAAACGCGTAATCGGATGCCCCGTGAATCTGTCAGGATATTTCGAAATGTGTACGATACGAGGCCTTGCCGAACTGATCCGAAATAAAGAGCTCCAGAAGTGGGCCTATACGATAGGTAAGAAGAAATGAAAAAGAAACGATTCTCGATAAAAATAAAGAGCAGACACCTACTCGCAGGTCTGTCGATTCTGTGTTTTCTGATGATTCTCGGGACACTTACCTCTTCGGCTGTACCTTCACCGATCCGGAATGTGGCCGGAGCCATCGTCACACCTTTTCAGAACGGCGTGAATCGTGTGGGGACCGTGATGAACGGATGGGCTTCCGGATTTAAAAATGTTCAGAAGCTGAGCCGTGAAAATGAAGAACTTCAGAGCAAGATCGATGATCTCACGGAAGAAAATAACCGCCTGATTCAGAGCAGCGAGGAACTGAAACGCCTTGAAGAGCTGTATAAGCTGGATCAGGAGTATCCGGAGTACACAAAAGTTGCCGCTTCGGTCATTGCGAAGGATCCCGGGAACTGGTACAGCACATTCATCATAAATAAAGGCAATGCGGATGGTCTTAAGGTAAATATGAATGTCATTTCCGGCGGCGGACTTGTCGGCATTATCACGGAGACAGGTGAACACTGGTCCAAAGTACGCTCCATTATTGACGACGAAAACAATATCAGCGCCATGATCGCAACAACATCCGATACATGTATCGTCTCCGGAAATCTCGCGTCCATGTCGAACGGCCGCATTGATTTTTCGGAACTTCGTGATCGCGGCGATGTTGTCGCGGAGGGCACCAGCATCGTGACTTCCAGTATCAGTACGCAGTATCTGACCGGTATTCTGATCGGATACGTCGCCGAAGTGGCCGAGGACTCGAACCATCTGACAAAATACGGCACAATTATACCGGCGGCGGATTTCAAGAATATCCGCGAGGTCCTGGTCATTCAGGAACTGAAACAGACAAAGGAGAATTCTTAATTGAAGAGAAAAGGGGTTATCCTGATCCTTATATGGATCTGCTTCATTCTTCAGTCAACTGTCTTTAAGCTGCAGACATTCACGAACGTATCACCGAATCTGCTCCTTATGATGACGGTTTCCATAGCATTTATGCAGGGAAAAAAGGAGGGACTGCTTACAGGTTTTGTGAGTGGTCTCCTTATTGACGTCTTTTTCGGAACCATCCTCGGCATATACAGCCTGCTCTACATGCTGACAGGATTTGCAGCGGGAAGTTTTGCCCAGATCTACTTTGATGAAGATGTGACGATTCCGGTCGCGCTGGTCACAGTCGCCGATTTCATCCTGAACTTTCTGATCTATGTGGTGGGATTTCTGCTGCGGGGAAGAACCGCATTTCCGACTTATCTGCTACAGATCATACTTCCGGAAATGATATTTACCGCAGTGATGACACTGATTTTTTACCGTGTAATTTATAAAATAAATCACGCTCTCAGCGAGAGTGAAAAAGAAGAAAGGCAGTCGCTTTGGATAAGAGATTAAAAATACTTATTAAAAGTGCACATATTGAGCGTGCGACAGTGCTTGCTCTGATTTTTACGATCATGTCGTTCGTGCTGGTCCATCGCCTTTACCGTCTGCAGATCATCGACGGCGCGACATACAGAGCCAACTTCAGTCTTATGACGACCAAGACCCGTACGCTCAAGGGAACACGCGGCAATATTTATGACCGCAACGGAAATGTACTCGCATACAATGAACTTTCCTACACACTGACAATCGAGGATTCCGGCACTTACAATACAAAACGCGAGAAAGCGCTTGCTCTGAACAGTGAGGCTTACAAGATATCCAATATCTTAAAATCGCACGGAGATTCTCTCGACAACGAGTTCCATGTCATCATCGGTGAGGACGGCAAGTATACGTACGATTGTACGGGCCGTACCCTTCAGCGTTTCAAGGCCGACGTTTACGGCCATGCGCTCATTGACGAGATGACGCCTGTCGAAGCCAATTCCACGGCAGAAGAGATGATGGCTTATCTCCAGAGTGAAGAGAAGTTTGCGATCATCCGTACGGAAAAGCCCTACACGGAGGAGGAACTGACAGAAGTCGGGCTTCCGCTCCGGCTGACTCCGCAGGATGTTCTTGATATCACATACGTTCGATATCAGCTGTTCACGACCAGTTACCGGAAATATGTTCCCGTCACGATTGCGACCAATCTTTCGGATGAGTCCGTTGCGGATCTTATGGAGAGGTCAAGTTCACTCGAAGGTATCGCCATAGTAGACGACACGCTGAGAGTTTACGACGAGCCGGAGGCATTTGCATCCATCATCGGATATACAGGCCGTGTCTCCTCCGAGGATCTGAGCGAGCTTCAGGCACAGAATTCCAAGTACAACAGCTCCTCCATCGTCGGCAAATCCGGTATCGAGAAGATCATGGAGACGACGCTGCAGGGATTTGACGGTCAGGAGACAGTCTATGTTGATAACCTCGGAAAAGTTCTGAAGATCGACGAAGGCAACACGATAAGGCCGAAAGCAGGCAACGACGTCTATCTGACGATGGATAAGAACCTGCAGGTGGCGACATACAAAATGCTGGAACAGCGTATTGCCGGTATTCTCGAAAGCGTAATCGTAAACCAGAAGGACTTCGACACATCGAATGTCACCGATACCGCTGATATTCTGATCCCGATTTATAATGTCTATAACGCTATTATTTCGAACAACGTGCTGGACATCACACGGTTCGAAGCAGCCGACGCGTCTCCCGCCGAGCAGTCTCTTGCCGCGGAATTTGCGAAAAAGCAGAATGAGGTATTCGCTCTGCTCGATAACGAGCTGACCGGCGCGACGCCGCTTCCGTACCAGAATCTGACTAAGGAGATGCAGGAATACGAGAGTTACATCGTAAATGACCTGCTTATGTCTCAGACCGGAATCCTTAACAGCACTGCGATCGACAAAACGGATGAGACGTATCTGGCCTGGACCCGCGACGAGACTATATCCCTCAGAGAATATCTGACGTATGCGGCCAGCAAGAACTGGATCGATATTTCCGTGTTCAACGACGATGATACCTATCTGGATTCATCCGAAATTTATGAACGCCTTTCGGACTACATTAAGGATTATCTGTCCACGGACAACGATTTCAGCAAGAAGCTCTACAAGTATCTGCTGAATGATGACCGCATCACAGGAAACCAGATTATTCAGACGCTGTATGATCAGGGCGTATTCGACAAGGAAGACGGCGATTACGAGGCCTTCCAGGAGGGATACTATACAGCGTATGAGCTGATTATTTCGAAAATCAATGATCTTACCCTGAAACCGTCTATGCTGGCGCTCGACCCGTGTTCGGGTTCCGCCGTCGTCACAAATGCCAAGACAGGTGAGATCCTCGCATGTGTCACATATCCGGGATATGATAACAACAGGCTGTCCAACTCTATGGACGTCGCCTACTACAATTCACTGGCACAGGATCAATCGAGACCTTTCTATAATAAGGCTACGCAGCAGACTACAGCTCCCGGCTCTACATTCAAGCTGGTTACCACGACTGCCGGCCTGGAGGAGGGCGTGATCAATAACGATACACTCTATACCTGTACCGGTACATTTGATTTGATTGAGACGCCGCTTAACTGCTGGTATAAATCCGGACACGGTGTACTGAATATTGTCGGAGCTATTGAGAACTCCTGTAACGTTTTCTTTTCAAATGTAGCTTACGAGCTCGGTATTAACGAAGAGGGTAACTGGTCCGACTCCCTGTCGCTGTCCAAACTTCAGTCATATGCCAAAATGTATGATATGGATAAAAGTTCCGGCATTGAGATCCCGGAGGCGAGCCCCGGAATATCCGACCAGTACGCTGTTCCGTCTTCAATCGGACAGGGAACACACTCTTTCACGACGACACAGCTAGCACGATATGTCACAACGCTTGCAAACAGCGGAACGAGTTACAGTATCTCACTGCTTGACCAGGTTACGGACTCTGACGGTAAGGTCATTCAGGATTATTCACCGTCGATAGAGAGTCATGTTTCAATAAGCAACAACACCTGGAATGTAATTCATCAGGGCATGCGGGCCGTTATTGAGAGTAAGTACGAGTATACGGACATGCCGATCGCAGTAGCGGGCAAGACCGGAACGGCTCAGGAATCAAAATCAAGGCCTTCCCATGCGCTTTTTGTGAGCTATGCTCCGTACGAAGATCCCGAGATCGCTCTTGCGGTCCGTATAGGTAACGGCTATTCATCTACCAATGCTACACTGGTAGGAAAGGATATCTACCAGTATTACTTCAACTTAGTAGACGAATCTCAGCTTATCACGGGCAGTGCAAGAACGGACTATGTATCGTCTGCACAGGTCGACTGATGTTTATGTGTATTATTCTTCATCGTGAGCACAATCTCGCGATGAAGAATGAAAGCCTCCATCAGATTCAGACACGCACACACTTTCTTATTGATGCAAGGAGTATTATTTAGATTACATGCTTAGACAGTATAAAATCAGAGATTACAATTTCAGACTGGTCCTGTGGCTCCTGGTACTCTCGATTATGGGGGTTCTGCTCGTCGGATCTGCCGAGTCCACGCTGCAGTTCCGTCAGCTCGGAGGTGTAATTCTAGGTCTTATAGTCATGGTCATCGTATCTCTTACCGACTATTCCTGGATTATGAATTTCTACTGGATAGCCTATGTCGGCAACATCTTTATGCTTTTACTGGTTATTGTTGTCGGTTCCGACGCCGGCGGCGCCACAAGATGGATTTCAATTGCAGGTCTCAGATTTCAGCCGGTCGAACTTACGAAAATCATACTCATCGTATTCTTCTCGAAATACTTCATGGATACCGAGAACAACCTGAACAGACCGAGAAGTATTCTGAGGTCGCTTCTTCTGATCGGTCTGCCTCTGTTCCTCGTTTTCAGTCAGCCGGATCTTAAGAATACTCTTACAATTATGGCAATTTTTTCGATCCTGTACTATTCGGCCGGACTCAGCTACAAAATCATCATATCCGTTATTGCTGCCGTGGCTATTCTTGCCGGCGTGTTTATGGCTATCGTCACACAGCCGAACCAGCATCTTATTCGAGAGTATCAGCGTCAGCGTATCATGGCGTTCCTGAATCCGGACGAAGCGGAATACACGGATGATACGACGCAGCAGAATAACTCTGTCACTGCGATCGGCAGCGGTATGTTGACCGGCAAGGGATTGAATAATTCAGACGTCTCTTCAGCCAATAAAGGAAATTTTATTTCCGAGATACAGACAGACTTTATCTTTGCGGTGGCAGGGGAGGAGCTCGGTTTTCTCGGAAGCTGCGGTATCATCATATTGCTTTTACTGATCGTTCTGGAATGTCTGCATATGAGCACACGGGCCAAGGACCTGTCCGGAAAGCTTGTCTGTTGCGGGGTAGCTTCCAACGTTGCCCTGCAGAGTTTCATCAACATAGGCGTTGCCACGAGAATGCTGCCCAATACAGGAACACCGCTGCCTTTCGTAAGTTATGGTCTTACGTCGCTGGTCAGTCTTTATATCGGTATGGGCATGGTGCTGAATGTAGGACTTCAGGAAAAAATTGAATTGGAAGAAGTAAGCCACAGGAGATATCCGGTACATCAGGAGGGATAAATCGTGAAAGTGAGAAATTTTCTCGAAAAAAAACCGGGTCCGGTAAAACTGTTCGGTCGGCGGAGCGACAAGAAATCACCTGATCAGGATAAGACTGCCCCTGAAGATGAAGTGAAAGATGAAGTCACCGTTGATGCGGCGGACGAAGGCAACCTTGCGGACAAAGACGACTTGGAGGTAACAGATAAGGGCAAGAGCCGTTTCACTGCCATTACAGGGAATATAGCGAGCTTTTTCCGAAATGCAGTCAGATTTATGCGGTCTCTGTCTCCCAGGATGTTCCTGACCGTCACATTGCTCGGTATCATGCTGGTAGCTGCCACGATCGGCATAGTCACTGCACTGATCCTTCATCATGCGGATAATCTGCCTTTGACAGCTCCGTATTCCAACAAAGACCTCGTTTATCAGGCCAGTGAGGATACAGCGCTTGCTGTCAGCAGCGCATTGTCCTCCGATCTTTGTGTCGGGAAAGATAACACGAGCACAGGTGATATCGTTCTCAAGGAAGGAGAATCTGCCGCACTCTTCGATCTGGAAGACAAGGAAGTCATATTTGCTAAAAACATGTATGAAAAGATATACCCTGCGTCCATCACCAAGATCATGACGGCGATTCTTACGTTAAAATACGGGAATATGGACGATGTGGTCACGATCATGTGGCGAGACCTCGAACTCGAGTCAGGCTCACAGGTTGTGGGATTCCATATCGGCGATCAGGTGACTGTCCGAGAGCTTTTGCACGGACTTCTTGTCCACTCTGGAAATGATGCGGCGATGGCTCTGGCAAGATACGTCGGCGGCGGGTCAATGAACAGTTTTATCCAGATGATGAACGACGAACTCGTTCAGATCGGAGCGACAGGTTCCCATTTCACAAATCCGACCGGTCTGCAGGATTCGGACCATTATACCACTGTTTATGATATCTACCTGATGCTGAACGAGGCGATAAAGTACAGCGATTTTGTCAGCATTATGCAGATATCGGTCTACAATGTCACTTATACGACCGCGGAAGGCGAGACGAAGTTCGTAAACCTTGACTCAACCGACCACTATCTGACCGGCGAGATCAAACCGCCTAAGGATGTTGTCGTTCTGGGCGGTAAGACGGGTACGACATCTATTGCCGGACACTGTCTTGCCATTGTTTCGCAGAACGCGTTCGGACAGCCGTACATATCGATCATAGTAGGTGCACAGACAACGGAAGACCTGTATGAAGATATGAATGTACTCCTGTCCGAAATAAACTGAGAGCCCTACATAATCCCTTGTGTTTTTTGGGCATATAAATTATAATTATAGTCAAGAACCGGGTACCTGTTTCAGGTTCCACCGATGCTGAAAATGATAGTAAACACAATGAATAAAGGAGGAAAACGGATATGGTTCGTTTAATTGTTGGTCATAAAGGTAAAGGTAAAACGACAGAAATCCTGCAGATTGCTAATCAGCATATTAAAGAGGCAACAGGTAATGTCGTTTATCTTGACAAGAGCAACAAGCATATGTATGAATTGAACAATAAGATCCGTCTTATTGACGTATCCAGATATCCGATTGAAAATAGTGAGCAGTTCATCGGCTTCGTCTGCGGTATCGTTTCACAGGATCACGATCTGCAGGAGATGTATCTTGACGGTCTGCTGAAATGTGCAAAACTGAAAGAGGATGAAATCACGGAAACTATTCTGAAGCTTAACAACGTCAGCACCCAATTTGACTTTGAACTTATTATTTCCGTCTCTGTAGCACAGGAAGAACTTGATGAACGACTTCAGGAGCTCGTTCTTCTTTCGCTTTAATGTTTTACGGCTATAAACAAGCATAAGGGATGAAAATTGAAAGATAGAGATAACACAAATTCCGGTATTCAGCGTTATTTTACGCTGAATATCGGAACGATTATTTTCAGTGCGGTTTTTATTTATCTGGTGGTCAGCCTGGTTTTGTATCTGACATCAAATCATGTTCAGTCCTATCAGGTAACATCAGGACCGCTTGCTAAAAACAATACATATACCGGACTTGTTCTTCGATCGGAGCAGGTGGTATCGGCCGACTCCGGCGGATATATCACCTATTATGCGCGCGATAATTCGAGGGTGAAGCGCTACGGTGCCGTCTATTCCGTAAGCCCGTCCTCGCTGGATAAAGAGGGCGCTGAGATATCGGAAGAGACGCTTTCCGGCATTCGAAAGCATGTGCGTGACTTTGCAACGGGTTATTCACCGAGAGATTACCGCAATGTGTATTCTCTGAAGTATACCCTGGAGGGTGATATACTGGACAATACACTCGCAGATTCTCCCGATCTGGTTACGAATACGGGAGCTTCCTCCATCACATTCGGAAATCAGACCATCAGCACCTGCCCCGTAGACGGTATGGTCAGCTATTGTATTGACGGATACGAGAATTTTACTCTGGAAGATATCACTCCGGATACCCTTGACAGAAATTCCTATCACGCGACCGATCTCAAGATAAGCGGTCAGATCAAGGCAGGACAGCAGGTCTACAAGGTAATCAACTCCGAGAACTGGTCGCTGATCATTCCTCTTACCTCCAGACAGATCGTGCAAATGACAGATAAAAAGACCATGCGCGTTAAATTTTTGTCGGACGATGTAACGCAGAATGCAACATTTTCAATCCTGACATCAACGAACGGTTCATATTACGGGAAGCTTGATTTTACATCCGGCGTCATCAGGTATCTCGATTCAAGGTTTCTGGATATCGAACTTGTTACAAATGCCGCCACCGGTCTCAAAGTTCCCGTAACTTCCGTAGTCTCCAAAAAGTTCTACACGATACCTGTTGAGTATGGAACACAGGGCGGAGACTCCAATTCTGTTGGCTTTCTTCGATACAAGAGAGCGGAAGACGGAAGCGACAGTACCGAATTTATCGCTCCGACCATATACAATGTTCAGGACGGCAAGTATTATATTGACACCATTGACTTTGATGAAGGCGATATCATCATGAAGGAAGGTACATCGTCCGATCGTTATATTATTAATAACACGGATACTCTGGAAGGTGTGTACTGTACTAATAAGGGATATGCTGTCTTCAGACGAGTCAATATTATTGACAAGAATGAGCAGTACTGTCTCGTTGAGAGCGGTACGCCTTACGGCATAGCTCAATTCGATTATATCGTCACGGATTCTACCAAAGTAAGAGAATCACAAGTGACTGCGAGGTAAATTATGCTGAAAGCAAATCTGGATCATGTCAGAAAACTGGTCGATGAAGCGTGTGAACGAAGCGGACGAGATGCTTCGGAAGTGACGATCGTAGCGGTCAGTAAAACGAAGCCCGAAGAAGCTATCATGGAACTCTATGAAGCAGGTCACAGAGACTTCGGTGAAAACTATATTCAGGAGCTCAGAAAAAAGCATGATGATCTCCCGAAGGATATTCGTTGGCATATGATCGGTCATCTGCAGCGCAACAAAGTCAAGTATATCGCGGAATATATTCATCTGATTCATTCCGTCGATTCCTATGCGCTTGCCGAGACGATTGACAAGGAGGCCGCAAAACATAATCGAATCATTCCGATTCTGATCGAAGTGAACGTGGGCGGAGAGGAAAGCAAGTTCGGCGTAACACCTGAGGAGACAACGGCCCTTGTCGAGCAGATCAGCCATCTCCCGAATATACGGATAGAAGGCCTTATGACGAGCGCTCCGTACGTTGAAGATCCTGAGGAAGATCGGGCGTGCTTCGCCAATTTGCGCGATTTAAGTGTTGACATAGATAGTAAAAAAATTGATAATGTAAAAGTAAATGCTTTGAGTATGGGTATGTCCAATGACTATATTGTGGCTGTTGAAGAAGGTTCCACAATGGTCAGGGTCGGAACAAGTATATTCGGCGCGCGTGACTACTCAAAATAATGAGATCGGAGAATGTTAGGGTATGAGTTTGTTTGATCGGCTTCTTGGCGCTATCAGGTTGGGTGATGACGAATTAGATGATGACGATTACGACGAAGATGACGAACTGGATGAAGAAGACGACGAAGATGAAGATTTTGAGGAAGATAAGCCGAATAAGCTGTTCAATATGAAATTCCGGAAAAAGTCCCGCGACACAGAGTACGATGAAGAGGATGAGGAAGACTCTGACGAAGAGGACGAGGATGAAGAAGAGGAAGAGGAGAAACCGAGAAGATCTTTCTTTTCATTCGGGAGCAGAAAGAAAAAAGCTTCACGCGATGAAGAAGATGAAGATGAGGAAGACGATGAGGATGAAGAGGAGGAAGAAGAAGCTCCTCGCGCCAGACGTACTTCCGAGAGAAAATCATCCAGATCGCGCGACCGCAGATCACAGCCCCGCAGAGATACTTCTGCCCGCCAGTCACAGAGCGGTTATACATCTGCTCAGAGTACATACACATCTTCCGAATCATATTCTTCGGCAGCGTATTCTTCAGCAGGGACAACAGCCGGTCGTACAGGCTACAGGAGCCAGAGTGATGAGATCGATTGGTCATCCTTCGTCACGCAAAAGCCCGGCGTAAAACCGAGGACACATAAGAAACGGAATACAGGAGCCAGGGTAAGAGTAGAGGTCATCGTTCCGAAGTCCATGGAAGATACGCAGGATATCGCAGAACTGCTTATGTCCGATGCGGCCGTGATTCTGAATCTGGAATTTATCGATGTGGATACAGCTCGAAGAATCGTTGATTTTTCATGCGGTGCATGCTATGCCCTTGACGGAGGTGTACAGCAGGTTTCAAATTATGTCTACATTCTCACGCCGGTGAATGTTGAGGTATCCGGAGATTTCACAAGCATGTTCAGTAACTTCTTTGATTTTACATCTAAGAGATCTGTATACTGATCTGCCAATGGATTATAGATAACAGTCGATTTCTGGCACCAGGCTTCAGGGTCTGGTGCTTTCTTTTTAATCAATTCTTTTTTGGTCAATTTTCAGTAAGTTAAGTGAGGAGAAGAACATGAAACTGTATTTCAGCAATTCTTTTGAGGATCTTAAAAAAGCTTTTTCCGGGTTATCCGCAATGCCCGGGAAAGTCTGTATTGTCGCTGACACGAACACCGGCCCGCTTTATGCAGATTCGATCATCGGTGTTTTAGGGGAAATGTTCGAGAATGTGGATAACTTTTTCTTCCCTGCCGGCGAGGAGAATAAGAATCTTCGTTCCATCGAAGCGCTTTACGGCTTTCTTCTTGATAAACACTATGACAGGCATGACTGCCTGCTTGCCCTCGGTGGCGGAGTTGTAGGGGACATGACAGGCTTTGCGGCCGCTACATATCTCAGGGGAATTTCATATGTACAGGTCCCTACAACACTTCTTGCACAGGTCGATTCCAGTATAGGAGGAAAGACCGGCGTAGACTTTATGGGCTATAAGAATATGGTCGGTGCCTTCCATATGCCTGAATTCGTATATACGAATCCGCTGACTTTGAAGACTCTTCCCGAGGAAGAATTTATATCGGGAATGGGTGAAGTGCTTAAATCCGCTCTGCTGGCTGACAGCGAATTCTTCGAATGGATCCTTGACAATATGGACGGTATAACGGAGCAGGAAAATGACGTAATTTTTGAGATGGTCAGAAGAACAGCTTCCATCAAAGAGAAAATAGTAGATCGGGATCCGACCGAAAAAGGTGAGCGTGCGCTCTTAAATCTCGGGCACACGATCGGTCATGCCATCGAGAAGTACAAAGATTTCACCATGCCTCACGGTATGTGTGTGGGACTCGGATGTATCTCGGCGGCGGCAATCAGTATGAAACGGGGTTATATAGGACCGGAAGAACTCTATGAAATTCGGGATGTGTGTGTCATGTTCGGTCTTCCGATGTTCGCAGACGGTATTGACGATCAGGAAATACTCAGCATTACAAAATCAGATAAAAAGATGATCGGAGGACATATCCGTTTTATTCTCCTTAAGGAAATCGGAAAAGCTGTTATCGCGGACGATGTGACCGATGAGGAGATCCTTTATGGAATCCGGTTCATAAACGGGGATGAGATCCGCTTCGAAGATTGAATAAGGAGATAAAACTGCTTATGAAAACGCAAAAGCAATACGGGCGCTGTTTAATAGCCGTCGTTCTGTTCGCTGTGCTGGTCTGCCTTGATCTTATGACGAAACTCTGGGCACAGAATACACTACCCGAGAAGCCGATCATTCTGATACAGGGCGTGTTCGAACTTCGATATCTGGAGAACAGAGGCGCTGCGTTCGGCCTCCTGCAGAATCAGAGGACGTTCTTTATCATCCTGACGGTCATTTTTCTTGCCGCAATGGTCTATGTTTATATGAGAATTCCCTCAGATAAGAAATTCCTGCCGCTCCGTTTGCTCGTCATCATCGTTTCCTCCGGAGCATTCGGCAACTTTTATGACCGTCTGAAGCTGACGTATGTCCGGGACTTCCTGTATTTTTCACTGATTGATTTCCCGATTTTCAATGTGGCAGACATATATGTGACATGTTCGGCGGTCGCGTTCTTTATACTGGTCGTGTTCGTCTATAAAGAAGATGATCTCGCATTTATGGAGAAGAAGAAATGACATATGAAGATAACATAATCGCGATGCAGGATGAAGAGCCGGAAGAAGGAGATCCTGAAGAAATTAACATAATCGCGATGCAGGATGAAGAGCCGGAAGATGAAGACCCTGAAGAAATCGATATGCACGCAGATAAGTATGAAATCACCGTCCCTGCTTCTGCAGCCGGAATGCGGGCTGACAGGTATCTGGCGGACGTGCTCCCGGAACTCTCCAGAAGCCGTTTACAGGAACTCATAAGAGACGGGCAGGCTATGATAGGGGATAAGCCTTTAAAAAGCTCCAGAAAGCTGAATACGGGCGATATTATCATACTCAGAATGCCTGAACTCAAGGATCCGGAGATCCTGCCGGAAGATATCCCGCTTGATATCTTATATGAGGATGAGGATGTTCTGATCGTTAATAAGCCCAAAGGAATGACGGTCCATCCTGCTCCGGGTCACTCTTCCGGGACGCTTGTCAATGCTGTCATGTATCACTGCCGCGGCAATCTTTCCGGGATAAACGGTGTATTAAGACCCGGAATTGTACACCGGATCGACAAAGACACGACCGGTGCGCTGATCATCTGTAAAAATGATGTTGCACATCGTAAGATCGCGGAACAGCTGGCGGTCCACTCGATTACCAGAGAATACCTGGGCATTGTCACCGGAAATATCAAAGAAGACAGCGGAACAATCGAGGGAAATATCGGGCGCGATCCGAGAGAGCGCAAAAGGATGGCAGTGGTAAAAGTCGGAGGAAAGCCGGCTGTCACCCATTACAGGGTACTCGAACGATTCGGCAATTACACGTTCTGCGCGTTCAAACTCGAGACCGGCCGAACACATCAGATCCGCGTGCACATGGCCTCAAAAGGGCACCCGCTTCTCGGAGACACTGTCTACAGCTCCGGGCGGTCACCTTACCCGACAGAGGGACAGACCCTTCACGCTGCGACAATCGGGTTCATACACCCCCGGACAGGCGAGTATGTAGAGTTCACGGCTCCGCTTCCCGCATATTTTGAGAACATTCTGAAACGGCTGCGCGATGGGAGATAATGCGCGATGGGAGATAAAAAAACAGGCTGATGCATGATTTGTTTGCATCAGCCTGTTTTTTATTCTGTATTCATTTTAAATCTGAAGACCATACAATCCATTCGGCATATCGCCGGACATGATATGCTGATCCGTTTCTTACAGCGTTCGGCACACGCTCTTACTGAAGAACAAAGCAGACAATACCGCCGATCACTGCGAACAGCACTGTGTAGACAGCTGTTTTTCCCAGAATCTTGCTCTCAACACCGCTGAGGTTGCAAGCCGCAGTACCGATTGCAATACTCTGCGGGCAAATCATCTTTCCGATACCGGCTCCCATAAGGTTCGCGGCTGCGAGCCAGATCGGATTTGCTCCGATCTGATTGGCTGTCTCGACCTGAAGCTGTCCGAACAGAGCCGTTGTGGATGTTCCGGAACCTGTAACGAAACCGCCGATCGTACCGATGAGCGGTGATATTAACGGGAACTTGTCACCGGCAACCGCAACGAGAACGTTGGCGATGTCGCTGATCATTCCGCTGTAACCCATAATTTTGGCAACTGCAAGAACCGAGCAGATCGTAATGATTGTCTTTACATTGTTCTTGACTGTTGTGCAGAAGATACCGATGATTTCTCCGAAGCCGGCTCCCTGAATCAGACCGCCGATGATACCTGCAAGTATGATCAGAACGCCCGGTGTGTTGATCCAATAGAATGTCAGCGTAGCTGGATTTTCACCGGCGTAGAAGCTGATTTTGGAATTAATGGATGCCAGCGGGTCGTGAATGAACGGCACGATCGTAGATGTAAGCAGCAGGAACACGAAAATCAGGATGAACGGCGACCATGCAACGAGAGCCTCGTTGAGAGTAAGACCCTTCAATCCATTACCGCTGCTCTCAACTTCGAATTCCGGAATTTTCTTTCTCGGAAGCTTTATGGCTGCTATGATAATGCAGATCATACAGATAATGGCGCCGATGATATTTGCAAGATCCGGACCGATGACATTTGCAACAATGTACTGCGGAACCAGGAATGAAATATCAGCGATGAGGATCATCGGAATGAGTCCTTTCAGCGCTTTGACGCCCTGTCCGATCACTATAACAGCGATGAACGGAAGCAGGAAAGAAACGACCAGCTGAATCTTCGCAACGTTACCGGAAATTGCTACTGCGTCAAATCCTGTGATGTTGGCCATTGTGTTGGTCGGAACACCGACAGATCCGAAAGCGGTCGGCGTAGAGTTGATGATGAGGCAGCTCACAATCGAGAGAATCGGGTCAAACCCGAGTCCGACAAGGATTCCGGCCGGAATAGCAACGGCTGTTCCGAATCCTGCCATACCTTCCATGAAGTTGCCGAAACCGAAAGCGATGAGAAGCATCAGGATACGCTTGTCGGTCGAAACACCGGCGAGCATTGCCTTAATCTTTTCCATGGCTCCGGTCTTGAGGGTGAGATTGTAAACAAAAAGTGCAGCCAGAATAACGATGATAATCGGCCACAATGCGTTGCAGATACCTTCAAGGGCTGCAGTTGCTGTGTTGATAATGCTCAGATGCCATGCTGCGGCAGCAAGGATAAATGTAATTACAAAGGCGATGAAACATGCCTTAAAGCCGGGCATCTTCAGGATACTCATAGCTACAATGAGCCATATAATTGGAATTAAAGCTAAAATGAATTTCAGAAACATAACGGCTTCGGGCCCCCTTTCATTAATATCAACATTATAGCATTTTTCTTCGCACTTTCCACAACAGAATAGCACAAAAACGCTAAAATACTGACAAAATTACCATGTATGACACCTCATCATTTACTTTAGCGACCGCTCGAGATACCCTGCTTAAACAAACATTTCGGTTTCTGCCTTCATTTTGATTCCGGTTTGCCCTGATGTGACAAGCGGGAAGTTTTAGTAATAACTTCATGGACTATAAAAAGACCCGAGCGAATACCGTAATAACTTGTATTCGTCGGGTCTTAAAATACAGAAACAGGATAAGATTACATAAAATAATTATGTTAACTATTTGGTACTTGGTTAACTATTCAGTCCTTGCGGAGATGTACGGCATCCGCCGCTCGTCTGCGTCTCTCATCATCCATGGCAGCATAGTGTCTTCTCGTCGTATTGACATCCTTATGGCCGAGAACATCCGCGACCAGATAAATGTCGCCGGTCTCTCTGTAAAGCGCCGTACCATATGTACTGCGTAGCTTGTGAGGCGTGATTTTTTTCGTAGTCGTTACAGCTGATGCGTATTTCTCCACGAGATCCTCAACTGACCGAACAGTCATTCGTCTCCTTTGAATAGAGTAGAAGAGGGCGTGTTCGTGTCCTGCGCAAGGTGTGATTCCTTTCCTTATCTCAAGGTAGTTGCGAAGAGCTTCCTCGACTTCCGGACCGAAGTAGACAACGGCCTCATTTCCGCCTTTTCGGACGATGCGGATACCGTTATTCCGAAAGTCAAGATCCTCTACGTCCAGACCGACACATTCCGACACTCGAATGCCCGTTCCGAGCAGGAGAGTTACGATGGCAAGATCACGTTCGCGTGTTTTTTTATAGTAGCTCAGGGCTTTTCCGGAGAGCTGATTGCCACAGTTTTCGATATAATCGAGAAGAATTGCGACCTCATCCGTATCGAGGCGTATGATCGTCTTTTCATGGATTTTGGGCATATCAATCAGGACTGTGGGGTTAGTTTTGATCATTTCCTGCCGGAACAGATAACCGTAGAAGCTCCTGAGAGCCGATAATTTGCGTTTTAAACCGAGAAGCCCATTGGTGTTCATCGGGGAGGTGTTTTTGCGCTCTGCGGGCGTTTCATAGAGTTTGAGATACTCCATGTATTCTTCGAGGTCGCGGGCGGTGACGCGGTCAAGGTCTTCGAGGGTGAAATCGCGGATTTCATAATTCCGGTACACCGGGTTCTGACTCTTTAAGAACTCGAAGAAGACCCGGATGTCATAGGCATAGGATATGCGGGTCTTGGTGGTTGAGGTGGAATCGATGGCTCGGAAGTAATCCTTGACGTACGGCGGTAAGGTGTTCAGGACATCCCTGAGTTTGAGGATGTTTTTGCGATCGGTTTGTTCGCGGTAGGTGATTCTGTCAGCCATATAAGAGTTCCTTTCATTTATTTAACGAAACAGCTGGAATAGTTATTTTGAACTTTATCTTTAATAGTTATTTCACTTGGAAGCCGTCAATAAGCATCCCCTCGAGTTTAACGAAATAGATGGAGCCTGACAACATGCATTGAACTATTGAACTTTATATTTGAACTTTAATAATTATTTCACTTGAAAGCCGCCAATAAGCATCCCCCCGAGTTTAACGAAATAGATGGAGCCCTGAAGAATGTCCCGTAAGCCCTATTTTCCGGCTCCATCTTTTCGTTAAACTCGCGTTTGTGGAAGAGATGGATGTAACAATCATACCCCCACGCCCCCTCCCTGTCAACTCCCAACAAAAAAGCAGGTCCCTCCCGGAACCTGCCAACACACACTAAATACTTATTTTTCATTGCGCAATACTCGTGATTTCAGTCGAACCAATTCAGCGCCGATCCTTTAGGAATAGGCTTAAGTAGACTTGAAATGATTCATGCTGCCTGATTATGTATAGTATGTCACGTATAGTACGGCAACGTCAAATGATATCCGGCTCTGATCTTATCCGAATGCAGCCCGTTTATCCTCATAACCTCATCTATATAATCCCAGTTGTTTTTCCATTCTGTACCGCAGTTCTTTTCCGCAATTGTCCAGAGCGTGTCCCCGTACTCGATCATATAGCTCTTGTAATACTTTTTTGAAAATCTGGATTTATCCTCAGCAATGGTCTCTCTGGCCGTGAACTTCATACACAGCAAAACTATAATCAGTGTGACGATCGTGACTGCCATAGCTGTTGCAATCCTGTTGCGAATCAGTTTTCTTCTGCGCTCTGCACGTCTGCGTTCTCTTAAAATTCTTCTTTTTTTTCTCTCTGTCCCTGTCATCGTATTTACTCCCCAGCTATACAACAAACCTGTGTTCAGAACTTCCGTTCGAGAATAATATATCATCCGAACGCGCGTTTGTCAATAAAATCGAACGTATTTTCCGAATATCCGTTTGATTTTTTTCGAACACTGTGATACTATAATCTCAGGTGCATAGTGAGTTTCAAAGGAGGTAAACAATTCTATGGCATACGGCAAAATAACCGCAAAACAGAAGGAAATTCTTGATTTTATAAAGAATGAAATACTGAACAAGGGCTATCCGCCCTCAGTCAGAGATATATGTGAGGCTGTCAGGCTGAAATCCACATCTTCTGTGCACGCGCATCTGGAAACCCTTGAAAAGAACGGCTATATAAGGAGAGATCCTACCAAACCCCGTGCAATCGAGATCATCGATGACAACTTCAATCTCACAAGACGTGAAGTAGTCAATGTTCCGTTGGTGGGAACGGTTGCTGCCGGACAACCTCTTCTGGCAGTCGAAAATGTTGACAGCTACTTCCCCATCCCGGCAGAATATCTTCCGAATAAGCAGACATTCATGCTGAAAGTAAAAGGTGACAGTATGATAAAGGCCGGCATTCTGAACGGGGACGACGTGATCGTTGTCGAACAGAACACCGCGCGCGACGGCGATATCGTCGTCGCCCTGATTGAAGACTCCGCAACCGTAAAGACATTTTATATGGAGGACGGTTATATCAGGCTACAGCCGGAGAACGATACGATGGACCCGATCATAGTTGAGGATAACCTCACAATTCTGGGAAAAGTCATAGGTGTTATGAGGTTCCTCAGCTGAGGAATCAAGCATAAAAAAGATGAAGAGCTGCCGCGGCAGCCCTTCATTTTTTTTACCAGTATATATCAATTGTACAGAGCGCATCATCATTCATCGGATAGTAAGACATGGACTCCAGTCCATCCCATTGCATACGGAGCTGAAGCGCCTCGTTAAGCAGTCCTTCATCAAATATTGCGGAAACTGCCGCAGCATACTCATCAAAATTTGAGAATTTGAAATGCACGGATGTCTCACCGTTCTCAACAGCTGTCTGCAGAGCAGCTCTGATCTCCTCACGGTCACAATATTCGTGATAGTAACCGTTCAGCAGATAATAGTTGTAGTCTCTCGACTCGCACACCGGGTAAGCAAAGGTCGGATCCGGAATGTGTGTCGCTCTCTCCATATCTTCTGTTGTGAGACACAGATAGTTGTACAGGATATCCGGCATTTTTCCTTCAACATCCGCTCCGCCGTAATTGGGGTCACCCCAGGTCACGTCGACCATATAATTTGTGCCGTCTATATTGACCATACTCCAGGCATGTGATTCCAGTGCCCCGTTGTGCTCCACCGTACCTGCTATGTACGAGCTGTCAATTCCGACTTTGGCAAGCAGGTACTGGAACGAACGTGTATAACCTGCACACACGCTCTGCCCGTACAGAAATACGCTCTGAATATTCTGAGCCTGCGGTGCATTAATCATGTAGTCTGCTTTACGGATCACATAATCGTAAGCGGTCTTCACCTTCTCGTATGAACTCGCATTTTCCGGCAGCATACCGATATATTCCTGCGTCGCGGCGTCTATAACGGATTGAACGCTATCTATAGCATCCGCATCAATATTAAATTCAAGTGTTATTTTCTTTGCACCCGGTCCCTCATAGCCGTAAATCGATGCATTGCCGTCAATCCAGAAAAATTCCGGATGGTCGCACACAAGTGCGTTGAGCGCCGGGCCGCAGTCTGCATCATCCTGAGCATATATAAAGAATTCGGATTTTCTCTCGACAATACCTGTATAAAGCTGTTCGTAAGCATCCTTACGGTCGTCCGAGAGCTGATTGAAATAAAATCCTGTAAGGCCCTCTGCTCTTGCTTCTATTTCCTCCTCACCGTCTGAGGAAGGGTCCGGGTCTTCTTCGTGCACTTCCACGGAGATATCGGGATTGATATCGAATCCTTTAAAGCGTTCGGATTCATCTGAGTTAGACTCGTCATTTCCATCCGTTCCAAAGCCTATTCTCTCCATGAGTGCATTCCACTCTAGTCTTATGACTTCCCGCCAGTCAGACAGGGAAAATCCCTCTTCCGAACCCCCCTGACCGCAGGCAGTCATCACAAATATCAAAGACATCGCAAGAAGCGATGTCCTGACTTTTCTGAAGTTATATTTCATACGCTGTATTTGTGTTATTACTCTAATGTATATGAGATAAACATTTCTACTGTTTGTTTAAAGTTCATCAGGATCGATCTGCTTACCGTCCTTCCATATTCTGTCAAGGTCATAGAATCCGCGGGCTTCCTCATCGAATACGTGTACAACGACGCCCTTGAAATCAATCAGAGTCCAGTTTCCGTTCTTGTGCCCCTCAATATGATCCGGTGAAAATCCGGCCTTCTCTGCAGCTTCTTCTACAGCTTCGACCATAGCGTCTGTCTGATTGACATTGCGGCCGGTGGCGATGACAAAATAATCTGCGAGCGGCGAAATCTCATCGATTTCAATAACCTTAATATCGCGGCCGAGCTTGTCTTCCAGTGCCCCGACAGCGATTGCGGCGAGTTTTCTGCTCTCTTCTTTTTCCATACACTATCATCCTCATGTTATGTGTGAATTAATCGCTACAAAAGTAGTCATATCAGTCCTGAGAGACATTCTCATGATCGACAGTCTGATATTTTCTACAATGAATTCCGTTATAGAAATTGTAGGCTTCTTCCGTCATGCTGTCAATCTTTGCCTTCTTAGATTTCAGAAAATTTAATGTATCTCTAAGAATTATGTAACAGCATTCATCCAGATCCAGGAACGCCATCCTTCTTACTTCCGGCAGGTTGGGTGCTTTATCTCTTCTGGGTTCGATATAATCCGCAATAAAGATAATCTGATCCAGCGGGTTCATATTCGGCTTTCCTGTTGTATGATTTCGGATAGCTTCAAGCACGTCCTCGTCGTGCACGTCATATTTTGCCTCCGCTATATACGCGCCGAGCTTGGAATGAAGCAGATACGGACTTTGCAGTTCGATCTCGGTCATAGGAATGTTGTGTTTTTTGCACAATTTGATCTTTTTTTCATCCGGAATGTTTTTCGCACTGTCGTGAAGGAGACCTGCGAGTTCGGCTTTATACAGATCAACGCCGTGTGCCATGGCCATAGCTGTAGCTGTGTATCGGACGCCCTGCGTGTGATAGTATCTGCTCTCGTCCAGATATTTTTTAAGTCTTTTATTATATTTTTCAAGATCTGCCCTGGCCATCTTTTCCTCCTGCATATACTCCATAGGTGTTAATATAATTGATGACAGTATCCGGGACATAATACTTGACCGTGTGACCCTCTGCGACCCAACTGCGGATCTGGTGCGATGAACAGTCAATATTCTCCGTGTCGAGTTTCACAATGTCCGCCTGATATTTCGTACGAACATGCGTTATAGCTGCATCCAGCTGGCTGTTGCTCGTATGATTGCGCGTCGCAACGACCAGAGTGCAGGCGTTGCAGATGCGCTGAGGATTCATCCATTTATCGAAATCGAACAGAGAATCCGCTCCGATTATAAAATAGTAGCGGGTATCCGGATGCTCCGCATTCAGGCGCTCCAGCGTCCTGAATGTGTAGGAATAGCCCTCTTCGTTCATCTCTATGTCAGATATTTCAAAATGCGTGTTCGTTGCAATCGCCAGCTTGACCATATCCATGCGCTCCAGATCGGATGCCCTGCCCTCACGATTCAGTTTGTGAGGAGGATTTCCGGAAGGCATGAACACGACTTTGTCCAGACCGAGCTGAAGATATGCATTTTCTCCGAGAATCAGATGACCGATGTGTATCGGGTCAAAAGTACCGCCCATGATCCCTACTTTTCTCATCTTTTATTCCTTCTTTGCCGCGCGTGGAAGTTCAATCTTACGGTTCTTATCTTTTCCGGGTCTGTAAAGAACGATTTTTCTACCAATGACCTGTACGACCTGTGCATGTGTCCGCTCTGCAACGATATCTGCTATCTCCTTCGGATCGTCGTCGCAGTTCTTTTGTACACCTATCTTGATGAGTTCTCTGGCAGCCAGAGCCTCCTCGACGTTTTTTGTATTTTCGGGCGTAAGTGAAGATTTGCCAAGGTAGATTATCGGATCCTGCGTCATGGCAAGGCTTTTCAGATATGCTCTCTGCTTACTCGTCAGATTCATTTTCCGCCTCCGTGTTCTCTGTATAATAGTTGAATTCATGACCATACATTCTGACGGTGTCGCCCTCGCCTATGCCGTAGCGCTCAAGATTCTGATTGATACCGGTCTTGCGCATCCAGTTCTGGAAGTATGTAAAACCTTTCTCTGATTCGAGATTCGTGTAGCTGAGCATCTTGTCGATCTTCGGACCTTCGACGATATAGACACTGCGTCCCTTCTGATCTGTCGTGACTGCAATCGTGTATGGCAGGTCATCCGTTACGATCATATCCTCCGGGAAGAACTCCTGCTCATAGAACTCGATTTCCGGAGCGACGGTGTCGAGCAGTTTCTGTACGGCGTAGAGCAGCTCTTTGACGCCCTGGCCGGTAACCGCTGAAATCGGATAGACTTTATATCCGTCTTTTTCAAATGCAGCTCTCACTCTCTCGACCGGATCATCTTCCATGCCGTATATAACATCAATTTTGTTAGCTGCAATGACAATCGGCTTCTTCATGATAGCGGGATTATACTGCATAAGCTCTTTATGGATAGCACGAATATCCTCGACCGGATCTCTTCCGTCAAAAGAAGCACAGTCCACGATGTGGATAATGACGCGCGTTCTCTCGATATGTCTCAGGAATTCGTGTCCGAGTCCCACACCTTCTGCAGCGCCTTCGATAAGACCCGGCATATCCGCGATGACGAAACCTCTTCCGTCACCGAAATCAACAACCCCCAGATTGGGCTGAATTGTTGTGAACGGATAGGAGGCGATCTTCGGTTTGGCGTTCGTCACGCGGGACAGGAAGGTCGATTTTCCGGCATTCGGAAAACCTACAAGGCCGACATCCGCGACCAGTTTAAGCTCCATTATGATATCCAGATCCAGGGCAGCCTTTCCGGGTTCCGCATATTGCGGTGCCTGATTGGTAGGCGTGGCAAAGTTCATATTTCCCCTGCCGCCGCGTCCGCCTCTGAGGATGGTCTTTCGCATATTTTCGCCTGACATATCCGCGATGATCTCACCTGAGTGCTCTTCACGAAGAATAGTTCCCTCCGGAACTTTCAGGACAAGATCGGCACCGTTGGCACCGTGGCAGCGTTTATTGCCGCCCTCTTCACCGTTGCCGGCTTTGAACATATACTTGTGCTTGTATGTAAAAAGAGTATTCATACTCTTGTCGACTTCGAATATAATATCTCCGCCTTTTCCGCCGTCACCGCCATCCGGTCCGCCTGCCGGGACGTATTTCTCACGGCGGAAACTGACGTGTCCGTCACCGCCCTTTCCTGAGCGGATATGAATTCTTGCACGATCTGCAAACATGTATTTTTCCTTTCAATACAAATCCCGGCTTAAAGATTCGGCGCGGGACTTAAAAATGTTTTAAAAAAGGCTTCAAATCCTTTCGGATTCGAAGCCCTGGTCTTTTTATTCTTCCACTGCCTCAGCAACGAGCTCGATTGAGCACTGCTTGCGGTTCTTGCCGAGTCTTGTGAAACGGACAATGCCGTCAGCTTTAGCGTACAGAGTGTCATCTCCGCCACGGCCGACATTTGCACCCGGATGAATATGAGTGCCGCGCTGTCTGTAAAGAATATTTCCGGCCTTAACGAACTGGCCGTCCGCTCTCTTCGCGCCTAATCTTTTGGCTTCGGAATCGCGTCCGTTCTTTGTGGAACCGACACCTTTCTTATGAGCGAAGAGCTGAAGATTCATGTTCAGCATGTCTACACCTCCGAGAAAACTACCTTTACATAAGGTTCATCGTAATTAGCTTCAATCTGTTGGAGACCGAGAATCATGGAACGCATGAGCAGTCGTCCGCTCTCAGATAACCCATCCGGGAATCTGCAGGACAGAAATCCGTCCTTCTCGCAATCCTCTATTCTGTCTCCGGTCAGGGTCTCGATCGAATTTGCAGTGTTCACAGTGAGTACTGAAACTGCGGCGCAGATGATATCATAGCCGCTTTCTGCCTGTCCGGCGTGACCGGATACCTGAAACCCTTCGAAATCATCGGATCTTTTAAAGATCTTGACTGTAATCATACTTAAGCGTTGATCTTTTCGATCTTAACAGCTGAGTAAGCCTGTCTGTGACCGTTCTTCTTGTGATAACCTGACTTCGGTTTGTAATGATATACGATGACTTTCTTTGCACGGCCGTTGGAAATAACCTTGCCTGTTACAGTAGCACCCTTAACATCTTCACCGACTTTAAGGCTCTCGTCTTTAACTGCGAGAACATCGTCGAATGTCACTTCGCCGTTAACGTCGATACCGAGTTTCTCAACACGGATCACATCACCTTCGGAAACTTTATACTGCTTTCCGCCAGTTGCGATAATTGCATACATGAAGCACACCTCCTTCATCTAAAACTCGCCAGATGCGGCGTCAAAGCTTTATGGCTCCGAACTTACAGCCCCTCTGTGCGGCATACTCGAATATATTAGCATGGAAGGTTTTATTTGTAAACCATTATTTTTTGTTTTTTTACCCCTTAATTTTCAAAGTACCGATTCTCTCCAGATTTTAAGGGTATGAGAGACTCCTGTCCTCACATCATACCTGCCCTTCCAGCCGAGGGACTCGGTCTTAACGGATGAAAGCACCTGTTTTGCAATAGGCGTTCTGTTGGCAAGATCGGCTGCTGTAGGATCCGCGAAGACTACTTTTGTTCCCGATACCTCCGCCACAGCCCTGGCAAATCCTGCTATAGTCGCTCTCGCCTCAGGTACGGCACTGTTGTAAGCGCTCCCCTTTTTGCCTTTTAAGAGCACGGTGAGTGCCGCAGATGCGCAGTCAGCTACATATGTATAGGAACGTTCCTGGGTTCCCGCACTCTTCATCACGATATCAGATCCGTCAAAGCCGTTCTTCAGGAACTGAACATTTGCACGGCTGTCGGTCGGTGTGACGCACGGGCCGTAGGTGTGACTCGGTCTCACAATGACCGTCTCCATCCCATATTGCGCTGTAAAGGACGCGCACAGTGTTTCCGCAGCCCTCTTTGAATTCGGATAGGACGACCTCGGAGATGTGGGATCTACATATCCTCCGTACGTCTCCTCAAAGCTTTCCAGCGAAAGGTCACCCTGACCGTAGACCTCACCTGTGGAAATATACAGAAACCGTTTGCAGCCGTGGTCCAGACCGTATTTCAGGAGATTCCATGTTCCCATGATATTGCCTGTGATTGTACCGCAAGGGTCACCGTTGAACGCGGCGGGATGTGCATTGCCGGCAGTATGGATGATGTAATCAATGGGGAAATTCCATTCGGGTGCTTTGCCGAGGTCAAAATGTGCATAAACAGGCGATGCAGTCGGACATTTTTCAAAATGTGCCTTCATCCGATCGATGCGCCTTCCGGCGAGGATAATTTTCATATCTGCGACATTTATCTCATTAAATAAAAGCAGTGTATCGGCAATCCACGAGCCGATCGTGCCTGTACATCCGGTGATCAAAATGCTGCTTCCGCGCAGGGACTTTATATCCGTGACATCCTGAGAAGTCGCTATTAAATCCTCAATATATGTTTTACTTCGGTAAAAATCCATTTTATTTCTTCCTATTCTTTAAGCCAGTCTGCCCGCCTTGCAAGGAGCAGCGCTTTGAAAATATCAATATCATCGACCGTTGTCAGCTTAATGTTCTTTTCGCTTCCGGCAGAGAAATGGACCTGTTCGCCCATTTCGATCATAAGTGTGCAGGAAGCCACGGAATTGGTGATCCCGGCTTCGAGTGCCCGTCTGTGAAGGTCGCAGATCTTACCGATCGGAAATCCCTGCGGCGTCTGCGTTCTCTTCAGATTGTCGCGCGGATAGCTGCCGGTAGACACAAAACCGTCCTCCGTCTGCATCATGGCTTCCGCGCACGGGATCGTGGCAATACCGCTGCCGTATTTCTTCGCCTTGATTATACAGTCGGAAATGATTTCGGCGGAGACCATCGGTCTGATCGCATCGTGGACAAGGACTATGTCATCCGGTGCAAAATGCTTTTCGAGTTCGAACACACCGTTCCGTATGGAGCCCTGGCCGTTCGATCCGCCCGGAATGACATATTTAAGTTTTGAAATATTGAACTGTCTGGCGTAAGCCCAGAGCACCTGATCCCAGCCCTCAATGCACACTACCGCAATGGCGTCGATTTCCGCGTGGCGCTGGAAGGCTTCGAGTGTATAGACGATGACCGGTCTCTCATTGACTGTAAGGAACTGCTTCGGGATGTCCTGATGCATTCTGGCGCCTGAACCGCCGGCAATAATAAGTGCTACATTTGCCATTGTGTTTCCTCCTGATTTTCACGTCCCGGAAAGGATCTCGTCGAGGGGTTTCCCCTTCTTTTCACGGACCATTTCCAGTATTCCGAGTTTCGTAAGATCGATCACTTCCGTCTTCCTGTGTTCTTTCCGCGCCCGTTTCTTCATCACATTCACAAGTTCCTCACGGTGATCTTCACTCTCAAGGTTTATAAAATCTATGAGTATCATCCCGGAGAGCTCCCGCAGCCGCAGCTGCCTGAGGATCTCCTCGCCTGCCTCCAGGTTGATCTTCCTGTATGTTTCCTCCGGGATCTTGCCTCTTGTGCAGCGGCCTGTGTTGATGTCAATGATGACAAATGCCTCTGTCCTCTCAATCACCAGATAAGCCCCGCTCTTGAGCCACACGATCTTCTGCGAGAGCCTGTCCAGATCATGCTCCAGATTAAAAAGCTGTGCAAGCGTAAGGGTGCCGGGGCGAATGAGGCAGGGATTCATATCATCCGTTCCTGCAGGTTCCTTCCCGTCCGATTTATCCGTGATGTGATCTTCCATGTAAGTATGAAGCGCATCAGCGATCTTCGGCACATCGGAGAAAGCACGGTCCGGCGCGACATACAGATCACGTATCATCGTGATATAGAACGGTTCCGGCGTGTAGAGACATTCCCCGGGCTTCGCGGAGGATGCCCGCCTGAGCAGGTCACGAAGAGATTCTGACAGCTCATTCAGCTCATGCAGGATATCCTTTTTCTCTGCCTGCATGGCATTTGTTCTGAGCAGGATATGCATACCCGGATAATCATGGGGGTTCACCCATTTTTTGAGCAATGCTTTCTCCTCGTCATTCAGCTTCTTTGAAAAAGACAGGGATGTCTTTCCGGGAGATACGACGCTGTATTTTCCCGCGAGCTCGATGGATGTGGAACACACGGCCTCCTTCACGCCCGCCGCATCTTTTGTGATGCGGACAAGCATGTGGCCCTGTGTATTCTCATGGAGCGGCTGTGTTCCGCTCTCCGGGTCGCCTGATGCCGGGGCAGCATGCGCAATCCTTCTGTAATTCGGCAGGAAGCACTTAAAATCTTTCGAGATCCGGATGAAGGCTCCGCCGATATTCTTCGCGACAGATTCGATATATCCGATGTAGATTTTTCCGACCCGGGATTCCTCGCGGAAAGGCATGACCGCAAGCTCGGTCAGCTGCCTTTCTTCATAGAAGGCGGCAGCCAGAAATTTTCCGCCGTCCCGCTCGATCCCTGTGACAATAAAATCGTTCATTTTCAGAATAAAAGTCCCTCGTCAAGCAGGGTCTTTCCTCCCTCCATATACATCTCCCGTCTCAATATGAGGAATGAGAACGGATCATAGGACAGATTTGCATGCGTGCACATAGCCTCAATGACCGTCTCCGGTTTGAGGTTGGCCGCGCTCCCCGCACTGAGCTTCATATCGATCACGACCGGATATCCTTCCGCCCTGATGCGTTCCGATGTCTGTGCAGCCAGGTATTCCTGCTCATAAGATGGGTCCTCTTTCGGAATGCGGCACATTTCATCCACACGATGGATGAAGAGGGAGTGTTCCCCGGTCATGACCTCCGCTTCGAAGATAAGCGGCCTGATATCGACGTCACTCTCCGTCTTTTTGGTCACCTTATGGACGATGAACTCCTGCTCCCTGAGTAAGGAAGACAGAAGGTCGGGAGCGGAACGGTCTGCAAATGCCCCTTCTTTAAGGAACACCGAGTAATCGGCGGCCCTTACCTGTGCCATGGCTTTATTATTGTTCTCTTCCACGCGTTTTACGCCGAGAAAACGCACGCCCGGGGGAGTCTGCGCGTTCAGCTGTTCGAGGACCCAGGTGTATGGCGGGGCATCCGGCAGATCGTCATTTTCAAGACCGATGCTGTTCAGTCTTGCAAGATCCACCTTACTCATTTCAAACGGGTCGCGATAAGCGAGTTCCAGATCGAAGTATTCTCCCGTGCTCTCAAGTCCGACTCCCAGAGGGGATGCAAATGAAAGTATGTGGTGTGGACTGAAGCCTTTCGTGTAAGCGGCCTCAATATCAGTTCTCCGGATGATCTTCTGCACGGCACGCATAAAGTCGAGGTGGCCGACGTACCGGAGAGGACCTGTTTTAGCAAATTTAATTCTGACCTTCAAAACACACACCGCCTCCAAAGCTTCTTGCACCGCAGCCGGAGCATTTCTGCCGGCAATTGGGCGTTACCTTTTCCTCTTTCGCAAGTTTCCACTCGCGAATCATGAACTGTTTCGTCACGCCGATATCGATGAAATCCCAGGGCAGGATCTCCTGTGTATCCCTCTCCCTCAGATTGTAAAAATCTATGTCGATACCGGTCATATCGAACGCTTCATTCCACTTATTTATGTCGAAGAAATCCGTCCATGCGTCGTACATTGCCCCGTGCTCATAAGCATACAAAATGGCAGCGGAAAGCCTTCTGTCGCCGCGTGCAAATACGCCCTCAAGCACAGTTCCGTCCGCATCGTGCCAGTTATATCGTATACTTCTCTGATTCTTCATGGAACGGATCTCCGATTTAACTGTGCGTGCAAAGCTTATGTAGTCCTCAGCGCGGAACATCGGAGCCCACTGGAAAGGTGTGAACGGCTTCGGTACAAAGAAAGACGTGCTGACAGTGATCTCACACTTGCCGTTCCGCTTATCCTTAGGTATCTCATAATAATTGTCTGCAACTGCCTGTGCAAGGTGAGCGATTCCCTTTCGGTCATCATCCTGCTCGGTCGGCAGACCTAACATGAAATATAGCTTGACCTTGTTCCAGCCGCCGCGGAAAGCCATACCGGATCCGTTCATGATATCTTCCTCGGTCAGGCCTTTGTTTATGACGTCACGCAGACGCTGCGTTCCCGCTTCGGGAGCAAATGTAAGAGAGCTCTTTCTCACATCCTGCAATCTGCTCATGACGTCCAGAGAGAAGTTGTCTATTCTGAGGGACGGCAGCGTGATATTCACGGACTTGGTCCTGAAGTTCGTAATCAGATAATCAAGAAGCTCCGGGAGTTCCGTATAATCGCTTGAACTCAGGGAACTCAGGGAGATTTCTTCATGTCCGGAGCCGGTAATCATGATATCCGCTTCCTTTTTAAGCTGCTCAATCGGCTTCTGTCTGAGCGGACGATAAAGCATACCTGCCTGACAGAAACGGCATCCTCTTATGCAGCCGCGCATGATCTCGAGCGTGATGCGGTCCTGTGTGGCTTTTAGGTAGGGTATGACGGGCTTTTCGGGATACGGAGCATTTTCAAAATCCATACATGTCTGCTTCCTGACGGTCTTCGGAACATCTTCAAAGATCGGTTCAAAGGAGCAGATCGTGCCGTCCTCACCGTATTCGACCGCGTAAAGGGATGGTACATAGACGCCCGGGAGCTTTGATGCGGCCCGCAGAAAAGCTGACTTACCGCATCCGTCCGCTTTCATATCGCGGTAGAGATCTATAAGTTCATCGAGCGATACTTCCGAATCGCCGATATAAAAGAGGTCAAAGAAATCCGCCAGAGGTTCCGGGTTGTAGGTGCAGGGACCTCCGCCTATGATGAGCGGGAAAGAATCGTCCCGATCCTTAGCCATGAACGGGATCTGCGCGAGATCCAGGATCTGAAGCACATTGGTGTAGCAGAGCTCATATTGCAGTGTAAATCCGAGAAAATCAAACTTGCGGATCTCCTCCTGCGACTCCAGTGCGAAAAGCGGGATATTTTCTTCTTTCATGATCTTATGAAGATCCGGCCACGGCGAATAGACGCGCTCACACCAGGTGTCTGCGCGTCTGTTCAGCTGATCATATATGATCTGTATCCCGAGGTGGGACATTCCGATCTCATATACATCCGGGAAACACATACAGTATCGCACGGATACACTGTCCCGGTCCTTTACGACGGCATTCATCTCACCGCCTATATATCTTGCAGGCTTTTCCACAGACCGAAGGATCCGGTCTTCCAGAAAAAGTTTTCTCATATACACCCCTTATCTTCTGGCGAGCTCAGATGTTATATCGTCCCAGGTGACGCCGCGCTCTGCCATAAGCACCATCAGGTGATACAGATAGTCGGAAATCTCGTACTTTATCTCTTCAGGGTCAGGGTTCTTCGCGGCGATGATGATCTCTGTATTTTCCTCGCCCACCTTTTTCAGGATCTTATCGATTCCCTTGTCGAACAGGTAATTGGTGTAAGATCCTTCCTTCGGATGCTCTTTTCTGTCCAGAATAACATTATAGACGTCCTGAAAAACATGCAGAGGGTTCGTGTCATCACTGGTCGTTTCCACGAGCGTTCTGTAAAAACAACTGCGGTTTCCTGTGTGGCAGGCTGCACCGATCTGGGATACTCTTGCGAGCAAAGTATCGTTATCGCAGTCAACAGCCATGGATTTTACATACTGAAAATGTCCGGATGTCTCTCCTTTCACCCAAAGGCTCTGTCTGCTTCTCGAGTAATAGGTCATCCGGCCCGTCTCCAGGGTCTTCTCAAAACTTTCCCTGTTCATCCATGCCATCATGAGGACCTGATCGTTTTTATAATCCTGTACAATGCAGGGAATGAGGCCCTGTTCATTGGTCTTCATTTCATCCCAACTGATATTGCTTGTCAGGATATTGACGGGAATTCCCTCCCTGGCAGCTTCAGTCTTGAGCCAGTTGAGGTCCATATCCGTTCCGCTCACGCAGGATCCGCTGATGCAGTCAACGCTGTCCTTGCCGAGAAGATCGAGAACTTTGCGCGGGTTCCCGTGGTTCGTGTGGAGAATGATCGGCAGCGCTGTCTCCCGGTGCATCTCTTCGTCAATGTTGTCGAGCAGAAGGATCATGGAGGCATACTCCTCGATCAGATCCTTAGCCGGAAGATATTCATCCATGGAGGAGACGCATACTGCGATTTTATTCTTGCCGAATCTTTTCGAGACCTCTTCCAGCATCTCAATGTTACCCGGTTTTCCCGCATTGAGGACCGCTGCACTGCATCCCGCGTAGAGGAGCTTCTTGACATCTTCCACACGTTTTACGTTTCCGGCTGCATAGACCGGTACCTGTGAAGATTTACAGATATCTTTGATACAGGCGATCGACCGGTCATGCTCGGCGTCTCCGCTCGAGAAGTCAAAGACAAGCAGCCTGTCAGCCCCGTGGTCACTGTAGAACATGGAGAGTTCCGAGAGATTGCCGGATGCAAAGACATTTTTGTGTCCGAAGCCGGTCACGGCCCTTCCCTTATAAATATACAGACATGGTATAAAATACTTGGTCATTCTCTTATCCTTTCCGGCTTACTCGAATCTCACGTGAATAGAATTGGCATGGGCAGTGAGGCCCTCCGCCTTTGCAAATGTCTCTATGTCCTCATGCATGCTTCCGAGCGCTTCCCGGGAACTGTAGATAATGCTGGTCTTCTTGATGAAGTCATCCACCGAGAGTGCCGAAAAGAACTTGGCGGTACCGTTCGTCGGCAGAACATGGTTAGGTCCGGCAAAATAATCGCCGAATGGCTCCGAGGAATGATCGCCGATAAAGATGGCTCCGGCGTTCCTGATTTTTGTCATCAGAAGGAACGGATCGCGGGTGACGAGCTCAAGGTGCTCCGATGCGATCTCGTTGACGGCACGGATAGCTTCTTCCATATTGTCAGCCACAAGGATTCTTCCGAAATTGTCCAGTGATTTCTGAATAATTGCTTTTCTTTCAAGCTTCGCGGTGAACTTCTCGACCTCCTCACTCACTTTTTCGGCAAGTTCCGCTGAAGTCGTCACGAGAATAGCGGACGCAAGTTCATCGTGTTCTGCCTGGGACAGAAGGTCCGCCGCTACATAACGCGGATTGGCTGTCTCATCTGCGAGGACTGTGATCTCGGAGGGACCCGCTACAGAATCGATGGAGACATGTCCGTAGACAGCCTTCTTGGCCAGCGCAACAAAGATGTTCCCCGGTCCTGTGATCTTGTCCACCTTCGGCAGGCTTTTCGTTCCGTAAGCCATGGCAGCGATCGCCTGTGCACCTCCCACCTTATAAATCGTGCCAACGCCGGCTTCCTTAGCCGCCACAAGCGTTGTCGGTGTGACTTTGCCGTCCTTTCCGGGAGGCGTGCACATCACGATGTCCGGTACGCCCGCAACCTGAGCGGGGATGACATTCATAAGAACGGATGACGGGTATGCCGCTTTGCCGCCCGGCACATAGACGCCGACTCTCTGGAGCGGAGTCACGCGCTGACCGAGTACAATCCCGTCTTCCGTCATGAACCAGCTCTTCTGCTTTTCCTGCTCGTGGAAGGCTTTAATTCTTACGATCGCCCGTCTGATCACGCCGATGAGTTCCGGATCTACCTTTTCGTAGGCTTCCTTTTCCTCTTCCGGTGTTACTGTGAAATTTTCTTCGTTTATGACTGCGCCGTCGAATTTCTCTGTATAGGCGAATACCGCTTTGTCTCCGTCAGCTCTCACATTTTTCAGGATATCGGCTACGGCAGCTTCCTGCCTGGGATAGCTGTCCGGACTTCTCTTTAACATATTTGTGAGAATTGTACCGAATGAATCATCATTAAGCTTTAAAATCTGCATATTCAAATTCCCTTCGCGAGTTCATTCTTTAGCCTGCGGATGAGATCCGCAATGCGCTCATTTTCCATCTTCATACTGACCTGATTCACGACCATGCGGGCCGAGAGCGGACAGACCTCCTCAAGGACCTCAAGACCGTTCTCCCTCAGCGTTGATCCGGTCTCCACTATGTCTACAATGACCTCGGAGAGACCCACGATCGGTGCAAGTTCGATGGAACCGTTCATTTTAATGATCTCTACAGTCTGATGCTTCCTTCCGAGGAAGTAATCCTTGGCTATGTTCGGATATTTGGTGGCTACACGGATCGTGTCCCCGTTTTCCAGATATTTTCGTGCAGAAGCGGGACCGCATACACACATACGGCATTTTCCGTAGCCGAGGTCCAGGACTTCGTATAGCTTCTTATTTTCTTCAATAATTGTATCACGGCCGACGATACCGATATCTGCGGCGCCGTAATAGACATATGTCGGAACATCGGGACCCTTGGCCAGGAAAAAACGCAGACCGAGCTCTTCATTTGTGAAAACAAGCTTTCTGGTGTTTTTATCGAGTGCACCGGAGGCGTCCACACCGATCCGCTCAAAGAGCTCGAGTGTCTTGTTGGCAAGTCTTCCTTTCGTGAGGGCTATCGTAAGGTATCTCATGCATTCCCTCCCTTCCCGGCGAGCAGTGCGTCCGCGCCGTAAGGAATAAGCTGTCTCTGGAGACAGTTGGTCAGCTGGTCAAAATAGAGACCGACGCCGACAGCCGGCAGATCCTTTCCGAAATGTCCGAGCAGATGATCGTATCTTCCGCCTCTCGCAATGGGCTCCCCGGTTCCGTACGTAAAAGCAGAGAATATTATGCCGGTATAATAGGTATATTTTGAAAGAGAACCGAAATCATATGATATATATCTGTCAAGTTTCTTATCGACCAGTGCGGCATGAATGTCGCGGAGACGCCGGATAGCTTCCTTTTCCTGATCGGCAAGTGCATATTTCTCGGCTTTATTGAAGATCTCCGCTCCGCCGAAGAGTTGCGGAAGTTCTTCCAGGGCTTCCCGGATCGCATCATCCACATTTGCCTGATCCAGCACTTCGCTGACTCCGAAAAAGTTCTTGGTTGTGATCAGGCGGCGGATTGTCTCCACGGTCTCCTCGTCGAGCCCAGATCGCTCCGCCAGGGATTTAAAGAAATTGACTTCTCCGATGCTGACCTGGAACTCCTTAAGGCCGGATGTGAGCAAAAGGTCGCAGACGACTGCGATGACTTCGGCATCCGCGTCAGCGCTGCCGTCCCCGATGAGCTCAATGCCCATCTGCGTGGCTTCCTTCAGCTTTCCCTGATACTCACGAGAGTTAACAAATGTACTTCCGGAATAACAGAGTCTGGCAGGAAAAGCATCATCCGGGAAGTGCATGGAGACGGCTCTTGCCACGGAAGGCGTAAAATCCGGCCGCAGTACCAGTGTATTGCCGTCCCTGTCAAAGAACTTGTAAAGCTCATTGGACGGAGTCGTACCGATATCGCTTGAGAACACTTCAAAGTATTCAAGCGTAGGCGTCTCGATGTCACTGTATCCGTAACGCTCGAACACGCCGTCAAGCTGTGCCATGAGGATTTTTTTGTTCTTTTTGTTGCGACCGTACAGATCCCTGACGCCGTCCGGGGTGTGGATCACTCTGTTGTTCATGAATCTATTCTCCTTATTATTCTTCCTCTTCGCGGTCGTCAAGATCCCTCTGTATTCCTTCAAGCAGCGGAATCAGATTTCTTTTTTCCTGCAGGAAAAATGCCGGATCAAGCTCCTCAAGACGGAAACTCTTCCGTCCCCCCGCTTCCCTTCTCTCCCAGAATGTGAGCATCTCCCTGAGCCGCAGGTAGTAATACTCCTGTCTTCCGGTGTAATAGAGAATAAAGAACGAAATGCCTCCCTGCTTTTCAAAGTCCCGCATGAAGGCAGTCTGGTGTTCGTGTATATTCTGCAGCGGAAATGTGTCGGATGCACATTCCTTCGCATCGAAGCAGATGGGAATTCCCTGCACGACCCCCATATAATCAACTGTACTTTTCTGATCAAAATAGGCCAGCGTGATATGCCTTGACGTCTTGTCTATCTCGATCGGTGTGATGGGGGTGGGGATCTTCTGGATGACCGCCAGCCCGGCGTCCCGGTAATGTTCGATCGTGTAGTTGATGACATCCTCCAGAACGGAACCGCGGAGTCCTCTTGAATTCCAGGTACCCATCAGCTTATCTTTCCGAATCGGCTGGCCGGCCAGTATCTCAGGAATGCTTTTCCGAGGATCTGATCTTCCCGCACGAAAGTATTTTGCCAGTATCTGGAGTCGTGACTGTTGTTCCTGTTATCTCCCATCACAAAATAGCAGTTGGCCGGAACGATATATGGTCCGAAATTACCGTGCGGCTCCTCCGGGCAAAAGCTGTCGTTGAGAGGTTCCGATTCGTTATTGATATAGACCTTGCCGTCAACGATATTCACGACATCACCCGGCATACCGATGACTCTCTTTATAAAGAGCTTGCTCTCATCGTCCGGATATCTGAAGATGATGATGTCAAACCTCTGCGGACCCTCGGACATATAGGCCAGTCTGTTGCCGAAGATCTGGTCGTTGACCATAATCGTCTTTTCCATAGAAGAAGACGGAATTTTCGCGTTGACAACAAAAAATTCATTGAGAAAGAGAACAGCCGCAACTACGAGCGCAATCATATAGACGTAGGACAGTATCTCCTTCTTAATATCTATCTTCTCTTCGTTATTGTCTTTTGTTTCCAATGCAGTCAGTCCTTTCTTAATTATCGCTCAGACATACCGGTCATCTTTTACGTAGAAACAAGGATTCTGGCAAAATCCGGCGGAATTTCGGCACGAAAAGTTTTGCCTGCCAGATACCCGAAAGGTTCTTCGCTGTCACAGAATGTAACTTCTGCGGCATGCAGCATCTGATACTGTATACCGTACTTTTGCTTCACTTCGCGGTTCACTTCTGGATTCCCGTATTTCGGATCCCCGACGATGCCGCATCCCATATGGGTCAGATGTGCCCTGATCTGATGCGTTCGTCCGGTCACGAGTTCTGCCTCTAAAAGTGTATATCTGCCGTGCCCGCTTAGTGTACGAAAGACAGTCGTGATCGGCTTTCCTCCGGGGATCGGATCGTCAGATACTTCTACTTTGTTCCCGGTTTCCGCTTTTTTCAGATATGCGTCATAGCGGCCGTCTTTTATACTGCCGTATATCACGCAGACATACTTTTTTTGAACGGTTCTTTCATGAACTGCCTCCGAGAGGAACTGCAGCCCCCTGAGAGATATACCGCACAGGACGATGCCGCTCGTGTTCCTGTCGAGTCTGTTCACAGGTGCGGGACGGAACGTTGCAAGATCCTTTTCACACAGTTTGCCTGACCAAAGCAGATAATTCTGAAGCATTTCCACGATACTGTCCCGCTCGGAAGCGTCCGGTTGAGAGAGCACGCCGAGAGGTTTGTTCCAGAAAAGAAGGTCGTCATCCTCGTAGATAATCCGCTTCGCAAATGCCGCCGCTCTCTCTCCTCCGGATCTTCTGCCGGGCGAACCGCTGTCCGTCCGTGCGGCGTTCTCGTTTGTTCCGGAGAATTTCAGAAAAGTCTCATCCGATAAGAAAAGCCTGATTTCGTCACCCTCAGAGAGCATTTCCGATCCGGCTGCCTTCTTGCCGTTCAGAGTGATATTCTTTTTTCGCAGCATCTTATATATGAAGCTTTTAGGCGCTTCGCGGAGCAGTTTTGACAGGTACTTGTCAAAACGCTGTCCCGCTTCATTTTTGCCTGCGATAAATTGTTTCATAGCGATATTTCCGTCAAAATAGCCCAGATCACTTCCTCACGGTTGTAATCCGGATATCTGGAATCCGGTCTGAAAGAGATTCCTTCTCTGAGAGATTCGGCATGTTCATTCAGACTGTCCATACGTTCAATGAACTTATCCCGATTTGTCATGAGATTTACATTGACCGAGTAGCCTGCGCTTCTCAGGGTCTTTTTGATATATTCCTGTGTGAAAGCGGCATCAGCCTTGGGATCCGATACGAACCCCACTACATTGTTTCCGCATATCGCCACGGCGTCAACATACGTGCTGGCTTTCTCATGAGTCACATAAAGCTCGTAGGCCATCAGAAGAGATCCTGTGTGCGCTGAAATCTCACGATACTCCTCCTCCGGCAATGAATCGTGCAGGAACACCATGATGACACTGACGAGAGCCATTGCGCCGGGAACCACTGACACAAAAGCTACCACTGTCAGTAGATTCTGAAATGATCCGTTCAGAACGAGTCCTGTGATAACCAGAGACACCGGCACGATCATCAAGAGAATCAATATGAGCAGCCTTCGTCTCCGTTCACTTCTGAAATATCCGTATTCACCTTTGCCAATTTTATTCATAAGCATAAAACTCCTTAAGAGGCTATTCTAACATAGATTCTCCTGTCATGCACTATTGTTTTTACTGAGAGCGCCAGCCCGGGTTTCTTTTATTTTTCAGGATGCCTCTGTTGTCCGACCCGAAACCGACAGGAAAGCCGTCTGCAAGGATCAGTATGTCGCCGGCATAAAGCTCATTTTCAGGACCGGCTGTATCGTGAGCAGCTCTGTTTTTGTCGAATCGCTTCCCGGTTTTTTTCTGACTCCTGTTTTTTCCTTTTTTAACCTTTTCAAGAGTAGTCGGGACGCCGAAGATCTCAGCCGGAGGATTTTCGGAGATTACGATTTCCTCATCACGGTAAGGAATACTCTCACCCTTCAGATACCTGAAAAGTCTGTCATCCGTACTTTTCAGGTTCAGCGTTCGAGCCCAGTCTTCCTTTCGGATTGCCTGGGCAAGAGCCTGGGAAGGGCTTAATATACCGGACTTAAATGTGCCTATATGAAGACCGGACATCAGGTACCTTATCCCTGCGCGCGGCATATGTCCTATCGGAAGCAGGTACATGCGGTCCTCCACCGCATACAGTTTCGGCTTGACTTGCTTCCTTCTCTCTTTTTCCGGTATCTCAGCCTCAACTTTTTTATGAATCAGACAGACAAATTGTCCCTCCCCCCTCATCCGGTGAGGCATCACACGAACGCACCCCTCAAGTCCCGGAATTCGGCTTTTGAGGAATCCGGGATATTCCGGGATACTCAGAACTTCGAGGTCCGGATGCTCTTTGAGGAGCTTTCCGACATTGCCTTCATTTTCGATTTCGGAAAATGTGCAGGTCGAGTAAACCATCATCCCGCCGGGTCTAAGCATTCTGACAGCAGCTTCAAGAATTTCATACTGCAGCGGTGCATAATAATCAGGACCCTTCTCTTCCCAGTCCCTGACGATATCCGGCTTTCTACGGAACATTCCTTCCCCGGAACACGGACCGTCGACTAAGATCTTGTCGAAAAAACAGGGAAAGGAAGCAGCAAGTTTTTCCGGTGATTCCGCGGTTATATAGGCGTTGGTCGCTCCGGCCATCTCGATATTTTTCCGGAGCGCCTGGGCACGGGAGACGGAGATATCATTTGCGTAGAGAAGACCTGTCCCGCGAAGTTTTGCAAGAAGCTCGGTTGCTTTTCCGCCCGGAGCAGCGCACAGATCCAGTACATAGTCGCCTTTCTCGATCGGCAGTACTTCTGCCGGAGTCATTGCGGAAGGCTCCTGGATATAATACAAACCGGCCTGATAGAACGGATGACCGGAAAAGACAGCGGTATCCCGAATGTGAAATCCGTTGTGTACCCATTCGACCGGATCGCACAGAGCTCCCCGGAGGGATACATCATTGACTGCTGACCACAGTTCCCGGAAACTCTCCGGATCTGTCTTTAATTCATTTATCCGGATTCCATGTTCCGGAAACGCAAGAAAACTATCCTGCCATGCAGGATAGTCCTCTTCTAATAATTCCTTCATTATTGCACGATAGTTTTCCGGAAGATTCAATGTGTTATTCCTTTCAGAGCGGTTTGGAATCGACAGACTGGGCTCTGTAGCCCTCTGCAAATATGTCGAGCTGCCGTTGGAACCGCTTCAATTCTTCGATATCATTCGACATGAATATCCTGTAGAACTCGTTCTGGATCTTCAGCACTTCGCGCTCACTTGCGACATGATACAGATTTTCTATACATGTCAGGATATCTTTTACAATGCCCGTCTGGATCTGAGAATCGATCTGTGCGTCGATGATCTCGCTCCGGACCTGTGACATTTCATTGTCAAGAATAAAGATAGCGTCCGATATACGTTCGAGCTGACCCGAAATATGTTCGGGAATGCTCCCCTTGTATTTATATTGAAGAGAATGCTCCGTTGTTGCCCAGAAGTTCATTGCCATAGTGCGGATTTGAATCTCCACACGGATCCTTTTCGGCCCTTTGATCGTCTCTACGATATAGGAAACAATCAGATGATAGCTGCGGTACCCGCTTGCCTTCTTATTCTCCAGGTAATTCTTCTGTTGAAGGACCTCCATGTCGGAACGCATTCTGATCAGCGTCGACACCTTCTCGATGTCTTCCACGAACTGACAGATGATTCGTATACCGGCGATATCCTCCACCATGTCCTCGAGATGTTCGAACGGGATTCCCTTCTTTTTCATTTTTTCCAGTATACTGGATACGGTCTTTACCCGTCCCTGGACACTTTCGATCGGCGAGTAAAGACTGTTCTTGGAGAACTCCATCTTAAGACTGTTGAACTTTACGATCAGCTCCGATACAGCCTGTTCATAGGGATGAAGAAGCTCCCTCCAAAGTTGTATTTCCATATCTGTTCTTTCTGCGGTTAAACCACCTGCTATGCCGGATACTGTCTGTTATTTCAGAGCGGAAAGTACTTTGAGCAGATAATCCCAGGTCCTTTTTGCTGAAGAGATGGAAAGCTTCTCATCCGGAGTATGGATACCAATCATATCAGGCCCTATGGAAACGGCATCAAGACCTTCGATCTTGCTGACGAAGACGCCGCACTCAAGACCTGCATGTATCACATTGATGACAGGTTTCTTGCCGTTCATCTCTTCATATACGTCAGCCATGACCTTCTGCAGTTCTGAATTTTCATTATACTCCCATGCCGGGAAAGTATAAGAGACCTGTGTGGAACCGCCGAGATACTTCGTGAGGCTTCGAATCTGTGCTGCTACATAGTCCTTTTCACTCGTATAGGAGCTCCTTATCATAGACGTTGTTAAGAACTGCGTCTGCCCGGTCTTTATGATACCGAGATTCGTCGAGGTCTGGACCAGTCCCTTGCTTATCCCGCTCATATGCTGCACACCGTTCGGAATATGCATCAGGAAGGTGATGACCTTGTTCTGGCTCTCGGGATCCATTACAGAAACTTTGTGCGGATGTCCGCTCTCAATCTTGATCGTCAGACCATCGTCCGTACCGGCATATTCTTTCCTGATCGCATCAGTAAATTCCTTGGTGAAATTGTTCACCGCTTCGAGATCCTCATCATCAATGACAAGATGAGCTTTTGAAGAAGCCGGAATTACATTGTCCTTATCGCCGCCGCTCACATCGCAGAGCGAAAAAGCGATCTTTCTGTCCAGTTCATAGAGATAACGTCCCATGAGCTTGTCGGCATTGATTCTGCTCTTGTCGATTTCTGCACCGGAGTGTCCGCCTTTGAGACCGCCGATCTCGACAAGGACCGGCAATCCCTTTATCACTGCTCTGCCGACCGGGATAGATGTGATGATAATTGTTGCGCCTGCGCATCCTGTTGTGATTATGCCTTCCTCTTCGGAATCCAGATTGATCATCCTCCTACCGTCGATAAAGGAAGGATCGAGCAGATTGGCGCCCACAAGTCCCGTCTCCTCATCAACGGTGAAGACACATTCAAGAGGCGGATGTGCGATTGTATCGTCATCAAGGATTGCAAGCATGTAGGCAACTGCGATTCCGTCATCTCCCCCGAGCGTTGTTCCGACAGCGGTAATATAGTCATCTTCGATGGCAAGTGTAATCGGATCAGTCTCAAAATTATGTGCCACGCCCGGAGCAGCGGCACAAACCATGTCCATATGTCCCTGCAATATGACGATATCGGATTCCTCATATCCTTCCGAACCGGGTTTTTTCATGATCACATTGCCCTCTTCGTCGGCAATAGCATCAAGATTATGGTCAATTGCGAACTGGACAAGGTATTCCGTCATAGCCTGTGTATCGCCCGAACCGCGCGGAATAGCAGAAATCTCCTCAAAGTAGCGAAATACATTTTTGGGCTCTAATTCTGTTAAAATTCCCATAGCCTCTCCTTTCTTTTCTGCAGTGATCGGGCAGAAAGCGAAAAACTCACTCCCTGCGATAGAAAAAAAGAGGGATGTTTGTTACATCCCCCTTCGTTAAACATGATTCAGATTATTCTTCATCATCGTAGTCCATATCGTCCTCTTCGTCGTCGATATCGTCCTCATCCTCATCATAATTCTCATAGTCCTCATCGTCATCATAATAATCGGATGAGTCAACCGGACGAGATGTCTGCGGGGAGAGCTGCATACGATTCTGTCTTACAGTCTCGTACGCGCCCTGAAGTGCGTCAATAAATGCCTTGTACTTGTTACCTGCATCCTGAATCGTGGCGCCGGTAACTACCTCGATGTTAGCAAGCATCTCATCTGTATATGTGAGAGCGGAAAGTCTGATGTTGTTCGCATCCTGCGTGGCGGAATCGAGAATTCCCTGTGCCTGCTGATTAGCTTTGTTTATCGTATCATTGGCCTGTGCATATGCCTGCTGCATGACCTCATGCTGACTTACAAGCTCCTTTGCCCTTGTCTCCGCATTGGCGATAATACCGTCTGCCTTAGCCTGTGCGTCCGCAAGAATAGCATCCTTATTGGAGATGATTTTCTGATAGCGCTTAATTTCATCCGGAGTCTTAAGTCTGAGTTCTCTCAGAAGCTCCTCCAGCTCTTCTTTATTTACTACGATCTTTGTCGTAGAAAGCGGCTGAAATTTACAGCTGTCGATATACTCTTCAATTTCTTCGATGATCTGTTCAATCCTGCTGGCCATTTTTTCTCTCCTTATACCCGAGTTTTATATAAAAATCGATTGAGAATTGAATTCTCGAAACGGGAACATTCCCATCAGTGCCTGCTTTCAAGCTTTTTTCTCAGTGCTTCCGAGACAACAGGGGGAACAAATTGTTCTATGGAAGCATCATATGCAGCGACTTCCTTCACGGTCGTTGAACTGAGATATGCATATTCCAGGCTGGTAATAAGAAACATTGTATCAATGTCCGGAGCAAGAATTCTGTTAGTCTGAGCCATCGAAAGCTCGTATTCAAAATCAGTGATTGCTCTCAAACCCCTTATTATGACCTGTGCGTTACATTCCCGAACAAAGTTCACGGAAAGCCCCTCGAACGACTTGATTTTCACATTCGGGATACTTTTCGTAACTTCCCTAAGTATATTAACACGTTCTTCAGTGGAAAACAACGGAGTTTTTTTCGAATTGGTCAAAACTCCGACTATAACTTCATCGAATTGCTGGGATGCTCTCTTTATTATATCTATATGTCCGTAAGTGACCGGATCGAACGATCCCGGGTAAACTGCTCTGTGTATCAAAACCGAAATCACCTCATTCTCTTAAGGAAAATATGCTGGCTTTGGCCGTATCGTCTTTCTTTGAAAATTTCATATCCGAGCTCTTCCAGATATGAAAAATCTGTTCTGGGCGAAGCCTCAACGACAATCAGTCCATCCTCTGCAGGCAGAGAACTATGTGCCAGAAGTTCAAGTGTAGTCTTTTCTAACTGATGATCGAACGGCGGATCCATAAAAATCACATCGAACGGTTCTTCGGATTCGAGCCGTGGCAGGACTGCGTTGACGTCGCCGCGAATAAGGCGGGCATTGTCCGAAAGATGCGTAAAATCCAGATTTTCAAGGATCAGATTCTGATGAGCGCGGGTCTTTTCTATAAAAGTACAGTGCGCGCACCCTCTGCTCAGAGCCTCGATACCGATAGAACCGCTTCCCGCGTACAGGTCGAGAAAACGGCAGCCCGGAATCCAGGGCATGAGAATATTGAACAGAGTCTCTTTGGTCCTGTCTGTTGTCGGGCGTACATCCAACCCTTTGACTGTTCTAAGCGGCATGGACCGTGCTGTTCCGGCTATAACTCTCATAATTCGTCACTGCTTTTCATGCTGAGTCTCCAGTCCAGATCTCCTCTTCCGAGTCCGAGAACCAGAAGTTCAGCCGTTGCTATGTTGGTAGCAACCGGTATATTGTTCCGGTCGCATGCTGTAACTACCGTGTTGACATCCGGGTCTTTCGGATCGATCATATTCGGATTATAGAAAAAGATGACCATATCCATGGCATTTCTTTCTATCATTTCCGTGAACTGTTTATCACCGCCGATCGACCCCGGAAGGAACTTGTGGACGTGCAGGTTTGTAACGTCTTCTATTCTCCGTCCCGTTGTACCGGTAGCATAGATATCATGCCTTGAAAGGATTCCCTTATAGGCTATGCAGAAATCCTCTATGAGTGTTTTCTTGCTGTTATGAGCTATGATTCCTACGTTCATGTCACACCCCTTATAATGCTGTAAATGGCTGTTCCTGTGAGATTGTGCCTAAAATAACAAAAAGGCACAAATGAACTTATCATAACTTATTATAGCAAGTTCTACAAAAACAAGCAACATATTTCGGTTATTTTTCGTCGTTTCGACGGATTAAAGTACAATTGTTCGCACATCAGAATGCATGTACTCTCTCATCTTTACTCGAAGAAGATCATTCTCTTCGAGAATCAGGGCAGGATCATCGTGCATGACCGCTGCCGCAAGTTCCCCTGCGGCTTTCAGAATATCCCTGTCTCTCGAGATGTCGGCAATTCGGAAAGCGGCATCGCCGCTCTGCCGGATTCCGAGGAGATCTCCGGGACCTCTGAGCTCAAAGTCTTTTTCGGCTATCTCAAAACCGTTATTGGAATGGTTCAGTATATCCAGCCTCCGGCTGATATCCTCGCTCTGCACTCCCGCCATAAATATACAGTAAGACTGCAGATCGCTCCTCCCGACGCGTCCCCGGAGCTGGTGAAGGGTAGCAAGACCGAAGCGCTCCGCATTTTCTATCATCATTACCGTAGCGTTCGGCACATCGACTCCGACCTCGATCACGGTCGTTGAGACAAGGATACTGATTTTGCCGTCCGCAAAGTCTTGCATAACGGTGTTTTTTTCTGATGCTTTCATTCGCCCGTGCAGACTGCCTATCGCGATATTCGGAAACAGTTTCTTCAGTTTCGCTGTATACTCGGTGACGTTCTCCGCCTGAAGCCCCTCTGCGGGTTCGATCATGGGGCAGACGATATAAGCCTGGTGACCGGCATCGACCTCTCTTTTTATAAATTTCATCGCGTTGGGTCTCCACGAGGGGTCGACAACGCAGTTCTTGATCGGAAGACGTCTGGCCGGAAGCTCATCGAGGATCGATATATCCAGATCCCCGTAAAATATCACGCCCAACGTTCTGGGAATAGGTGTGGCTGACATGACCAGCATATGCGGAGGACAGTCTCTTTCTGCCAGAGCCTGTCTCTGATAAACGCCGAATCTGTGCTGTTCATCCGTTATGATGAGGGCCGGGTTTCTGTATTTGACGGAGCTCTGTATGAGGGCATGTGTTCCGACTATGGCATTTGCAAGGCCGGATTCAATTTCCTCCAGCGTTGCTCTTCGTTCGGCTGCAGTCAGAGTACCGGTCAGAAGGACCGGTCTCACAGTATCCAGACCCTGTTCCCGGCACATGTTCGCGAGCTTCTCATAGTGCTGTCTTGCAAGAACCTCTGTCGGAGCCATCAGAACACTCTGATATCCCGAGGAGGCCGTCATTATCATGGCAAGAAATGCGAGGATCGTTTTGCCCGATCCGACGTCACCCTGAACAAGTCTTGACATTCTTCGTCCGGATGAGAGGTCCTGTTCTATTTCCCGCCAGACATTCATCTGACCTTTCGTGAGACGAAACGGGAGTCTCTCGATGACATCCTCCGTCAGCCATGTCTCCGGGATCCTGAATCCCGACGCTTTGTCGCCTTCTTCCTGTCTGAGCATTCTGAGCGCAAGGATAAACAGAAAGAATTCGTCAAATGCAAGCCTGCTCCTCGCTCTCACAAGGCTGTCCTGATCGGGAGGAAAATGGATATATGAGACCGCCGTCTCCTCCCCCATAAGATCCAGAGCTTTTGCGATTTGTTCAGGCAGGTATTCCGGTACGTCCCCTGTTGCTTCGAACGCACTGTGAATCGCTTTCACGACAGTGTTATTCGTAAGGCCCTTCGTAAGCCCGTATACAGGATTCAGAGTACTGAGCTTTGACTGATACTGTTCCGGTTTGAATATCTCCGGATGTTCCATGACAAGACTGCCCTTCTTTGAGACAATATTTCCCCTGAAGACATAGGACGACCCTCTTTTCACTACAGACCTGATAAAAGGAGAATTATACCATACGAGACGGATTTTACCTGTGCTGTCCCTCACATCAAGGGATATGATAGTAAGTTTTCCGGCTTTGTACATCGATACCGGATCAGTCACTGTTACAGAAATCGCACATTTACTGCCTGCCCTGCAGTCTTCGATATTCTCCGGTTCCGTATAGGAATCATAGTGGACCGGATAGTACTCCTTCAATTCCTCTACGCTGTTCACGCCGATTTTGGAGAACAGCTCTTCCGTTTTAGGCCCTATTCCTTTTAATTCAGATAAACGCATACACACTGAACCCCGCTGAGATAACAAGATAAAGAATAAACAAGGGCTGCCGCACATATGATTAGCAACAGATACCGCCGGCTCTTTTACAGAGCACTGACGTATTCCGCTGCCGTATCACATAGTGAGACAACCCGGGATTAATATTCCAGAATAATGTCATTTGGCTTTCCCTGCATGGCGAAAGCCACATTTAATTACTCAACCGACAGGATGATATAATAGATCGGCTGCCCGCCATCATTTACTTCCACATCGACATCAGGATAAGCTTCCTGTATCCGTTCACAGAGAGCCTCCGCGTCTTCATCCGAATAATCACTTCCGTTATAGATACTGATCAGTTCGGAATCATCATCTGTGATCTTTTCAAGCATTTTCATAACGACATCAGAGACATCGGATCCCACTGCAAGGATACCGTTGTCACCGATTCCCATGATATCGCCGGATTTGATCTCTACACCGTCGATCTTTGTATCCCTGACAGCATAGGTCACTTCGCCTGTCTTTACGGATTCAATCTCTTCGGTCATGTCAGCGGCATTTTCCTCCGGAGACTTATCCGGAACGTAGCTTACAACTGCGGTAATACCCTGCGGAATGGTCTTTGTGGGAATTACGAAAACATTGCAGTCGGTCGTGAGTTCCTGTGCCTGGTTGGCAGCGAGGATGACATTCTTATTATTCGGGAGAATGAATACGTTCTCCGCATGAGCTTCAGCAATAGCATTCAGCATATCATCCGTACTTGGATTCATAGTCTGACCGCCCTGGATCAGCACATCGACGCCGAGCTGCTTGAAGAGCTCAGAGAGACCGTCACCGATCGTGACCGAGATAAAAGCCGTCTGCTTTCTGGGTTCTTCTTTCTTTGCTGCCTGAAGCTCCTCTTCTGTCCGGCGCTCCTTATCACGGGCCGCCTGTACCTCATCTGATCTGAACAGTCTTTCCTGATGTTCCTCACGCATGTTGTCGACCTTCATGCGGGTGAGCTGACCGTATTCGAGACCCTTTTCAAATGCCTTGCCGGGATGGTTCGTGTGAACATGGACCTTTACGATATCATCGCCTGCGACAAATACAAGACTGTCACCGAGTGAAGCAAGATATGATTTCATGTTATCCTCGTCTTCCTCGGTGAATTCTTTGTCAAGCTTGACAATGAATTCTGTACAATATCCGAATTTGATCTCATCCGTGCTGATCGGCTCGGATGTGCTCTTTATGTGAACCTCGGGTGCCTCAAATTCAAGTTCTATCTCCAGACCGTTGAAAGCGTCGATGGCGCCGTGCAGTACCGTCATCAGACCCTGACCGCCGGAATCCACCACGCCGGCTTCCTTGAGGACCGGAAGCATTTCCGGCGTTCTCGCCAGAGTCTCATCACCTTCTTTGATGACACTTTCAAAGAAAGTTTCGAGATTTTCCTTGTCCTCGATCTGGACCGCTTTGTCCGCCATAGCGCGGGCGACAGTGAGGATCGTGCCTTCCTTCGGCTTCATGACCGCCTTGTACGCAGTCTCTACAGCTTTCTGGAATGAGAGGGCAATTGTTTCACCGTCAATTTCATTGTGATCGCGAATAACCTTCGTAAATCCTCTGAGAAGCTGAGAAAGGATAACGCCTGAATTACCTCTTGCACCGCGAAGCGATCCTGCGGATATTGCCTTGGCAAGTTCATCGATCGACGCGTCGGAAAGTTTATTGACTTCCGTTGCCGCAGACATGATCGTGAGCGTCATATTTGTTCCGGTATCACCGTCCGGAACCGGAAATACATTCAGCTCATTGATCCAGTTCTTCTTGATCTCAAGGTTTTTTGCACCGGAAAGAAACATTTTCCGGAGCATATTCGCATCTATAGTATGTGTACTCACTTCTTCTCCTCCCGTATCAGTCGATTACACGAATACCGTCAATCAGAATGTCGATATGTTCGACAGTCATGCCTGTAAACTGCTCAAGCCTGTAACGAACACTCTCTTCGAGATTGTCAGACATCGCCAAAAGATTGACACCGTAGGAAACTATGCAATGTAATACCAATGAAATCTTATTGTCTTTAATTTTCACATTGATACCATATTTCAGACTGTCCTTTTTCAGAAGGTGTACAAGGCCGTCCTTCATACTGATTGCCGCCATGCCAACTATGCCGAAGCAGCCGACAGCCACAGAACCCGCATACGTTGCAATCACGTCAGAACTAACGGTCACTGTTCCGTATTCGGTATTTATGCGTCCTTTCATATACTTTACCTCCGTTTTATGTAAGAAATCGTTGAGACGATATTCAAAGGTATTATATACGGTTTGGCTGAAAAAAGAAAGTAGATATTTGAGTCAGCCCAGAATTCTGCGTGTCATGGTATTTACATCATCTGAAGTAAGTTTTCCGTCTTCATTTATGTCTCCCATATAGAATTCAGAGCGAAGGACATTGTCAGGATCCGGAAGATATTTTGATAATTGCTGCATATCGTGGATAGATAGCTTTCCGTCAAAATTTATATCACCCTGAACGTATTTTACACGGGTCTGACTGCTGTCTGTGGTTACGAATGAATTAGATATGAAGGAGTTAAGACCTTCGACAGATTTGGATTGCACAAGCCAGACATCTTTACTGCCGTTCCAGAGCGCTGCATTTCGCCAGGACCGAACATTGTTGCAGTAATCCAGCATAATTCCGCAGCTGTCGTTGCTCATGAACAGATTACCTGTGAATTCAAGCATATTACTCTTAAAGCAGTAACAGCCGAATTTCTTTGTCCACTTCACCTCATTGCTGTACACACTGACTGAATGTGTTTCTTTCAGATAGAGGCCGACGTTCGCGCCATGGATAATATTCTTGGATACTATACTGCCTTTCGATGCATAATTGAACTGTACGCCGTATGTTTCATAGTTACTTTTCGGATGTCCCTGGAGATACAGCCTGTTCTTCCACATATTGATCTTGCAGCCCCGACCTACAAGAACAGACGCATAATTCCGGTTTTCACCCGCCTTGCCTGTACCGTTCTCGATAAGATTCAGATTTATTTTTGCCTCACTGAACGCGGTATCTGTTATGTAGGTGGCTCCGTCGGTGATATGTATGCAGGCAGCCTGAATATTCCGAAACGTATTGTTTTCAATGAGAACTTTACACGCTCCGACCAGATAAATCGTATCCTGCACGGGGTATCCGGAAAGTTTGCTGCATTCGACCGTGTTATTCTGGATATAACTGCATTCTTGTCTCCTGCCCGAACAGTCCTTCCCGCAAAGAAAACCGGTCACGTTGTATGCTTTGTTATCGATGACCGTCATATCCTTGAAATTGTACGCGTGTATGCAATGATAATAAACCCTGTTAAATGTATTCCCACGGATCATTACGTTGTATGTGGGATTGTCCTTTGAATAATTATGTGTTCCGAGGCCGCTCACAACGTTATTGAATTCGCAGCCTGTAACATTCACATTCATGCACGGAAGTACCTCGAGGGGATATGCCGTACTGTAATTATCAAAGTTTATCTCATCGATATGGAGGGCTTCTCGTGTCCAATAGTTGTCGTACGATGACGGCGAAATATATCTTCCTCCGTAATATTCGGCTTCACTGCCGGTATATCGATAATGATTCTGGAAGATTACATTTGAGACGGTAAGATTTCTTACCGCGTCGATATTCACTGTATGAACCGCACAATCGTCTCCCACAGTAAAGTCCGCAAGTGTTATATCCGAGCAGTGGCGGAATGTAATGATGTCTCTGCTGTACACAGGACCGCCGCAGTTATCGCTGCTCATTCCTCCGTTCCATCTGCCTCCTGTTACTTTGACGTTCACGACCTGTGTATAGCCGGTATGTCTGCAGCCGTTATAGCAGATTGCATTATTCTTGTCCCGGTGGACACCGGCCAGCATTTCTTTTGCCTGATTTGTGCGGGTGATTGTAGCTCTCGAATCCAGATGAAGCCACGTGTTGGAGTAAATATGAAGAACATTATTGATATAATATGTCCCGGCAGGGACATACACTTCGATTGTACGTCCGGACTTGGATGCGGAAAGTGCCGCAGCATAAAGAGAATTATTCAGGGCTTGTGTGTCGTCCGACCTGTCGGAACCGTTAGCGCCGAATTCAGGCCAGGTCGCATTAATATATGTATAATTCGAATTAACTCCCACTACGTCTTCGACTGTGGACTGATCCTCTTCCTCGGAATTATCGGACAAAGAATCCGACTCAGTGTCAGGGGCAGTCTCATCGGAGACATCCTGAGACGTATCGCCCGGATCGGTGTGTTCAACATCCACGGCCTGGGCAATGCTGTCCGTAAAGCTTTCGGTGTCATCTTCCGCGCCTTCGGTTCCGGACGCACCTTGAAGCGATGTATCCTGTTGTGCCTGTAATTCATAATCTGCTGAAAAACTGTTATCCTGTTCTGTGTCATCTGAGGAGTCCGAAACAAATGATGTTTCATCTGACGCTGTCTCTTCCTGAACGGTTTTGACGCTTTCGGATGTGGATTCGTTGCCTATAGCTAACGCTGTGTCTGCTGTCGTCTGTGAACGTACCTCATCTGAAATAAGGACATCACAGACCTGTGCATCTTTAGATTGTGGACTGTAAGCGGCGGGATTTGCAGCCGAAATCGAAGTTACGCATGTTAAAGTAGTCGCAAGCCATATCGCAGTAGTTAGAGCAAATTGATGTAATGTCATGTCCTTTCCTTTTCCAATATCGATGGTTTGTGCCGATTAATTTACAGTGCCTTTCTATTAAACCACATTTCTTAACATTATGGTAATATTTGTTAATAAAAAACGTGAATTTGCACAAAATTTTAAAAAAGAGAATCCTTCACTCGAGTCACACGCAGCGAACATTTCTCGGCGCGGCTGCCGTTGCGGCAGATACTGCCGGAACAAATAATAAAAAAAGATTTCAAAACACTTGCAACATTGGAATCTATCTGTTAGAATAGTTGACGTTGCAGGCCATGTAGGCCTTATTATATTGTAAGGAGGTGTTATCGATGGCTGTATGCTCTGTATGCGGAAAGGGAGCTCACTTCGGAAATAACGTGAGCCATTCTCATAGAAGAACGAACAAGATGTGGAAATCCAACATTAAGCGAGTCAGGATCATGGAGAACGGTGCTGCAAAACATGCTTATGTTTGCACGCATTGCCTGAGATCCGGCAAGGTCGAAAGAGCTTGATTTTAGTGAAGCCTTGTTATTAGTCTTTATGAACAATTAACTCCCGTCCATGTGGACGGGAGTTTTTTTGTCGTGTATGGAACGCCGAAGCGTTCTTTTTGGAGTTAACGAGCGATCAGCAGATCTTCTTCTGTACTTTATGACCTGCTGTTATTCGATTTCGACAGCATCGACGTCGATCTCATCGGCCGCGCCTTCCGCCTTGTCATTACCGGTGAACCTGTTAACGAAATCAGGAACCATGTCGAGGATCTTTGTAAGACCGTCTGTGCTCTTGACATTGACCAGCTTCGTTGTTCCGTTGTTGATTACGAGCATGGCGCTCGGGTTGACCTTTCCGCCCATACCGCCGCCTGCGTTATTGCTGTTTTTAGAAGAACCGGACGCAGCGCCTGCACCGACAGCGAAAGATACGTCTACAAGCGGGAGAATTATCGTATCACCGAGATAAATGGGATCACCGACCACCGTCTTGCTCGAGACGAATTGATTCATCCCCTGAAACAGTGATTCTACCGTTGATTGAAATTCATTATCTGCCATTATTCCGCTTCCTCCTTATTCATAAATGATTTAACGTAGTTGATTACGTATTTTGTATTTTTATTAAAATATGTGGTAAGAGCTATAAATGTAAGATAGAACAGATATACTCTGCCCTCGACATCTGCTTTGCAGTTAAATATAAGCTGTTCAAAGTCCGGCTCCAACCTGAATGTCTTACCGTACAGTGGATAGAATGCACACGCCGTAGCAAGTACCCGTCCCGTGAGATACGGATCATCCAGTCCGAACTGAACATATCCGCAAAGCTTCCTCGGGATGATATGACCAATAAGCCGACCGATCTGCTTTCTCATCAATCCGATAACTGCCTGTGTATGCTCATCCTGCAAAAAATAGAATATATCGCCAAGCTTATCAAGAATACTACCGACTTTATCCGTTACCGTTCCGACCTTCTCGAAAACTCCCGACGTACGTGAAATGATCCTGCCGGGCAGCTTCCATATCGTCACTATGAACTTGATGCAGAGCCTGAAAGATCCGGAAAGGATTTTCCATAGTTTTATCAGAATTTTGACATAGACCTTTCGGATAGCTTTAAGAATCTTTGTCAGGATTCCTCCTTTCGGTTCTGCTTGTTCGGCAACGACTTCTTTTTGCTTTGCGGCTGTCTCTTCCGCTTCCTTTTTCAGCCGTTCCTTTTCCTCGGCTTCCTTCCGGAGTCGTTCTTCTTCAGCCTCTTTTTCCCTGGCTTCCTTTTCAGCCCGTTCGGCCTCAAGACGGATTCTTTCTTCTTCCTTCCGCTTTTCCTCTTCCTGCCGCTTCCTGCGCTGCTCCTCTTCTATTCTGCGCTTTTCCTCTCTCTTTCTGGCAAGAGCTTCCGCGCGGAGCTGCTCATAGCGTTCAGGATCTTCCGTCTTCATACGTTCGAGCTTCGCTCGCTTTTCCTGTCTCCGTTTTTCTCTTTCTTTTTCGGCCTTGCTTCTCTTTCGATCCTGAAGCCAGGCTTTCACCTTGAAGAGTGATATGCCGAATATTCGTATATCTTTTGTCAGCCTTCTGCCGGAAGACAGGCTGTACCCGACCTCGACGGTCAGCATGCGAAGCAGCCATGTTACGGTCGCCACCGCTTCGATCGTGTCGGGTGATTTCACGCCTGCGACTTTGTAACGGAACGGTACGAAAAAAACAAGCAGTATCAGGATTATAACCAGAGCCAGGATTATCAGCAGTAGTTTTAAAATTGTTTTTAGTATTGCGAAGAGTATCGCCATGTTCTACTTCCGATCCCAGGCGTCGTCTTATCTGGATCTCAGTGAATCAGATCATCGACGCTGATTTTCTTTAAATTTTCAACAGAAGGGTTTGAATCAATGAATGCATTCAGATCCACATCGCCTGTCACTTTTACACATGCTTCGGTCAGACTGCATACCATGCTGACTGCTTCCCGCTTATTCACTGCAAGGCCGACGATTTCCGGAAGCCTTCGGCGAACGACGGGCTGTTTCAGATAGATGGCGTTCATGATTTCAAGCTGATCGCCCTCATTCGTCGATCTGGTAATAAGCCACGTCATATACGGTGCTTTATCCGCATTGAGCATGCGGATCGTTTTTGCACTTCTTGACTCGATTCCTTCACCTAAAAAAATCTCACTAGCCCATTTTAACATGTTTTTTTCCTTATAACTACTTTAAATAATGTCTTTCGGCAGAATAATTGGATTTATCCGTAATAATATGCATCAAAAATCTGATGTGCCATGGGTACCGCTGTCTGGCTGCCCGCACCGCCGTTCTCAGCGAGGACGACGACCACTATATCCGGATCATCGACGTTGGAATACCCTACGAACCAGGAATGCGTTCCGATCTGGCCGTCTGCCATATAGTACTCAGCTGAACCCGTCTTGCCGGCAACAGTGTACTCGAGACCGGATAACTCTGTGGCAGTACCGGTAGAAATGACCTCCTTCATCAGATCCCGCATGACCATAGCCTCGCTGTCGGTCATGATCCTGCGATACTCCGTGGATCTGTTTTCACGCACGGTCCTTCCGTCCGCAGATTCGATCTTTGAGATGAACTGGGGCTGCATAACAACTCCTCCGTTCGCAATGGCTGCCGTGATGAGCGCCATGTGATACGGTGTTGCCACAGTATTTCCCTGGCCGAAGGCGGTCTGCATCATGGCGGCCGATCCATCCTCATCTTTAAGCGTGAACCGGCTTATATTGTAATTCAATGCGCAGGGCAGTTTTTTTCCGAACAGCAGTGTTTCCGCTGTTGTCCGAAGTCTGTCCGCACCGAGATCAAGACCGACGGACGAGAATGCGCAGTTGCAGCTGTTGGCAAATGCCTGCACAAAATTCTCCTGCCCGTGTACGATACCGTTGAAACAATGGACCGTGTGATCAGCGACGGTGAGCTGCCCTTCACAGTTGAAATCAAAACCTTCAAATGTGCCGAACTGTTGGAAATATGATAATGCAGTCACGATTTTGAAAGTCGATCCGGGTGGATAGAGACCCTGCGTAGCACGATTTACGAGCTGGCTGTTCCCCTCTCCGGAGACGATGGAATCCCAGTCCTCCGCAATCGTATTCGGGTCAAAATCAGGCTTGCTGACCATAGCAAGCACAGCTCCGGTTTGAGGATCCATCACCATGATCGCTCCCTGATAATCGCCGAGAACATTATAACATGTCTGCTGTAGTCCTGAAGAAAGTGTTGTGACGACCGAATCCCCCGGACTCTTTGCCCCGCTGAATTCATTTATGACCCTGTCGATCACGTTATAATGTGACGCGAGCAGATCATAATTGGCAATCGACTCTATACCGCTCTTTCCGTTCGAGGCATACCCGACGACATGCGCGAAGGCACGCCCGTAGGGATACTCGCGTACCTCATTTCCGTCATAAACATTTGTCTGAGCCAGCACATCGCGGTCCGCACTCAGTATGCTTCCGCGCACAACATATCTGGCCTGTGTATCCTGCCTTCTGTTATAAGTGCTGTTCTGCACTTCATCACGCCTGTAGATATTAAAATACACCAGGTAGATAATCAGACTGATAAAAATGAATACAAACGCATAAGAGATGAACACATAGGGAGCCGCACGTCTGCTCTCTTCCTTCCTCCGCTTTTTTTCAGCCTTCTTTTCAGCCATTATTTCAGCTTTGGTTTTCTTTCCGGAGGGAGCCGATTCTTCCGGTATGAACGCTTCATAGCCGGGATCACGTTCGGGGTCCGTGTTTTTCTGTACAGGTCTGCCGCGCATGATATCCTGAACATCACGCCCGATTTTGGCCTCCGTTGTATCATCTCCGAATCTTTTTCTTCTCAATCTCTACTCCTTCATCTTCGCGAAGAATATACAGTCCCTGTATGATGGCTATAAGAATGATTGTGCTCATAACAGAGCTTCCGCCGTAACTGACGAGCGGCAGGGTTATTCCGGTCATAGGAATGAACTTTGTAACGCCGCCGATCGTAAGAAATACCTGGAATGCATATTCCGCGCCGAGACCGATCGCTACCAGTTTGTAGAATGTATTCTTTCGCAGTTCCATCGAGATATTCACGATCAGGAGGAACATACTCATACATACAAGGATGAGACACATGGCGAATACGCCGCCGAATTCCTCGCAAATCGCGGCAAATATAAAGTCTTTCGACGCCACAGGTATCGTCTCGGGTCTTCCGTGGAATAAGCCGGTACCGAACCATCCGCCCGCACCGATTGCAAAAAGGCCCTGTGCGATCTGATAACCCGATGTATCGTATACGAGGAAAGGATTTTTCCATGCCTCCACTCTCTTCCTCACATGCGCGAACAGATGATATGCTATCACGGCAGCAAAACTTCCGCCGAGCATTCCCACCAGCGGATACAGCGGCCTGCGTGTCGCTACGTACACAATGACAAGATACGCAACAAAGAACACCAGAGCTGTTCCGAGGTCCGTGGACAGTACCAGGATCATAACATGCAGTGCCGCAACAACACTGGTCACCACGACTGACTTGAATGATGTGTCATGGGAAAGTTTCGACGCCATGAAGAAAACCAGTGTAATCTTTACCAGTTCCGAGAACTGAAAAGAGATTCCCCCAATCGTGATCGAAAGCTTTGCTCCGCCGCTGACTGTCGCAAGGACAAGTACAACGGAAAGCGCCATGATGCCGACCACGGCGTAGAGCCATGTGAGCTTTGACAATATCGACAGTTTCCTGACGATTACCGGAATTATAAAAGCAATGACGACCGCTGCCGAGGCGATCACGAACTGCTTCATTCCTTCATCGGGATCCAGCCTCGAAATCATGACGAAACCGATTGCCAGCAGCATGAGCATATCATTCACAAGAAGCATGGAGGCCTTGCCGTAAAGCAGGCGATATCCGTGCAGCGTGACAAAATAAAAGACGCATATGCCGAGCATTGTTCCCAGAGATACTATGCTGCCGGTATTCAGGAAAATCAGGATGAAGGCAAGGATCGTGAACAGGTATATAATACTGATCTGCTTTCTGATGACTTTCCTCTTCTTTTCTTCTGTCCTTTTACCGAAATATGTGTAGTCCTCCAGGGCGAACAGCATAATCAGGATCAGAAATAAATATTTTGACAACTGTGTCAGGATATTCAGCGAATTTCCCATCAGTTCCGGAAGGCGCGTCAGAATATCCTGAACCTGTGCTAAAGAATTACTCATTCGACTCCTCTGTTAAAGTGTCCTTTCGTGTGTTCTCCCGGAACATTTTCCCGGGATCCCGCATGAATTGCACGACCGGCTATCCTGCAGATCTCAGACACAGCATTCGTATTCTCGTCCGTAAAAATGAGCCTGACCTGTCGTATACCGGTCCTCTTCATGAAATCCGCTTCGTCTATCAGCGACAGAACGACGGGATTCCTTATGATATTATAGCAGAAATCACAGTCGCATGTGACTTTGAATGTCCTTCCCTTGCGATCGGTCAATGAAAGGGAAGGATGATCATGTGTGCAGCCGGAAGTTGTCTTTTTAAGGCATTGTGCAGTGATCATCAGCGGAAGATGTCCGTAAACTATAAACTCGGACGAATCATTCCGCCGGTTGAGGATCTCTTTTTTGTTCAGTTCAACCGGCACCGTATCTTCATAAAAGCCGAAGGATTCAAGGAACTCCTTTGCTTCACTGTTGAACGTATAAACGGAACTGTCCGCCCTCGTAAGCTTTTCAAGTCCCTCTTTTCGAAGTCTTGCAAGTGTCTCGAAGCTTCTCGCGAGAAATCCCTCATACCCGATTTCAGCGATCTGTCGGTCTATCTTCCGAATCTGTGCAATTCCGTCGTTCCTCTCAATATACGGCATTGCGAGGGAGAGTTTCTTCCCGCGCGCGCGTGCGTCTTTAAGGAGAGCCTCCGCCTTAGCGAGAAGTTTCCCATCGTCGTCATCCCTGTTGCAGAAAAAGCCGTACGGGACATAAATCAGGTCTACATCATCCGATGACAGGACTGCTCGAAACTGCTCTTCCGTCTGAACTTCGGCTGAGATCCGTATAAGTCTTTCTGTACCTGAGCCTGTATTGCTCATCTCATCGATTTGCGGGTCCTCTGAGTATTTTCCTGTACGATCAGCTGAAACAGTATGCTCCCGATAACAGGCGCAGCTTGTCGCCGGACCGGAATTCTCTGTATGATCCGCAGGCATATTATGGTCAGCAGAAGCCCGGGCAGAGCGTATATGACCGGCAAGAAGAGCGTCGTTCATTGCATCAAATGCCTCACGGCGCAGCGCATTGAGCTGTGCCATCGGAACAAATGACTCTCCGTCAGTATCCACTGTAAGCTTGCGGAATCTGTAGTCGGATCCCCCGGTTTTCATCACCTGATCGAAAATCCTCTGCTCTGTAAGCGGCCTGTTCTCAGCCTGCTGGACTTTCTCGCCGTGGACTGTCAGACATTCTCCGGTGCGCAGTTCCGTAACTTTCAGAGAGAGGGGGCTTTTGGCTCTGACGGTCACTTTCCCGTCAAGGATGAGCCTTGTATCCTTCTCAACATAGCGATAATGCATTTTTTCGTACAGGTCTGCTCTCGCCTTCTCCTCCTGCTCGCTCAATGTGCGCCTGTTCAGAGCGATCATCTCCGCTCCGTTGTGTCTTTTCAGGTATCCGTCCGTGAAACCGTCACGGTTGAACAGTGTGAGAAGTGTCTTTCTGTCTTTTTGGCTGACACGGTAAGACTGACGGCCGTTTTTGAGATACATGTCAATATATTTTCGATATATACTGACAACGCCTGCACCGTACTCGGCCTGTTTCATCCGGCCTTCGATCTTGAAGGAACATACGCCTGCTTCGATCATATCGGGGAGAAAATCGAGTGTGCACATATCCTTCGGACTCAGAAGTTCTCCGGAAAACGGTTTGTTTCTGCCGGGTGAATTACCTCCGCGATTTTCCGAGAGCGTATAGCGAAGCCTGCATGGCTGTGCGCACCTTCCTCTGTTTCCGCTTCTCCCTCCGATCATGCCGGAAAGAAGGCACTGGCCCGAATAGCATACACATATGGCACCGTGGACAAATGCCTCCACTTCGAGATTACTGAACTCCCTGATTTCCCGCAGTTCACGCAGAGAGAGCTCTCTTGCGGGCACAACCCGTGTGACGCCGTATTCTCCGAGCATAGCTGCGCTGTAAGGTCCGGTCACTGTCATCTGCGTGCTCGCATGCAGAGGCATATCGGGAAAGTTCTCGTGAAGGACTTTAAGAACCCCGAAATCCTGCACGAGGACAGCATCCACTCCGTGTATATAGTAGGGCTTTATGTAATCGACAAGTTCGCTAAGTTCCGTCTCTTTCAAAAGCGTGTTGACGGTCAGATAGACACGCACTCCTCTCCTGTGTGCGTAATCAAGTGCGGAGACGAGATCCGACTCATCCGGATTCTCGGCGTATGCGCGTGCTCCGAAACGGCTGCCTCCGATATAGACTGCGTCCGCGCCGGCTTCAATAACTGCTTTCAGGGCCGTGACCGAACCTGCGGGTGCCAGTAGTTCAATGCTGTTTTCTGTAGTCATAAGTCCTCTGTAAAAATGAAAGGGTGATCACAATATGTAATCACCCTTCTCGTGTTTCTAATTCAATGTTTTCTGGAAGATCTGTACCGATCATTGGACGGAGCGGGAGTATCCGGGCTCGTAAGCTCATCCAGTTCCATCTGAAGCTCAACGATCTGCTGTTTCAGCTCATAAAGCTCTTTGTCTTTATTCTGCAGATCTTCATCAAAAACTTCAGCCTGATTTCTGGCCTTAAAATAATCATCGGCAATGTTGAGTGCAAGAAGGGTGTTCTTCATCTCGGCTGTCATGCGGTTCCAGCCCTTGAGCTCGGAAAGCTCGTTCATCTTGTGATTAAGATATGCGGCCACTCTCTGCAGATATTCTTCACTCTCATATCCGGAAAGCTTTGTGACTTTTCCGCCAATAACAACTGTGACCGTATTTTTCGCTGACATAAACCGCCTCCATCTTCGGGACAGATCATCTGCCCGTTTTTCGTTATATATGACATTATACAAAAAATGAAGAAAATTACAACCGTTTTCCTCACCAACGCGTCAATATCGCATCCGCCGCGGCCCGTGTCATTGTTCCGCTACGCAGAAGCCGCCCGATCTGTTCGGCTCTGCGGCAAAGTCCGTCATACTCCTCATCTGTCATAGAATCGACAGCCTGACGGATTTCATCCAGGGAAGATACCGTGATCCCGCAGTGGTTCTCTCTCACAAAATCGGCAAGTGCAGCTTTCTCCCATATAATGACCGGAATTCCCGAAGCAAGAAAAAGAGAAGTCTTATGAGGGTTGTTGAAGGAAAGATATTCGCCGTAGACTCCGCTGCAAGTTGCTGTGCTGTCTCCGTCCCAGACCAGACCGAAGCTTCCGTCAAGCAGGAACGGCAGTTCTTCCGGAGGCTGTGATCCCCTGTACGTTATGTTCCCGGTCACCGAACTGTCAAAGTTCGTTCCGAACAGTTCGAAAGATACGTCTGACGGCAGGTCATAGACATAACCCGCTTTATGTCTTGCAAGATTGCCCGCGATAAGGACCGGCCCCGTTTTTCGGCATGTGCGCGAGTTGCCGCCTCTTTTTTTAAAATCAGGTATCAGGTAATCAAAAATGCCGAGACAGACGATTTTATTCGGATCGATTCCGAGTTCTGTCAGGAGACCTTTCATTTTCTCATTGTGGGCTATGATCCCATCCGCGGCAAGAAGTACGGTCTTCTCCTCGATATCAAAACGCAATTTTTCGGCAAAAGTGGCATTTTTCTTCTTTTTCCAGCGGAGAATCTCGAGATCATGAATCAGGAGAACTACTTTTATGCCGCGCTTTTGGAGGGATTTGACGCATTGTGCATAAAAAACGGTATGCAGCACAGGAGGAAACTGTATATACAGAATGTCTCCCTCCTGCAGTTTTCCGAAAGCTCTTTTCCATAAGGCCGCGATTTTCACATGCTCGGCTAACTTTCGCAGAGGATTCGGTGTATCCCGCTTCATATCCGAGAGGGTGATTCTCTTCATTCCCATATGGGACAGAATTCTTGTGACATCGTCTCTCGCTTTGACGGCGGCGTTATTTTTCAGGTTCTCATCGTATTGTATTTCAGATACACAGTATTTCAAAAGCTTTCTCCGTACTATATGTCTCTTATGCTCATACTTTCATGAATGCTGTTATACCGTGAACCACACGTTTTTCTTCGGGTGGCAGCTGCATATAATCCCCGTAGAGGTTCGTAAGATATTCGACGTAATTGGACGGAACCGGATAGAGATCGCCCTCGAATTCTTTCCATACAGGGGTCATAAACTGCTCACGGTCGATTTTTTCTCTCGGTCCGCAACCCCACATGATGCAGCAGACGGTCTTGCCTTCATCGAACGGAAAGCTTTTTGAGACATCATCGATCATTCGGCACAGTGTGAGCATCGGTATCGGAAGAAGCGCTGCTTTTGCGAACGGTTTCAGCGCAGCCTTCAACCGACTCTTCCCCTCACCTGTCTGAGCCATTTTCAGGGTCAGCGCATGCCTTAAGATATGTGATTTTCTGCAGGCGGCAGCGCATTTGTCCGGATCGTCCGAATTGCCGTCCATCGGAAGGATATCGATCCAGATATGGCGCACGTTGTACCGGTCATCATAATAATCCACGCTGATATCTGTTCTTGTATCAACAAGCTTCATGAACGGGAAATTGCTGCTTCCGTCTTTAAAACTCACGATTTTCACGTGATCCGGAAGAAAATCAAGATTTACATCGCCGTTCAGAAGTCTGTCATAGTCCGGGCGTGGCATGAACACATCTATGTCATCATCCCAGGGGATAAAACCCTGATGCCGGATACTTCCGAGCATGGTTCCTCCGCACAGAGTATAGTACAGGTCATTTTTCCTGCAGATAGAATCGAATTCTCTGAGAAGTCCTTTTTCCACCTGTTTGATACCGTTAAGGTCCAGGCGAACCATCCCTTCCCGTTCAAGACTCCTGTCTCTGCGTCCGACAGAGTTTTTCTTACCTTCGCTCGCTTCTCTCGGCGTGCTCTTCATATCCGGGCGCAGCCACATAAGATCATTGCGAAGGCCCCACATCTTCCTGTACAGGTCGTAATCCGTGAGGAGAAGCCTGATCGCAAGATGATCCCGTGTCGGAGCCTGCGGATCATTCAGCACGACCTTACTGTACTTTCTGATGAATGAAATAATATCTTTTTTCAGATCGTCATATCCTTTCACGCCCTCGAGCTGATTCAGCGTGCTAAAGCGGGAATAGACGCGACGCCGAATCACCGCATTTCGCAGATCAGGGTAAACGGATAAAATACCTTTTGCCATCATATCCGTTGTCTTCAGCAAATCGATCTTATGCGGATTAAAAGGACCGTTTACTATGGAATTGGGACGATACATGTAGTTATACGTGGAACGGTATCCTACAGCGATCCGCTTTGCCTTCATCATTAAGGCGTAGGTCGTTGAGATATCCTCAAAACAGAGACCGACCGGATATCGGATTCCATCGAAAAGCTCTCTCTTGTACAGTTTACCCCAGGCAGAAGTATCGATTACATCATGATACAGCATCCTTTCGATGCAGGTCTTGTCATCAAGGCATTCCTCACCGACACCTCCGTTATCACGGATCTTACCGTTGGAATACATGACCCTGTGCTGTGAGACGGCCATATCCGTGCCGAACTGTTCAGCGAGAGACATGAGATATTCGATGTGATCGCTGTCCACCCAGTCGTCCGGATCTATGAAAATGACCCATTCTCCCCGCGATTTTTCAAAGCCGTAGTTCCGGGCTTCGGAAAGTCCGCCGTTCTTCTTGTGATAAACAGAGACTCCTTCATGATCCTTGTAACTGTCACAGAGACGTCTGCAGGGTTCATGGGAACCATCGTCCACAATTATTATTTCAAAGTTCTTGTAAGTCTGGTTGAACAGACTTTCCATACATGTCGGCAAATATCCCTCTATGTCATATACAGGAAGAATTACAGAAACAACCACTTGCGACATACACTCCTCCTAGGCTTGATACTACATTTGCTTCAGAAGCTTTTTTCATATTTTTTATGCAGGAATTTTGCCTGCAGGAATGCAAAAATTTTCTTCAGCCAGTTCACTTTTTCTGTAAGAATGCAGGGCAGTTCCTTTATATCATTTTTGGTAACAACACCGGTCTTTATCTGATAATCCAGCCAGACATTGAAAATAATTTCCGCTACCCTGCCAAAAAATCTTCCCTGATAGAAGCTGTAATTCGGCCGGTCCGTCCATTTTTCCAGTTCCCCAAGAATCGTAAAGAGCCATGTACAGTACTGATCCAGAAGACTTCTCTCCATGATCATCATGTTGAACATATAGCCGCCGGTGTGCTTCATAACATCATCAAAGGACTCGAGATAATCGGGATATACACGAGACACGATTTCTCTGATCTCATCGAGGTGTTCCGCGTAATGCGTGTGAGCATAATGTGTATACAGTGTTTCTATAAAGTATTCGCGTTTCTCCGGAACAATAATTTTGCATTGTTCCGCGAGAGCTGTGGCCTGACTTCCCGTGAGAATCTTCTCGTTTAAAATCTCTTCTATGTGTTTGCGCTTCACGATACTTCTGTATCTCGAAAAATACCTGCGGTAATGTACGAGTCCAAGATAATCGGCCGGGACGTTCTTCCATGCCCAGTACAATCCTGTCAGCTCGCAGTACTGCGGATTCTTCTCCGATATATTGTCACCTGTGCAGTCTTTTGCATAGCCGAAATCGTTCAGCTTACCGGTTGCTGCATCCGGTATGGAAGCACCGACATGCAATGGCATATATAAACCGTCGCCCGGCATCGGGTATTCTTTATGAGTTGCCACGATCACTTTGATCCTGGGAGTGCTATTAGCCATTTGTTAAATACCTTGCTTGATTTAATACTTATTTTCCCATTTTTTCCTGAACTCAGTCACAGGTAAGATGAAATCATGTACATATTTCCATACTCGTCTCTGAAAGACAATTTTAGGAAAGTATTGCTTAATAGATTGTGACATGCGTCTCATTTTCTGAGGAAAGATCAGAAAATGCATATTCAAGTCGCTTACCATCGTGTCATTATATCACTTACCGGGCATAAGTCCAAGATGTCTGTAAGAAAGAGGTGTTACGACTCTGCCTCTCGCGGTACGGTTTATGAATCCGTTTTTCAGCAGATACGGTTCGTATACATCTTCAATCGTGCCGGGATCCTCACCTACAGTAGCAGCGAGAGTATCCAGACCGACAGGACCTCCGTCGAATTTCAAAATCATGGTCTCCAGTATACGTCTGTCCAACATCTCCAGTCCATACTGATCGACTTCAAGCAGATCCAGTGCAAAAGTTGCAACCTCATCCGTTATCCGCCCGTCATACCTGATCTGTGCAAAATCCCGGACACGCTTCAACAGTCTGTTGGCAAGTCTCGGTGTTCCCCGCGATCTTCGTGCAAGCTGCATGGCTCCGGCATCATCGATCTCAACATCCAGCAGAACGGCCGATCGCTTGATGATGATCATGAGTTCTTCAGGAGAATAATACTCCAGGTGATTTACGACACCGAACCGATCCCGCAGCGGAGCTGTCAGCATACCGGGCCGCGTCGTTGCACCTACAAGTGTGAATCTCGGAAGATCCAGACGAATGGATCTGGCAGTTGCGCCTTTTCCGATGATGATGTCGATTGCAAAATCTTCCATCGCCGGATACAATACTTCCTCGACCTGGCGGCTCATTCGATGGATCTCATCAATAAAGAGAACGTCTCGCTCCTGTAGATTATTTAGAATGGCTGCCATATCGCCGGGTTTTTCAATTGCGGGACCGCTTGTCACTTTCAGATGCGTTCCCATTTCATTTGCAATGATTCCGGCGAGCGTAGTCTTTCCGAGTCCCGGAGGACCGTAGAAAAGCACATGGTCGAGGCTGTCTCCGCGCTGTTTCGCTGCGTCGATATATACCCGAAGAGTCTCCTTAGTCTTATCCTGACCTATGTATTCTTCCAGTCTCTGAGGTCTGAGACTCGGTTCTATTCTGCTGTCTTCAAATGTTGCCTCAGTTGTTATCTTCCGTTTGGCCGGCATTGAAATTCCTTCCGTATATTACATTTCCCGAAGTGCAGCCTTCAGCAGTTTCTCAACCGTGATCTCTTCCGTATAAGAAGCGGCTTTGCGGACCGCCTTCAGTGCCTGAGCGTTGCTGTACCCAAGCGCGGTGAGGGCAAGCACAGCTTCCCTTTCGGGGCTGTCATCTCCCGCCTGAGCCCTCTCTTCGGTATGTGAAACTTTCTTTTCAAATGCATCCTCGAGATCGACTTTATCTTTCAGCTCGAGAATTATTTTCTGAGCAGTCTTTTTCCCTATCCCGGGTGCTTTTGCGATCGTAGCCGCATCTCCCGAGAGAACGGCGAACCGCAGCGTATCGGCAGACAATCCTGACATGACCCCTAACGCGCCCTTAGGTCCGATACCGCTCACACCGAGAAGCATGCGGAACATCTCCAGGTCATCTTCGGAAAGGAATCCGTAGAGGAGCATTGCATCTTCCCTGACTGCAAAGTAAGTATGTAGCAGGACATCGTCTCCTTTCCGAATTCCGCTCTCAAGAACGGAAGACGGCACAAGAATCTGGTATCCTATTCCGTTGTTATCTAAAACGAGGCTGTCGTCCCTGATTCGGACCACTTCCCCTTTTATGTAAGCATACATGATCTACTCCTGTTCTCTCCGAGGAATTACCTGACCCCAAATCGATGCAGTCTGGGTATTATCATAACATCCGCTATACCGGTCAGGATCCCTGCGCCGACGCCGGCAAGCATAAGGATCGGCATATACCATCGCACCGGAAAACCGGTCACCATAAAGTAAGCCGTCATGACCTGTGCAATATTATGCGAAACACCGCCTGCCGCGCTGATGCCGATCACTCCGAATAAGCCGGTCCTTTTCATGAGCGCCATGACAGTCAGGCTCAGAACAGCTCCGGTAAGACCGTATGCAATGCTGAAAAGATTTCCGAATAAGAATCCTATGATGAACACTCTCAATGTAGTGATCACGAGCGCTTCCCTGTACCCGTAAACATAAAGAATGGCTGTGATAACCAGATTCGTCAGCCCGAGCTTTATTCCGGGAACCGGTACCGGAACCGGTATTAACGCTTCAACATATCCGAAAATGACTGCGAGCGCCAGAAATATCCCGAGATAAGCTGTTGAGGGTTTAAGCATGGTGAAATCTGTGTTTGAATCCCTCGTCATTTTCATGCACGTATGACCTCTCATGAGACATAACCGTCAATATCCGTGGAATACTCGGCATTTTCGACACTGACAACTATGCCGTTCGGCAGGCAGACAATATGTCCGGGCGATTCCTTCCCTATAGGTGCGGTATGAACGCATACCTGATCTCTGCAGTCCGCATGAATCATGGAAGCGTGTCCGCTTACAATCTCGAGAGTGTTCGTATCTCCTATCTCGATGATTGCCGGAGTATCTAAATCATATTTTCCGTACAACTCGCCATGTACATAAACCGCAATCTGAGGGTTTTCTTTCGAACCGCCTGCAAAAAAGTTGCAGCCTAACATCACCGTTGGAAGAGCTGTCAGCACAATAATCAGGAGAATATCCGGAATGCCGATATATTTCCGAATACTAAAATCTTTCAAGTGAGAGCCTTTCGAGTTGTATCTGTTTGCAAAATAAGATTGGAAATCGTACAATGTCTTGTGGCATCATGTCCATTATGTCATACAGGCATACCGATCAGCATAAAAAAAGATGCAAATCGTGAACGCATAGAACGACATAATAAAATACTATAGCACAAATCGATTTTAAATTCTACACAAGTCGGAGAATGTTTGCAGTTATTTTACAGTAAAAACGCGGAGTGTATATATATGAAAGCTATAACAGCTGAAAGAAAAAATAGTTATATCGAGTATTTTAAACAAAAAGATTTGATTTTAGATATACAGACCAGCACAAGATTTTGGAGAACCAGCCTGATTCTGTCGGCCGATATCATAACGGAAGACTCCGGGATAGCGCGCTGTACACATTTTCAGGCTGAAAAAGAGGCCGATGAATACGATATCCTGATTGAGCTGTCCTCGCTGATTCGTAAAGCGGGAAACATATATACGTTCAACGGAAAAAGCTTCGATCTTCCGCACCTGAGAAAGAAATACGCAGCCTACAGACTCCAAAACCCGCTTGAAGATCCCGTCCTGACAGATCTTCTTCAGGTATTGAGAAAATATGATCCGTTTTTGGACATTCCTTCCCATCGCCTTGCAGATTACTATGCGCTTACCGGTCACGCATCGTTTCCGGATTCGGAAGCATGGGCCGCCTATGAAATCCTGCCGCTTCTTTCCCTGAAAAACTTACCGGAGGGAAATTTCGAGGTTCGGGAAATTCGGGCAGATGATGCGAAAGAAACCGTCTGTTTTGTATTGGACTGTAACTTGCCGTGCCGTATCTGTGCCCGCACTGAATACTACGACATAGAAGGAGATCCGGAAAGAACAGAAGTTACCGTAAAGCTCGATCACGGGAACTTAAGAATGTATCATAAAGATCACAATAATTATGTCTATCTCCCAATCGAAGGATACGCTGTTCACAAAACGCTCGCATCCTTCGTAGCGTCGTCCAGAAAAATACCGGCTGACAGAGAAAACTGCTATACGTATATACCGTTCAGTGCAAAGTTCACCGATAATCCGGAGAAAGTCAAAAAATATCTCATATCCGTTATTCAGTTCATAGCATATACCTGAAACTGAGACATAAAAACACCACTATACGCAACAGATGCATCTTGCAAGCTCTACTGCATATAGTGGTGAAATTGTCTTAAGTGGCCGCTTCTACAGAACCGGAAATTAATATTACTGATTATTCAGCGTAATCATCTTCCTCATCTGTATAGACTGTATCATCATTCTGCTGACGATCCATCTCAAGAGCCTTGATGGAAAGAGAAATCTTATGATCCTCGGCGTTGAAATCAACGACCTTAGCTTCGATTTCCTGGCCGATCTTCAGAACGTCAGACGGCTTATCAACATGATCTCTGGAAATCTGAGATACATGAAGAAGTGCATCTACGCCCGGAAGAAGCTCTACGAATGCACCGAAATCTGTCATACGAGCTACGTGACCTGTCACGATGCTGCCCTGACCGAAATTCTCGGCTGCTTCGATCCACGGATTCTGATCCGGGAACTTAAGAGAGAGAGCAATCTTCTCACCCTTGATGTCCTTGATGAGTACTGTAAGTTCCTGTCCGTTGTGGAAGAGTTTCTTCGGATTTTCAACTCTGCCCCAGGACATCTCGGAGATATGAAGGAGACCGTCGGCTCCGCCGAGATCTACGAATGCACCGAAATCAGTAACATTCTTGACTGTACCTTCAACGATATCGCCCTTGTTGATGCGGGCAAAGAGCTCCTTGGCTGCCTCAGCCTTGCGCTCTGTGAGGATCTGACGGCGGTCACCGATGATGCGGCGTCTGCGCGGATTGAACTCGGAAATAATGAACTCAATCTCCTGATCCTGATACTTGTTGAGATCTCTCTCGAAAACATCTGATACAAGACTTGCCGGGATAAATACTCTTGTGTCCTCAACGAGAACAGTGAGTCCGCCCTTAAGAACCTGTGATACTTTTGCTGTCAGGACTTCTCTGTTGTTGAAAGCTTCTTCAAGTCTCTTGTTACCCTTCTCAGCAGCAAGTCTCTTGTAAGTAAGAACGACCTGTCCGTCGCCGTCGTTTACCTTCAAAACCTTGACTTCAAGCTTGTCGCCGGTCTTAAGTACTTCTGTAAGATCCTTGGCATCGTTGCTGTACTCTTCTCTTGTGAGAACGCCGTCTGCCTTGTAGCCGATGTTAAGATAAGCCTGTTCAGGTTTAACATCGATGACTGTACCTTCTACAACCTCTCCATTCCTGATAGTTTTGAAGCTCTGATTTAATAATTCTTCAAAGCTCTGTTCCTCTGACATGTGCAAAGACCTCCTGTATTATTTTATTAGGGGTTGACGCCCCAGCCGTAATACCTACACAGCTATCGGATTGGAAATTAACGGTAACCAAATCATCGAGTGTCTGTATGTAGTAAGTATTATCACATTGGCTGCGACAGATATCATACAGCTTCTGAGTATTGGAGGAATGTTTCCCGCCGATAACGATCATGGCGTCTGATCTGCCTGCGAGTTCCAATGCTTCTGTCTGCCGCTCCCTTGTAGCGTTACAGATAGTATTTGTAACTACTACATGATACCCCAATTTTTCTATTATTTCAACCAATTCTTTAAAATTATGAAAATTGAATGTTGTTTGCGAGACTATACAGAGCGGTGTATCCTTCGGCAGGTCGAGAGATTCCGCCTCTTCACGGCTTTTGATCACCGTGCAGGGCCCTTCTGCCCAGCCCCGGATACCTTCCACTTCCGGGTGGTTCGGGTTTCCGATAATAATGATATGATACCCTTCAGCACTTTTCTTTCTCACAATATCGTGAATCTTTCTCACAAAAGGACATGTGGAATCGATGATCTCACAACCGGTGGCCTTCACTCTGTCCATCAGGGTCTTGGGGATGCCGTGAGACCGGATGATGATCACGGAATCCTCCGTTATTTTTTCCCCGGTATCCACTCTGACGAGATCATCATTTATAACATGGACTCCTTTTTCTTCCAGATCCGCGACGACCTGCTCATTATGGATGATAGGACCCATCGTACATACCCGGCCGGGATGTTTTTCGGCTGCCTCATACACAAGATCGACAGCCCTTTTCACGCCGAAGCAGAATCCTGCACTCTTAGCGACAGTAACACTTTTCATGATTATTCTCCGGTAAATCTATATGACACGGTTTTTGCGTCATATGTTGAGATAAGTTCCATTTTGCGCATTCATCTGACGCTCATGTCACGAGGATTTTGCGTCAGAGACTGAATATTTCCGGTCAGGCTTTCTTAGTCAAATCAAGTATCGCAGAAACAACTTCCTCTATCGTCATGTCGGAAGAATCCACGAGCACCGCATCATCGGCCTGCCTGAGAGGTGAATTCTCACGGTTCATATCCCTGTAATCGCGATCCCGGATATCTGCGGCGATGGCCTCGAAATCTGCTTCCTGACCCTTCTCGACAAGTTCCTTATATCTTCTCTTAGCCCTTGTCTCAACGGATGCTGTGAGATAAACCTTGACTTCAGCGTTGGGGAGGACAACCGTCCCGATATCCCGTCCGTCCATGACGACGCCTGTGGTTTCCGCAAGCTTCTGCTGCAGGCTCACGAGCTTCGCGCGAACCTTGCCGTTCACCGATGTGGAGCTCGCCATATTTCCGACCGCCTCTGTTCTGAGCTCTCCCGTGACGTCTTCCCCGTTCAAAATCACGTGCTGTGCACCGTCCTTATAGATGATGGAAATATCCGCGTGTTCGCACGCATCCTCGATAGAGGCAACATCATCCGGAGAAATGCCGTTCTTGATCATATAAAGAGCCATCGCTCTGTACATGGCACCTGTATCCACATATATGTTTCCGAGTTCTTTCGCCACTAATTTTGCTATTGTGCTTTTACCTGCTCCGGCAGGTCCGTCTATCGCAATATTCATTCTATTCCTCCTCATCGATGGCTTTCGCGGCGCAGGCCGCCGTCATCCACGCGATCTGAAGATTGAAGCCTCCGGTGAACGCATCAAGATCCAAAACTTCACCGATAAAATAAAGACCGCGGACTTTTCCGGATTCCATAGATCTCGGTCTGACAGCCTTTACAGAAACGCCTCCCTGCGTGACGACAGCTTCATTATACCCCCTCAGAGACTCGAATGACAGAGGAAAATGCTTGGTGATCCTGATCAGAGACTCCCTGTCACTCTTCTTCATCTCATAAATCTTCTGTTCCGGATCCAGATCTGCGAGTTCCATGATCACCGGCAGCATTCTGGACGGATATAATTCAGCGATAACGTTTTTCAACGCTTTCTTTTTGTTAGCGTCAAAGAGCCTGAGGAGCCGGTCATTCAGCTGTTCTTCAGATACAGCGGGCTTCAGGTCGATCCACACGTCAAGGTCCCGCCCTCCGTTTTCATTGATCATTCTGCCCGTTTTAGCGCTTGCGGAGAGAATGAGAGGTCCTGAAACACCGAAGTGTGTAAAGAGCATCTCACCGAAACCGGTGAATACTACTTTCTTTCCCCGTTTTATGGTCAGTGAAACATTTTTCAGAGACAGGCCCTGCATTCTCGGGCAGATGTCTCCCCTGCAATTTATCGGTACCAGTGAGGGGCTGCGATCAGTCACGCTGTGCCCTGTTTTCAATGCGAATTCATATCCGTCTCCCGTTGCTCCTGTCGACCGGTAAGAAAGCCCTCCTGTCGCAACGATGACTTTATCCGCTTCATACGTCAGATGCCTCTCTTCTTTCCCCGGTCTGGTCTCAATCGCTGTGACGCCGGCTACAGCCCCGTCTTTTGTAAGAATATCCGTTACCCGGGTGTGAAGCATAACCCGCACCTTATTCTTTTTCATCTGATCTCTTAGCGTGTCTATCACATCAGCCGATTTATCGGAGGCTGGAAATGCCCGATTCCCTCTCTCCACTTTCGTCTTCATTCCCCAGTTCTCAAAGGCTGCAATGACATCCTGCGGCGTCATGACATCCAATGCGCTGTACAGAAATCTGGGATTGGACACCACATTGTCAAGAAAGGTCTGACGATCACAGTCATTTGTAAAATTGCACCTGCCCTTACCGGTTATATAGAGTTTTTTCCCGATTCTCTCATTCTGCTCCAGGACAGTGACCTTATGTCCTCTCTCTCCTAACAAAATTGCAGCCATCATGCCGGAAGCACCGGCACCGATTATTATTATATTGCTCAAACCTTAAGCTCTCCTTTTTTCCTGATCCAAGACCGTTATCGCGAATATAACACAAAAAGAAGCTGTTTCACAACCTCCGCCATGAAACAGCTCCAATATTTTAACGTTATACAGGATAAGCCTTATTCTCGGAATCGGCGCTCTTGGTGTCTACGCCGGTATCCTGTGCCTCTCTGTATTTGAAGTAATCCAATGCTACAGACGGGAACAGAGCGTATGTGAGTACGTCTTCATCCTGCTTTTTGTAGCTGCTGATCGCTTTCTCGTATTCCGGAAGCTTATCTTCAAGAAGATCAGCCGGTCTGCATGTGATCGGTGTCTCATTGCCGATGACCTGTTTCTGGATTTCCGGATCGAACGGCTTTGTGGACTTTCCGTATCTGCCGAGGAACATATCCTTTGTCTCCTGCGGAACGACCATGTAGCGCTTGCCTGTCAGGACATTCATAACTGCCTGAGTACCAACGATCTGTGAAGACGGTGTTACGAGTGGCGGATCACCCATATCCTTGCGTACGCGCGGAACCTCTTCGAGAACCTCATAGAACTTATCTTCCGCATGCTGCTGAGCAAGCTGGCTCGTAAGGTTGGAAAGCATACCGCCCGGTACCTGATACTGAAGAGTCTTGATGTTGACGCCCATGTTCTTGGGGTTCATGAGACCGTTCTCAAGATACTTTTCACGGATCGGTCTGAAGTAGTCAGCGATCTCGGCAAGTTTGTCAAGGTTAAGACCTGTGTCGAACTCTGTTCCTCTGAATGCCTCGACCATAACTTCGGTCGCCGGCTGGGATGTTCCGAGTGCGAACGGACTGATTGCACAGTCGAGAATATCGGCACCTGCCTCGACAGCTTTCATGTATGTCATGGAAGCGCAGCCTGAAGTATAGTGCGTATGCATTTCGATCGGAAGAGAAGAACCGGCCTTAAGGGCTGTTACGAGCTCTGTTGCAGCCTTCGGAACAAGAAGACCAGCCATGTCCTTGATACAGATAGAATCTGCACCCATCTCCTCGACCTCTCTGGCCATGGTTGTCCAGTAGTCAAGTGTGTAAGCATCGCCGAGTGTATAGGAAAGAGCGATCTGTGCTTCTGCGCCTTCCAGCTTTGCGGCGTCGACTGCTGTCTTCAGGTTACGAAGATCGTTAAGGCAGTCGAAGATACGGATAACATCGATTCCGTTCGCAACGGACTTCTGAACAAAGTACTCTACAACGTCATCCGGATACGGCTTATAACCGAGAATGTTCTGTCCGCGGAAGAGCATCTGGAGCTTTGTCTTCTTGAATCCGTCCTTGAATTTACGAAGTCTGACCCACGGATCTTCGTGCAGGAAACGAAGCGCTGCATCAAATGTTGCGCCGCCCCAGCACTCTACTGCACGGTAGCCGATTTCATCGAGCATCGGAACTGCCGGAAGCATCTCATCCGTTGTCATTCTTGTCGCAATAAGACTCTGATGCGCATCGCGCAGGATAGTCTCTGTAATCTGTACAGGTTTTTTTACAACTTCTGACATTTTATCCTCCAATTATGTAAGGTGCAGTCAGGGCATTAAGCCCCGACATTGTAATTCTTAAATTCCGAAAATTGCCATGAATGTACCGGCAGCAACAGCTGTTCCGATAACGCCCGCTACGTTCGGTCCCATTGCGTGCATCAGAAGGAAGTTCGTCGGGTCTTCCTCAGATCCGACCTTCTGAGATACACGGGCTGCCATCGGAACGGCGGAAACACCCGCGGAACCGATCAGCGGATTGATCTTACCCTTGGTGACGACACAAAGGAGTTTTCCGAGCATGACACCGCCAAAAGTACCGCATGCAAATGCGACAAGACCAAGAACGACGATTTTCAGTGTGCTTGCGTTGAGGAATGCCTCTGCGGAAGTTGTCGCACCGACAGATGTTCCGAGGAGGATGACAACGATGTACATAAGTGCATTGGAAGCTGTTTCTGTAAGCTGGCGGACAACGCCTGACTCACGGAACAGATTTCCGAGCATCAGCATACCGACAAGCGGAGCCGTAGTCGGAAGGATCATACAAACAACAATCGTAATGACGACCGGGAAAAGGATCTTTTCAAGTTTGGAGACGTTTCTGAGCTGTCCCATCTTGATTTTTCTCTCTTTTTCCGTTGTAAAAAGCCTCATGACCGGCGGCTGGATGATCGGAACGAGTGACATATAGGAATATGCCGCAACCGCGATCGGTCCGAGCAGCTGTGTCTGGCCAAGCTTAGATGCAAGGAAGATGGATGTCGGGCCGTCAGCACCGCCGATGATTGAAATGGCGGCAGCAGACTTTCCGTTGAATCCGAGTACGATTGCAAGGAAATATGCAATATAGATACCAAACTGTGCAGCCGCACCCATCAGGAACGAAATCGGATTGGCGATGAGCGGACCGAAGTCTGTCATGGCACCGACGCCCATGAAGATGAGGGACGGCAGGATGGACCATTCGTCCAGCTGATAGAAATAATACAGAAGACCGCCGACGCCGTTCGTAGTATCAGACGGATTCGCAATGATATCCGGATAGATATTTACGAGCAGCATACCGAATGAAATCGGTACAAGAAGAAGCGGCTCATATTCTTTAGCAATTGCCAAATACAGGAACACGAGAGCCACAACAATCATGATATAGTTGCCTACGGTCAGATTGAAGAAGGCTGTCTGTGCGACCAGATTCGACAGGGTTCCAAGTATATCCATTTAATTGCCTCCGTAAGTATCAGTTCAGAGTTGCAAGAAGATCGCCGGACTCAACAGCATCGCCTGCTGTTACGTTAATGCTTGCGACAGTTCCGTCTTCCGGAGCAACGACCGGAATCTCCATCTTCATGGACTCGAGAATAATAATATTGTCGCCGGCCTTGACTGTCTGGCCTACAGAAGCTTCAATCTTAAATACTTTACCCGGAACGGCTGCAGCTACTGTAATGCTGCCGGCTGCTTCGGATGCTGCCTTCGGAGCCGGTGCTGCCGCGGGAGCTGCTGCCGGAGCCGGTGCTGCTACCGGAGCTGCTGCAGGAGCTGCGCCGGCTGCTGTCTCTTCTACTGTGACGCTGTATGCTACGCCGTTAACTGTGATCGTATAGTTCTTCATTTTATAATACCCTCCTGGATTCATAAAGCCCTCTTATCGAGGATTCAGCCTGGCACATCAGCGCCACTTGTTGGTTTTAACTCTTCTTATTGAACGTACGACAAATCCCTCAACAGGCTTCTCTTCCGCTGCGGCAATCGCGGCTGCAATGACAGCGACCAGAGCCGGATCCATCTCCGGATTCTCCGAAGCGACCGGAGCAGGTTTTGAAACGGTCTGTACCGGAGCCGGTACTTCTTCCGTTTTCTTGCTCGGCGGTGTTGCCATCTTGTTAACGAATTTAAAGCTGTAAATAATGAGGCTGAGCAGGACAAGGATTGCAAATACCGTGGCAAGGCCGATGATTGTATTTCCGCCCGCAACCGCAAGCCTCTGTCCCATCGTCTGTGTCGAGTCATCGGAATAATCCGCTATCGTAGTCTTGATCGGTGTTGCCGATTCATCGTATGTGATCGTCATGGCCATCTGTGCGCCGTCTTCGCCGGTCATGATAATGCGGCTTGTATACTCATACTTTTCGCGCATTGTCTCATCGACGTAGGCTTCCACACACTTGCCGTGTGCGTCTGTAAATGACTTCCAGCGGTCGCCGAAATCATTGTCAAATGTACGGCTGATCAGAACAGACCCCTGTGCCTTGTATGCGGCATACTCATCATAACTGACCTGAGAGAGAATTGCCGCAAACTCGCGCTCCGTGTAATCTGCGATGGTGGCGATATTTGCCTCACGGATACGTTCGATTGCTTCAACTTCCAACTGTGTTGAAGTCTTCTCGATCCCACATCCACTGAAGCAGAAAGCCATCATGCACAGAGCAAGGAGGGCTACTGTCAGTTTCTTAAGATTCTTCATGTATTCCGCCTTTCTCAAATCGTGCCATGCTTTTTGCTCGGGCGATTTTCCCTCTTTGTGTAAAGCATCTCAAATGCACCGATAACATATTTTCTTGTATCGGCATCTTCGATAATGGTATCCACATAACCTCTCATGGCTGCGGACTTCACATTCTGCTGAAGGTCAGAGTACTCAGCTGCAGTCTTTCTGATTTCAGCAGCGTCATCGGAATCCGTGAGGATTCTGGCTGCCTGCTTTGCATCCATCATTCCGATCTCGGAATCCGGCCATGCATATACGAAATCAGCTCCGATTGCCTTGGAGCCCATAAGTACATAGCAGCTGCCGTAAGCAGTACCTGTTACGACCGTTACCTTCGGGACTGTAGCCTGTGCATAAGCGGTTGCGAGCTTTGCAGCAGCCTTCGGAAGTCTCTTCTCCTGGCACTCGTTGCGGGAGAATCCCTTGACATTTGCCAGTGTAAGTACAGGGATGTTGAATGCATCACAGAACTTGATGAAATCTGCTGCCTTATCAGCGCCGTTTGCGCAGATCGTGTCGACCTTGCCGCTGTTTGCGACCGCACCGACTGTCTGGCCGTTCAGTTTCATGAATCCTGTAACGATGCAATTTGCAAAATCCTTCTTCGTCTCAAAGAAGATACCGTTGTCAGCGATCATAGCGAGCATGGATACCGCATCGCCCCTGAGGGCTGCAATGTTGGTGCATGCGCGGTTGAGATCATCGCTGCACGGTGTTACTTCGCCGGCGTCCTCATTATTGAAAGGAAGCAGACCGACAAGAGTTCTGATTGCTGTGATGAGTTCCTCCTCAGATCCGGTAAAGTCTACATTGCCGATACCTGCCTGGTACTCTGCAGTGCGATTGTCATTGAGATCGGCACTGTTTCCCTTGATAGCGTCCGGAGTGTTGACATAAAGCTGTGCTTTTGTATTCTCCATAAATACGAAATCGGAAAGTGCAGGCACAAAGGAAAGTCCGCCGCCACAGTTGCCGTAAACGACTGCGATCTGCGGGATAACTCCGCTGATGAGGACCTGATTATTATAAATTTCTCCGAGTGCATTCAGCGCATCTGTCGCCTCTTCAAGACGGACTCCGGTGGAATCGAGCATTGCAATGACCGGTGCGCCCATACTGGCTGCTCTTTCATAAAGCTTAACTATTTTTTTCGCGTGCATTTCACCGATGGAACCTCCGAGTACGGAAGCATCCTGGCTATACACAAACACAAGACTGCCGTCAATCGTACCGTATCCGGTAATAACACCGTCAGACGCTGCGACTTTGGCTGAAAGATTGAAGTCAGTACTGCGGGCAGTTACCTGAGCACCGAATTCAACAAAGCTGTTTGCGTCAAGCAGCGAAACAATTCTCGTGCTTGCAGCACTCTGTGTATCACTCATTCTAACTCCTCCATATGTGTAAAACTATAAAGCATTTCCGCCTTATAATAACGCAATAGCAATTTTTTATCAACAGGTTTTCTCGGAATTCTGCACAATAAAAGAAAGACATTTTCCACATAATGTAGAAATGTCTTTCTTTTTGTAACAAATACTTGTGTTTTTGTGCTATATGGTATCTATACGTCGACCTGAACCGCGGCCTCGCTTTCCGCTTCGGCGCGGAAATCCTCAAGAAGTACCGGGTTTATATCCGGAAGTTCATCCTTTGAACTCACACCGAAAGATCTCAGGAATTCTTCAGTCGTCCCGAAAAGAATCGGTCTGCCGGGCAGCTTTGCTCTTCCGAGTTCTCTGACGAGATTGAACTCAACAAGCTTGTTCACTGCGCGGTCCGAGTTGACGCCCCTGATTCTTTCTATTTCGGCTTTCGTTACCGGCTGCCTGTACGCTATGACAGACAGCGTCTCAAGCTGAACATCTGTAAGACGGGGCTTTTTGGGCTGGAGTTCAAGACGTATCAGCACATCGTAATAATCGGGATTTGTGCACATCTGCCATGCGTCTTCAAGCTCGATAATACGTATTCCTCTCCCCTCCCTGATATACGCGTCGGAAAGCTCATGTATTGCTTCTATTATTATATCTCTGTCTGTTTCCAGAGCCTTCGCCAGATCAGCAGTGCTTTCGGCTTTTCCTGTTGTAAATAAGACAGCCTCGAGAGCTGCTTTGATTTCGTTTCTATCCATTTACATTTTCCTGTGTTGCCATGTTTCAGTTTCAATCGTCATGCAGGCAGGAAATCTGCCCGGCGGATACATTTTCGATATCACATCTCGTCAAAATCCGCCTCAATATTCACGGCGCTTATATCCGCACCGGGGACAGCCTCGATCCAGATCTCGTCATCGGAAGTGTCCTGTGAAGCTTCGATTATACCATACTTCATGAGCTCAAGCATAGCGAGAAAAACGACGATCGTCTGGACCTTGCTCTTCTGTCTGAGCAGGATTTCCCTGAACGAAAAGCGTTTCTTTTTGATGGAATATTCGGCGAGTTCAAGAAGCTTATCTTCAAGACTCACCTCCTCTTTCCGGATCGTGCCGAAATTGCTGCGGATCGGATCTAACTTATCCGTCTGACGGCGAATGACCTGGTCGAATATCTTATGAAGCTGTTTGAGTGTCAGATCTCCGATGAGCTCTGTTGTATCGACCGGCGGACGATAGCTGAGCACCTCTGCAGGCGTTGTGTCTTTTTTGTAGAAGGATCTGGCAGCGCTGTTCATGCGATCCCGAAGCTCATAGGACATGTATTTATACATTTTGTATTCAAGGAGCTGCTGAACGAGATCGCTTCTCGGATCGATCTCCTCCCCCTCCTCATCGACCTCCGGAGGAAGGAGCATCCTGCACTTGATTGCAATGAGCTCCGCAGCCATGACCATGAACTCCGACATAACGCCGAGATCCTCTGTTTCCATCTGTCTCACATATGCGAGATACTGGTCGGTAATCTCGACGATAGGAATGTCAAAAATATTGATCTTGTTTTTCTCGATCAGATGCAGCAGCAGGTCGAGAGGACCGTCAAATACCGACAGTTCTACCTTTAGGGCCATTAGCTCTCCTTTACGTCAATACATACGATTTCATGCGGGTTAAAAATCCTGATCGGAATTCTATGATCGCCTAGTCCTGCCGATGTGATCATACAGCTTCCCGGAGGCACATTGTCGCCTGCCGGATTCCTGTCAGATGTGTTTCTGATACACCTGCCCGATTCCGTCCAGTTGACCTGGCCATACCCGTATTTCGGATAATAGAATCCGTAAGGACTCAGCATATTTCTGCCCGAGAAGGGTGAGCGGATAAGTCCTCCGTGGTAGTGTCCGGAGACGATAAGGTCTGCTCCCCACCGGCAGTAGAAATCACCGAATTCAGGATTGTGTGCAATCAGGATATTAAACTCTTCCGTGTTATCGATATATCCGATTCTTTCTCTAAGATATCGCTCAGATATATGCTGTACTCTGAACTTTTTATACTTGGAAAGGCCGAGTTCAAGACCGTAAATTCGGATCCTGTTGCCGGCTATGCTTATTTCTTCCGATGTATTGTTCAGAACATGTACGCCGGCGTCATAAAAAGCCTCTATCAGATCGGAATATTCCTCCGGGGAAAAGACCTGGAGCTGCGTTTCATGATTCCCGTTCGAAAAATAAACAGGTGCAATTTCCGGCAGCCTGCGAATCATAGAAAAGGCTGATTTCTGAGGGAACTTTCCTTTTCCTATTATAATGTCCCCTGAACAAAATATGATATCAGGGTGCAGATCGCGGATTGAATCGTAGATCTTGTCATTATCCTTACCGTAATCTTTATTGTGAAGGTCCGATATCAGGACACAGCGGAAAGGGTTTCTGATTTTTTTTGATTTTACCGTATACGATTTCAGATGCGGATTCAAAAAAACCTCCGTTTGAATATATGTGTTGATAAAAATCCCCGGCAGATCGCCGGGGATTCTTACATCTTAGTTATATTTTCTCTTGCGGGCAGCTTCGGATTTCTTTTTGCGGCGAACGGATGGTTTCTCATAATGTTCGCGCTTGCGGATTTCCTGCTGGATGCCGGCTTTCGCGCAGCTGCGCTTAAATCTTCTGAGCGCGCTGTCAAGCGATTCATTCTCTTTTACGATAATGCCTGCCATGGACCTGATCTCACCTCCCCCTGAACCTTTTGGGGTTTTATTTATTAGCTGTAACTTTCGTTAACAGCCACACAGTGCTTTTATTATACTCTGATGGATGTCATCCGTCAATCAGTTTTTTTCTTTTGTTATTTCAGCAGATTTCCGAGTACTTCCTTGGCTTTTTCGAGCGCTGCATCGATCTTGGTCGCATCCTTTCCGCCTGCCTGTGCCATGTTCGGGCGTCCACCGCCGCCGCCACCGACGACTTTGGCAGCTTCGCGGATAAGATTTCCGGCATGCGCACCTTTCTTCACTGCAGAATCGGATGCCATCACCATAAGATTTACCTTTCCGCCGTTGTCAGCCGCAAGAATGATGACACAGTCATCAAGCTTCTCCTTAAGAGAATCTCCGAGATCGCGAAGACCGTTGACATCGACATTGGTAAGCTTCTTAGCTACGACCTTAATGCCTCCGATATCGACAGCCTCGGAAGCGGCATCGCCGAGGGAAGCCTGTGCAGCCTTAGCTTTCATGGATTCAATCTCAGAGGCAAGGGCACGATTCCTTTCCATCAGCTTTTCTGCATGATCGAGAAGATCTGCCGGTGAAGTCTTCAGGACCTTAGCCACATCATTCAGCTTCTGCTCGATCCCTCTGTAATAATCGAACACATTCTTTCCGGTGAGGGCTTCAATTCTTCTCACACCGGCTGCGATACCCGTTTCGCTGACGATCTTGAATGCCTGAATCTCGCCGGTATTCTTAACGTGTGTACCACCGCAGAATTCCTTAGAAAAATCACCCATACTGACAACGCGGACCTTTTCGCCGTACTTTTCTCCGAAGAGGGCCATAGCACCGGTCTTCTTAGCCTCCTCGATGGACATAACGTCTGTCCTGACGGCGATCTCCTCGCGGATCTTCTCATTTACAAGATCTTCAACAGCTTCAATCTCCTCAGCTGACATCGGCTTGAAGTGAACAAAGTCAAAGCGAAGTCTGTCGGGAGATACATATGAGCCTTTCTGCTCGACATGATCGCCGAGTACGATCTTCAACGCTTTCTGAAGCAGATGCGTACCCGAATGATTCTTCTCTGTATTCAATCTTCCGTTCTTGTCTACGGTGAGATGTGCCTTATCTCCCACCTTGACAACACCGTTCGTTACAACGCCGATGTGTGCGATCTTGCCGCCGCCTATCGGCTGTGTATCTTCTACTTTGAATTCACCTTCGGCTGTTCGGATGATACCCTTATCGCCGACCTGGCCGCCCATCGTAGCGTAGAACGGGGACTTTGCGGTGATCACGGTTCCCTTATCCCCCTCAGCAAGCGACATTACTGTTTCGCCCGGGTTTTCCGCCGTGATTTCCGTTGTGAGAATAATTACCTCGGAATCATCCTCGATCTTGTCGTATCCGGTGAACTCAGAGGATACGGTAGGATCAAGTCTGTCATATACGGTAAGCGTCTTTCCGCTGTAGTTCGTGGTATGTCTGGCGTCTCTTGCCCTCTGACGCTGCTTCTGCATTTCGGCTTTGAAACCTTCCTCATCTGCGGAAAGACCCTGATCTCTCAGGATATCCTGTGTGAGGTCTGCCGGGAATCCGTATGTATCATACAGAACGAAAGCCTTCTCACCGGAGAGAACTGTCTCGCCGTTTTTCTTCATCTCATCGATATAATCGTTCAGGATCTTAATGCCCTGATCTATTGTCTTTGCAAATGCAGCCTCCTCGCTCTCAAGGACACTGTGGATAAAGACTTTCTTCTCCTCCAGTTCCGGATATCCGTCCTTCGATGTCTTGATGACCGTGTAGGAAAGATCAGCCATGAAATTGCCCTCGATGCCCAGTCTTCTTCCGGCCATCGCTGCACGGCGGATCAGGCGGCGAAGTACATAGCCGCGACCTTCGTTGGAAGGTGTGATACCGTCGGAAATCATGAATGTCGCGGAACGGATATGATCCGTGATCTTACGGATATCTACATCGTATGCAGGATTCTCATGATATTTCTTATTGGAGATTTCACATACTTTTTCCCGCAGTTCCAAGATCGTATCGATGTCGAACATGGAATCTACATCCTGCACAGCGACAGCAAGACGCTCCAGACCCATACCTGTATCGATATTTTTCTGCTTAAGGGTCGTATAATTGCCCTTTCCGTCATTTTCGAACTGTGTGAAAACATCATTCCAGATCTCCATGAAACGGTCACCGTCGCTTCCGGGTTCCGTGTCATTTTCATCCGTCATATACTTTTCGCCGCGGTCATAATACACTTCCGAACACGGACCGCAGGGACCTGCGCCATGCTCCCAGAAATTATCTTCCTTGCCGAACTTATAGATACGCTCCTCCGGAATGCCGATCTCGTCGCGCCAGATAGCCAGAGCTTCATCGTCATCGAGATAGACCGAGGGATAGAGACGGTTCGGATCAAGTCCGACGACGTCCGTCAGAAATTCCCATGTCCAGTGGATCGCTTCCCTCTTAAAATAATCCCCGAAAGAGAAATTTCCGAGCATCTCAAAGAATGTGCCGTGACGAGCGGTATGTCCTACATTGTCAATATCGCCCGTACGGATGCACTTCTGGCATGTCGTGACTCTTTTTCTGGGCGGAACTTCAGCTCCGGTAAAGTACGGCTTAAGCGGCGTCATACCTGCATTGATGAGCAGGATGGAATTGTCGTTGTGCGGTACTAAGGAAAATGATTTCATTGCGAGATGTCCCTTGGATTCCATAAACTCCAGGAACATCTTTCTCAGCTGGTTAACACCATATTTTTCCAAGGTATTTTCCTCCTTAAGAATCTCAGGGTAATATTCTGATATAAAGCATAAGGGGCATGTATTTTGCCCCTAAATTACAAAACATCCTCAAAATTATAGTACAAGTAAAATCATTACACAAGACTTTTTTACTTCACAGCACCGGTGACAGTCATCGCTAAGCACCGGGTACGACGAACGAAGCCGTCTTTTACTTTACAGCACCGGCGACAGTCACCGCAAAGCACCGGGTACGACGAGCGAAGCCGTCTTTTACTTCAGCGCATCGGCTGCAGCGGTCGCGAGCCTGTCGCATCTCTCATTCTCGGGATGTCCGGCATGTCCCTTCACCCAGTGCCAGGTAATCTCATGCGGCTCTGCCGCTGCAAGAAGCCGTTTCCAGAGATCGACATTGAGGACCGGCTTTCCGTCCGACTTTTTCCACCCTTTTCTCTGCCAGGAGTCAAGCCAGCCGTCCTGAAAAGCTTTAATTACATACTGGGAATCCGAGTATACATCGACTTCGCAAGGACGATTGAGCGCCTCCAGCCCGGCGATGACACCCATGAGCTCCATTCTGTTGTTGGTCGTCTTTTCAAATCCCTCGGACAGTTCCTTCTCGTGAAGGTTACCCTTTGTATCCGTGTATTGCAATACGACGCCGTAGCCGCCCGGTCCGTCGGGGTTGCCGCGCGCAGCGCCATCCGTAAACATTTTCACTCTCATATTTATCCGCTCTTTCATCACAATCTCCACTCACCCGTCCGCTCGAACCGTTCAGCCTGCTCCCTCGCGGCCTGGGAGATGTCCTCTCCGTATCCCGATACCTCAAGGAGGGCGATAGCATTTCTGGAAGTCGCTCTTCCCTCCCGCAGCACATAGTCAAAACGCACATCCCCGTCGGTGATCTGTTCCGTGAAATGATAGTTTTTATAGAATTTCTCAAGTATATAGGAAAGCTCGATGTCGTGCGTCGCGGCAAAAACGATCGCATTCGTATCGCTGAGTCTTCTCAATATCTGGGAGGAGGCTGATATGCGTTCAATCGTATTGGTTCCTCTGAGGACCTCATCCACTATGCCGAGTACAGGTACTCCTTCAGTCTGTGCCGCATCCAGGATCCTCTTAAGAGACCGGATTTCTACTATAAAATAGCTCTCCCCGCTGTCTATGTCATCCCTCAACGCCATCGACGTATATGTTCTGAAAAAAGATGCGCGGTAAGATCCGGCCGGAACCGTGTGTACACTCTGCGCCAGGATTGCGGCAATAGCGGTCTCCTTCAAAAATGTAGATTTTCCCGATGCGTTCGATCCGGTGATGAGATTCCCTCCGTTGCCGGAGTAGGTGACCGGGACAGGCTCCTTAATCAGGGGATGATACATATCCGCCACTTCGAGGAATCCGTTTTCTGCAGATATAAGCTCTGGTTCGCACCAGTTTCCCAGATACTCTCTCCAGGATGCGACGGCAATCGCAGCGTCGAGTCCTCCTACGATCTCAAAGATGCGCATACAGACGTCCTCGTTTCCCCGGTATGCCGTTATCATCTGATCAAATTTGATCAGATCAATGTGGAACAAAATCTTAAAATATTCAAGAAGCGCGTCCCCGAGACCGGTACCGTTACTTCCGGATGTCGTTACGAAAAACGCTCCTCTCCTCAGGGCAGAGAGCCTACCTGTAAGGTTCTTCAGTTCATCCCTGTAGGAAGAAACGATCTCATCGTCACATGCTGACAGCCTGTCTGCTGCTTCGGCAAGTTTCAGAACACAGGAGAAGCTCTTTATATATACATCCGTCCGGTCCTTCTGCCGCAGATAAACCGCAATATTGGCGACTATGACCGGAATCAGGATAGCCAGAGCCGCCACAGGATGTATGAAAAGCATGACGATCCCGACACACATCAGGATACACAGGACTATGTACTTAACCGTGCCGATTTTTTCCGCATGACTGAGTCTTTTTATGTAGTCATACATCGACATTTTCTTCATGCGGCCGACATCGTTCAGAATTCTCAGGACTTTGCGTCTTCCTGCAGCATTCTCGCTGAAATGCCGGATCATCCTCTCGCGCTCGAAAAGCACTCCCATGTCTGACTGCGGAGTCCTGAGCCACGTGTACAGCATATCTTCACCCGGGGACGAAAATGCTGCGTTCATCTGCCTGAAGACCCTGTCCAAATCACAGTCATTCCAGGTTATATCGTCGACATAATATCCGCTTTTTCCGTTTGTTCTGTCGCGGAAAAAATGTGAAATGCACTCGAACTCGTCAGCCGTATGCCTTAATTTAGGCTCTTTTCCCCAGCCTTTAGTCATTCTTTCGTCGAACTGTTTCCTGATATCCTGATTATTTCTGATGATCATAATAGCTGCTGTCAGGACCAGAAGTCCTGCTATGATCATGATCGCTGTATATGATTGCAAATCCCTACCTCCGGAAAAAGAGCTGTCACGGTATCCGGACAGCTCTCTTCGTACTTCATTATTCGCACGTATTGACCGCCACACAATGAATGTGCCGGAGACTCATACGTAAATCGTTACCAGACCTCTTTGTCAAGGAAGAATACGTGTCCCCTGTAGAGGAAGGTATTCTTTCCTGCACCGTAACCCGATGCGAACTTATAATGTCTGCCATCTGTAGCAAAGCGGTTCCATGCATTCGGCGTCATGAATGAATTGTACTTGAAAGCGGAAGCAGTGATCACAGATCCGCTGTTCTTCGTACTTGTCGTACTTACGCCCCCACCGGCACCGGTGTAGACAGTAGCCGGAGCCTCCAGCGTGATGCTCTGTTTAGCAAGCACCTTTTTGGCAGCCGACCTTGCATTGGACAGATAATCCGCATGTCCCGCAACGATATCCTTCAGAACATTGGTCAGGGAACCGTTGCGTGCTACTTCCCACTGTGTCGTCTCATAAATCATGATATCCAGCGTACCGGGATACTCTATATAATTGCCGGAACGTGCAGCGGCGATTCCTTCGGCGAGACGGTTCTCGATGACATAGCCAACCATCATCATGCCTGACATGCCCTGGTCTCCTGCCTCTGTATAGAGCACTGCGGCGAGGAAATCGGCTTCCGTTACATCTCTGCCGACAACAGGATCGGTGAGATATTGCTTTTCAACAGTGAAAGATTTGCCTGTAGCGGGATCCTTGACAATCGTGGATGTTCTCGCGGCCGCAACCGTTGCTGTGGTCGCCTCAAGCCTGAATTTCTGCGCTTTAGATCCGTTGGAAGTGTACATCTGTATGTTTGCATTGTTCGCGGCTGAACCGCCGGCCACATCGAGTACCAGGCCGTTTGCCGCATTTGTAAACGTGTACACACCGCGGTCACCGGATATCTTCCACTTTTCGGCATTGGAGTTTATCCAGTTATACTGCATGACATTCGTCCCGTTTGCTTTGCCTCCTCCTTTCACATGGAGAACTTTCTGGCTGCCGACATTTGTAATCTTAAAATAGCCGTTGCCGACCGATGTGATCTGCCATTTCTGGAAATTGTTGCCCGAGTTCCTGTAGAGCGCTACATTTGCGCTGTTGGCAGTTGATTTTGACGGAACAGACACGACAAATGTCGGTGTAACACATGTACGGAGAATATAGGTTCCGTTCTTCAGGGATGTAACGTTGGGCTTGGAGACCTTTATGAATTTCCAGTACTGCGCGTTCGTTCTGTTCAGGGAATAGAGAGCGATATTTGTTCCGACCGCAGAATTACCTCCGGCTACGTCAATGACCTTCTTGTGATCGAGTGCGGAAGAAATCGTATAGTAGCCGTCCGTTCTCGGCGTGGAAATGTACCACTTCTGGGCGGTTGAATCCTTGATCGAATACTGCTGAATATTCGTACTGTTATCAGTCCGATCACCGGCAAGTACTACTCTCTTTCCGGAAAGGGCATTTTCAATCGTATAATTGCCGTTGCCGTAATTGATTACGTAAAAGATTCTCGAGGCGGTCTGTCCTGTGGGACCGAGCTGGATGTTCGCATTATTTGCAAGAGATTCATTTGCGACTTCCATGTATCTTGAAGCCGACACTTTTGACTGGATCATGTAATATCCGGTCGCAAATGTAGCTTTCTTATTCGTCGTTGTAGTCTGCGTTGTCGATGTGTTTGCCGCCTTCACGAACTTCCACTGCTGCGCGGAAGTATTGTTGGAACTGTAGACCCAGACATTCGATCCCGCAACATTCGATGCACCGTATACATCAAGAACATTCGCAGAGAGCGCTGATTTAATTGTGTAATAGCCGGATCTTTTCGAAGACAGGATCGACCACTTTTGTGCGTTCGAATTATTGGAATTGTACTGCCATACATTGGTTCCGGACGCAACGGAAGCGGCATAAACGTCCAGCATCAGCCCGGAATTCTTATTCTTTATGGAATAGGAACCGTTTCCCAGATTCGTTACACGGAAGATCTGTGACGGGTTCCCGGTATACTTGTTAATAATAACGTTCGCACCGTTCGTCTTTGCTGATCCGTAAATATCGAGGACTTTATCGGATCCGACGCCGGAGTAAATGTAGTAATCGCCGGTTGCCAAAGTGGAGACGACCGGTCCGGCAGCGGCAAATACGGAAACTGCCCCTGCCTGAAGCATGCACGAGATACTAAGAATGATTGATATGAGATAAGAGATTACTTTTTTATTCATTGCACCCTTCCTTCGCATATGTGCGCAAGAAGCACCGCGTTTGTTACGCTTCCAACTCCCCCCGGAACCGGTGTAATTGCAGACACTATATTACTGACATCCTCAAAATCGACATCGCCGGTCATTTTACCGGACTCGTCAAAGTTAATTCCTACATCTATAACGATCTGGCCTTCGCGTACATGCTCGGCTTTTATCGTCCCTATATGTCCTGCGGCAGAAATCAGAATATCTGCACGCTTTGTCTTCTCCGGAAGATCCTTGGTCTTTGTATGGCAGGTCGTGACTGTTGCGTTTCGGGCCATCAGCATCTGAGCCAGCGGTTTCCCGACGACCAGTGACCGTCCTACTATGACGACATCCTTACCTGACAGATCTATTCCGTAGTAATCCAGTATTCGGACGACCGCTTCCGGCGTGCAGGGAGCAAACCCTTCATTAGTCCCTTTGTACACGCCAAGCATCGATATGTCCGTAGCACCGTCAAGATCCTTCTCCGGAGCTATGCAGTTGATGATCTCTTTTTCATTCAAATGCCGCGGCAGAGGAAGCAAGAGTAAGATTCCATGGACCGCGTCATCCAGGTTCGCCTTGCCGATCGCTTCTTTAATATCTGCATCAGATACATCCTCTGGAAGAACGTCTACGCTAAGATCGACCCCGCAGGCTTCGGCCCGTTTGCGAACCCCCCTCTCATAGGAGAGATCGCTCTTCTTTTCTCCGACGCGAATAATACGGAGCAGCGGCGGATGCCCGGAATCTTTCATGGCATCAGCCTTTCGGCGTGTTTGGGCTGCTATCGCAGCTGCGACTTCTTTGCCTGAAAGTATTTTTGCCATATCTCCTCCAATCCTTTAAGTTAATCACAGACGTGCGCTGCGGAAAGAGCCCTATCTTCGCGCACGTCGCGGCATGAACGACGATTCGCTCTTGAATTTAAACTCAGCGTCCGAGACCTTTTCTGAGAAGAATGCCGTATGTCTTATCAAAGATCTTATCGGCTTTCTCCTGATAATCCGCAAGGAATCTTGCAACATCCGTATTAAGTCCGCGGGCATAATCCTTATCTTTCATATACATGGTATTTGCCACTACATTGAGAGCTGCCGCTTCGAGAGCTGCTTTACAGATCGTTGCAGCAGATCCGGTATCTGAAATCAGCATCTCGGACCCTTTATTAAGCATTTCCTCGATCAGGTCGAGAGCCTGAGCACAGCAGTCCATAACATCGATGGGAACCTGAGCCGCCTCATGCAGGCATTCTTCCATTACTCTTTCGCGCTCGGCGATTTCTTCCGGCGTGTTCTTAGGCATGGAATATGCTTTCGCGAGCGGTTCGAAGGCTTCCGGATCCTTGTCAACAAGGCTGAGGAGCTCATCCTGGAGTTTTTCAGCCTCCGCCATGATCCTTAAGACATCTTTTTCATTGTCGGCGTACTTCTTCTTTCCGACGGTGAAATGACCTACCATCTTGCAAAGTGCAACAGCAAGTGCTCCTGCAAGAGCGGATGTCGCTCCGCCGCCCGGAACCGGCTCTTCCGAGGCAAGCTCTCTTACGTAGCTTTCGATGTCCGATGTGCGATACGATTTCATAACCTTCACCTTCCTTTGTAGCTTTATATGAGCAGGAGCTTTAAAAAGCTCCTGCATTACGTACATATTTATGTCTGTCTCATGTCATACGAATGTATCAGAAGAGACCGGTGATCTTACCGTCTTTGTCTATATCGATCCTCTCTGCAGCAGGATGCTTCGGAAGACCCGGCATTGTCATGATATCACCTGTCAGTGCTACGATGAAGCCGGCACCTGCGGACACCTTGAGATTTCTGACTGTGACATCGAAATCAGACGGTGCACCCACCTTGGTCGCATCATCCGAGAAACTGTACTGTGTCTTTGCAACACAGACCGGCATCTTGTCAAATCCGAGATCTGTCAGCTGCTTAGCCTGTTTTGCTGCAGCAGGTGTGAGCACAGCCTTGTTTCCGTGATAAATCTTCTGAGTGATTGCGTCGAGTTTCTCCTGGATCGACATATCCGACTCGTATGCATATGTGAAGTTCGCACGAAGATTCTCGGATGCACTCAGATCGCAGAGTCTGATGACTTCTTCTGCCAGAGCGATACCGCCCTCTCCGCCTTTTGCCCATACTTCGGACAAAGCGACGTTCACGCCGGCCTTACGGCACTCTGCCTCGACCAGATCCAGTTCTGCCTTTGTATCTGTCGGGAAAGCGTTGATTGCAACAACACACGGGAGATGATAAACATCCGTGATGTTGTGAACATGCTGCATAAGGTTCGGAAGACCTTTTTCAAGTGCTGCAAGATCTTCGGTCTGCAGCTCTGTTTTCGGAAGTCCTCCGTGCATCTTGAGCGCTCTGACTGTTGCAACGACAACGACAGCTGACGGAACAAGTCCGCCCATGCGGCACTTGATGTCCAGGAACTTCTCTGCTCCGAGGTCTGCGCCGAATCCGGCTTCCGTCACGCAGTAATCAGCGAGCTTGAGCGCTGTCTTCGTAGCGCGGATGGAATTGCAGCCGTGTGCGATATTGGCGAACGGTCCGCCGTGAACGATTGCCGGCGTATGCTCCAGTGTCTGTACCAGATTCGGCTTAAGAGCATCTTTGAGGAGGGCTGCCATAGCACCCTGTGCCTTGAGATCCCCTGCCGTTACAGGCTTCTGCGTTGCCGGAGTTCCGTATGTATATCCGATAATGATTCTGGAAAGTCTTTCCTTGAGATCGGACAGGTCATCCGCGAGACAGAGAACAGCCATGATTTCGGATGCCACAGTGATATCAAAACCATCTTCTCTCGGCATTCCGTTCGGCTTTCCGCCGAGGCCGTCAACGACCATACGAAGCTGACGGTCATTCATATCCACGCATCTCTTCCAGGTAATCTTTCTCGGATCGATACCGAGCTCATTTCCCTGCTGGATGTGGTTGTCGATCATAGCGGCAAGAAGGTTATTTGCTGCTCCGATTGCGTGGAAGTCACCTGTGAAATGCAGGTTGATGTCTTCCATCGGAACGACCTGTGCATAACCGCCGCCTGCGGCGCCGCCCTTGATGCCGAAAACCGGTCCGAGTGACGGCTCACGGAGAGCGACAACTACGTTCTTTCCGAGCCTTGTCATGCCGTCTGCAAGACCTACGGTTGTCGTGGTCTTTCCTTCACCGGCCGGTGTGGGTGTAATTGCGGTAACAAGAATCAAATGACCGTCTTCTCTTTCATCAGCTCCCGGAATGTTTCCAAGATCAATTTTAGCCTTGTAGTTTCCGTAAAGCTCCAGAGCTTCCTCCGGAATACCGGCTGTTTTCGCTACTTCTGTGATCTTCTGCATTACATTAGCCTGAGCGATTTCAATATCAGTCAAATCGATACCTCCATTTGCATAAATAAATATGATGCACTATAGTTTTCTGATGGCATTAAGCCCAATCGTTATCTTAACATCATAGGTTCGGGATTGTCTATAGGAAGGTTTTTATATAGATTTGCGCTATATAAACCTTCTATGAGTAATTCTTCATAAATCTATGACGTTCCGTAAAGAAATGAGCTGAAATTCAAGTCATGCTCGCGAGATCTGGCGCGTGATTCGGTTCAGCGTTAGCTGACATCTTCCACTGAGATATATTACTTTCTGTAGGCAAGTCCGCAGTTCCTGCAGATTTCCAGGACTGCCTCTGCTTTGTTGAGCGAATAGAAGTGAACTCCGTTTATACCGAGCGCCATGAACTCATAGACCATGTTGGTCGTATACTCGATACCGTACTTTCTGAAGTCTTCGTCCGAATCATTGTAGTGTCTGGAAATCAGCTCAGCGAGCGGCTGAGGTATGGAGCATCCGTTCATGGAGAGGCACATCTTAATAATGGAGTTCTTGTTGAGTACCGGCATGATTCCCACATCTATCGGAATAGTAACGCCTGTCTTTCTGATGGTATCCATCCACCACTTGAATCCCTCCACATCGTAGCAGAGCTGTGTCGTTATGAAATCTGCCCCTGCATCCTGTTTCATGCGGAGATGAGCGATGTCTTCGGCAAATGTCTTAGCCTCGATGTGCTTCTCAGGCGCACCCGCCATACCGATGACGAATTTGTCTCCGTATTCTTCCCGGAGAAATGCGATCAACTCACTGGCATGTGTAAAGTCTCCGCGTGTCCCTTCCCAGCCCTGCGGGATATCTCCTCTGAGGGCAAGAATATTGTCAATTCCGAGTTCGAGACATCTGTCCATCTGTCTGCGGATATCATCTTTATTACTTCCGATACATGTAAAATGAGAAAGCGGCATCGTTTTCCCGGAATCCGCGATCGACTTGCATATTTCCATATGCCGCCCTGCATTTGATCCGCCCGCACCGTAGGTAACGCTGATAAAGTCGGGCTGCATCGTATAGAGCTTATCGAGAATTCTCATCAACGGATCGAGCGGCTTATCTGCCTTCGGCGGGAAGACTTCAAACGAAACGCTCATCCTGCTTTTCATAATATCCGGTATCCTCATAGCATCCTCCTCATAAAGTTTCGCTATTACCTATGATAGCAGTTATACCATACCTGTGTAAACTTGTTTCTGTAAAAGTTTCTTAATATTTGTTTATAACTCTGGTCATATCTGTGTGATAAAGTAGTAGCGGTTATTTTGATTTAGGAAGGTCATATATGGAATACTACTTTAATCTGAACTCCGGACATCGGATGCCGTGCCTCGGACTCGGTTTGAATAAAGTGACCGGTCCGGGCGAAGCGCAGCGCGTGATCGCAGACGCCGCATCTATAGGCTACCGGCTTTTCGATACCGCTTCCGCCTTTAAAAACGAAGTGGATGTAGGCGAGGGTATCCGAAATTGCGGTGTTCCGAGGGAAGAACTGTTCGTTACCACAAAAATCTGGAATACAGCGCAGAGAATCGGTAATGTTGAAGAAGCCTTTAACAGAAGTTTGGAGCGTTTGGGTCTCGACTACGTGGATCTGTATCTGATTCAGTGGCCGATTCCTGGCTGTTCGCTGGATACATGGCATCTTATGGAAAAAATATACCGTTCGGGAAGGGCGCGGTCGATCGGCGTATCCAACTTTACGGAACAACATCTGACTCTTTTGATTGAGAACTCCGATATCGTCCCTGCTGTGAACCAGATAGAATTCCATCCGCTCTATGACAGACCGGATCTGATCAAGTTCTGTCAGTCCCGCGGTATAGCTGTTCAGGCGTACGCCCCTCTTGCCAGAGGTGCTTATCTTCACCGTGAGATCCTCACAAAGCTGGCGGAGAAATACAATCGCAGTGAAGCGCAGATCGGACTCCGCTGGATCATCCAGCGCGGATGCGGCGTGATACCAAAAACTGTCAGGGTAGATAAACTGCTTGAGAACAGCCAGATATTTGACTTTGAACTCAGCGATATCGAGATGTCGGCCATAGATTCGATCAACGAGGGCTATCGCGTGACGAGCATTCCGGACGATCTGCAGAATATTCTTATATAAGAATGATATCCTTAGACGTAAAAAGGAGCCGTCGCATAAGGCTTGAATCCAATATATAGCAGACGTTATTTCCAAACGCCTGCTGTATATTGCGACTACATTGCCTTATGCGGCGGCTCCTTTAATATGACTTTACTTCCAGCTCTCCGGAAGATCCGGATAATCGAGTATATTCTCCGTCTTACGATCTCTCAGCATCAGTTCGTGGACGCCTTCCCTGAGATCCTTTCCCTCGAACAGCACACGATTCACTATTTCTGTGATCGGAAGCTCAACATTGTAGCGTTCTGCCAGGGCGAGCGCGGCTTTCGCCGAATAGACGCCCTCCACGGTCTGACCTACCTCTTTCATGGCTTCCTCCATGGTTTTACCCTGACCGATCAGGATACCGGCTCTTCTGTTACGGCTGTGCATTGAAGCGCAGGTGACAATGAGATCACCGATGCCGGAAAGACCCTGAAGAGTTTCCTTCTTAGCACCCATCTTTATAGCCAGGCGGGCAATCTCATGAATACCGCGCGTGATGAGGGCAGCCTTAACGTTGTCACCGTATCCCATGCCGTCAGCCATGCCGGCAGCAAGGGCGATGACATTCTTAAGGGATCCGCCAAGCTCAACGCCGAGTACATCGGGACTCGTATATACGCGGAAAACCGGACTCATGAATATCGACTGGACGTACTCAGCCATCTCTCTGTCATAGGATGCCGAGATAATAGTTGTAGGTAATCCTATAATGACTTCCTCTGCATGCGTCGGTCCGGACAGCGCGCCGATCACAGCACCGGGAAGCAGTTCTTCCAGAATCTCAGCCTGTGTCATGAGTGTACTTTCTTCAATACCCTTTGTAACCGTAACGATCCTTTGCCCCGGTTTTACATAGGGCACCATCTTCATTGCAGTTCTTCTGGTGAACGGCGATGCTACCGCCATGACAATGAGATCTTTGTCACAAAGTGCGTCCTCCATATCAGACGTGAAAGTGAGGGCGTCCGGAAGAATTATTCCGGGGAGATTCGGCTGAATATGCGTCCTTGACAGATTCTCGGCTTCTTCCTCAAAAGGGCACCACATTCTTACGGTGTGTCCGTTGTCGCAGAGGAGTCTCGCAAGGCCGGTACCCCATGTGCCGGCTCCGATAACCGCTATATGTGCCATAATGAATCCTCCTTACATTAATTGTCATCCTTTTCGGATCTCTCTCTGATAATGAACTTCAGGGATGTTCCTCTGAAGTCAAATGTCTCTCTGATCTTGTTCTCAATATATCTCTGGTATGAGAAGTGCATGAGCTTTTTCTCGTTGACAAAGATAACAAATGTCGGCGGAACAACTGCCACCTGTGTCATGTAGAACAGCTTCAGTCTCTTGCCCTTATCTGTCGGCGGCGAGTTGAGTGCAACCGCTTCCGTCATGATCTGATTCAGGATACCGGTCTGGATCCTTCTGTTCTGGTTCGTCAGCACCAGTTCGATCGCATCGAAAAGCTTCGGAAGTCTCTGCCCTGTCTCCGCTGAAACGAACAGGATCTCGGCATATGGCATGTAAGAAAGTGTCTGCCGGATTTTTGCTGAATACTCTTTGGTTGAATTCGTGTCCTTCTCGACGGCATCCCATTTATTCACAGCAATTACGATACCTTTGCCGCGCTCATGAGCTATGCCCGCTATCTTGGCGTCCTGTTCGGAAATACCTTCCACCGCATCGATCACAAGGACTACGATATCCGCCCGCTCAACAGCCGTTACCGTTCGAATGATACTGTATCTCTCAAGTTCTTCCTTGATCTTACTCTTTCTCCGAAGACCGGCGGTATCGACAAAGATATATTCTTTACCGTTCCACTTCACCGGAGTGTCGATGGCGTCCCTGGTTGTACCCGCAATATCGGACACAATGACACGGCTCTCGCCCAGAAGCTTATTTATGATACTGGACTTGCCGACATTCGGCTTTCCTACAACAGCAATTCTCGGAACTTTACTCTCTTCCTCTTCGTAAGCAGTCTCACCGAAATACTTGGTCACTTCATCCAGCATATCGCCGATTCCCTGTCTGTTCGCACTTGAAATCGGAAGCGGATCACCGAGACCGAGCCCGTAGAACTCATATACATCGGCCTGCTGCTTAACAAAACTGTCCACTTTATTGACTGCGAGAACGATCGGTTTATGGGAGCGTCTCAGCATATCCGCTACACGTGAATCCGCATCGACCATCCCGTCCCGGGCATCCACGAGAAAAATAATCACGTCAGCCGTATCGATGGCGATCTGCGCCTGCTCTCTCATCTGTCTGAGAAGAACATCATTCGATTCCGGCTCAATTCCGCCGGTATCAATCAGGGTAAAATCGTAACCCGTCCAGTTCACTTCCGCATAAATCCGGTCCCTTGTAACGCCGGGCGTATCTTTCACGATCGAAATATTCTCCCCTGCAAGTGCATTGAAGAGGGTCGATTTTCCCACATTCGGTCGTCCGACAATCGCAACAATCGGTTTACTCATATATATTACTCCTCGTCACTTCTAATTAGACATCTACAGCTCATAAATCTGCCTGTCTTCGTTTTCGCTATTCGCAAGTCCGAGCAGGGCTCTGACGAATTTTTCTCCGCCGGTCCACACCACCCTCACAGGCAGTCCGAGCTCTTTTTCGACGTCATCAGTTGTAATATCATCTAAAAATACTTTCTCACCGCTCCTCAGCATATTTACGGGAATGAGAATTTCTTCACCGAGCGGCTCCGTATCAGAGCTGTCCTGAATTTCTTTCAGCTGAGCAATCAGATCCCGGCCGGTAACAAGTCCGCTTACCGTGATAAGGTTACCGAAAAAATCATTTCTGATCGCCCTGACTCTGACATCCAGTCCGGGATACCTGTCTGCGACAAGGTTCGCGAACTTTTCAATGTAATCGCGTATCAGAAATCCTGTCACAACTGTAATTTTGCGTTCTATCTGCAGATCTGTATCATGCATCCCTTCGAGCGCATCCCGTATCTCTGTCTCCATGAGTCTGACCATCCCGACTCCGTTCTCGAGTTGGAGATACCCGTCATATCTGTCTTCCTCAGGCAATTCTCTGCCCGCAAGAATATACCACTCATCCGACGCGTGTATAAAGTGGGGCGATATCGCATCTGGGTTCTCAGAGACGAAAGTCCTTTGCCATTTTTCGATGAGATCTATGACTTCGCCGGCGGATTCCCTGTCGAAAGGCGTAAGCTTCGCAAGACCCTGCCTGTATTTCGTGAGGCCGACAGGTACGACCGAAACGCTTTGCATGGCCGGCCTGTATCCGGCAAGATCGCGGATCGATCGTTCAAGTTCCTCCCCGTCGTTCACACCTCTGCACAGAACGATCTGTCCGTTCATTGTGATACCCGCGTCACACAGTCTCTGAACTTTCGGAAAAATATCTCCCGCAAAACGGTTGCCGAGCATTTTCCTTCTGAGCTCCGGGTTCGTCGTATGAACGCTGATGTTGATAGGTTCCATGTGATATCGAATAATTCTGTCGATATCCCGGTCCTTCATGTTGGTCAGCGTCACATAATTTCCCTGCAGAAAACTGAGCCGCGAGTCATCGTCCTTAAAATAGAGGGTCTCACGCATACCGGGCGGCATCTGATCGATAAAGCAGAAAATGCAGTGATTGCAGCAGCTTCGGTATTCATCCATCAGAGAGTTCTCAAATTCAACACCGAAGTCTTCATCCGGATCCTTCTCGATTTCCAGGAGCGTCTCCTCGCCGTTTTCCTCGCGGATCAGGACATCGATCTCCTCCTCATCCATCAGATATTGGTAATCAAATACATCCTCAATGTCAACGCCGTTCACAGAGACAAGATACATTCCGGGCTCGACGCCCATCTCCCAGGCTATGCTGTCAGGATTGACCTTTATAATTCTGTGTCCGTTCTTCTTCATGGATTCTCCCGAAAACTTTGATTTGTAAGCTGCCTGTTTCGCAGAGCACTCTCCAGCGAGTCATCTAGGATAATTTACCATTTTGATTCTGTTTTGTAAACATCAAGAAAAACGGCCTTTCTCGGTTTATCCTTGTTAATGGGCTTATTTTGTGGTATAAGTGAAAGTGATAATGTATTCCTAGATTTACCGGAGGACTATAATGACTACAACCGAAAATCAGAAAAAGCCTTTTCCAGTAGCGCCCCTCAAGATCGTATATCTTAACGGCAGCCAGGAAATGGCCAAAGCTGTGGACAACAGCCTTGTCAAGTCGAGAAAATCTTTAATGTCATCATTTGCAAACGTTATTCCGGGCTATGTCGAGCCGAGTTACATCGCGAACGCCCATTACTATCGTTATGGTACAGGCGAAGGAAAAGTGGTGCTTGAAGATTCCGTGCGTGGTTCCGATCTCTTTATTATCGGCGATGTCACCAATTATTCCGTGACATACAAAGTCTGCGGCAGAATTAACCATATGTCGCCGGACAACTATTTTCAGGATCTGAAACGTGCTATCTCGGCAGCAAGCGGTCAGGCTCATCGCATCACTGTTATTCTTCCATTCTTATATGAAAGCCGTCAGCATCGTCGTTCGGGCCGTGAGTCTCTCGACTGCGCACTGGCACTAAAGGAACTGGCGGATTACGGCGTATCGAATATTATCACATTTGACGCACATGATCCCCGTGTCAGCGATGCAATTCCGTTGGTGAGCTTTGATAATTTCATGCCGACATATCAGTTCCTGAAAGCTCTGCTCAAAGCGGTTCCGGATCTGGAATTTGATAAGAATCACTTCATGGTCATCAGCCCTGACGAAGGTGCAACAGACCGTGCGGTATATTTCTCCAATATTCTCGGTGCCGACATGGGTATGTTCTACAAGCGCCGCGATTATTCCAGGATCGTGAACGGGAAAAACCCGATCGTAGCGCATGAGTTCCTCGGTGATACGGTCGAGGGCAAGGATTGCGTCATCATCGACGATATGATCGCATCCGGCGGTTCCATGCTTGATGTATGCAAGCAGATCAAAGCCCGCGGTGCGAGACGCGTGTTTATATGCACAACATTCGGTCTCTTCACCGAAGGCATCAAGAAGTTCGATGAGTACTATGAGCAGGGAATGTTCACTAAGCTCATAACCACGAACCTTACATACCGCCCGCCGGAACTGCTCCGCCGTGAATACTATATTCAGGCTGATATGTTCGATTACATGGCAAGGATCATCGATACCCTGAACCACGACCAGTCGATGGTCGCGGTCAAGAATACGACTTCCAAGATAACGAATAAGCTCTCCGAGATCATGAAAGACCTTACCGAGCCGTCAGAGGAAACCGAGATTCCGAACGCCTGAGAGCGTCCCGCCTTTTAATAGAATATTTTTAGAAAATCAAACCCCCCGCCTACACTTGGCGGGGGGTTCGTTATTTTACTTTAAGATTTGTTTCTGATGAAACTGATTAGTCCTCAGCACCCTCAGCGAGCTGATCAGCACGTGCCTTGATCTCCTTCTCCTGAACATCTGCCGGAGCCTGCTCATATCTTGCGAACTCATAAGAGAATTCGCCCTGTCCGCCTGTCATGGAACGAAGAACTGTGCCGTATCCGTCCATTTCTTTCTGCGGAACATCAGCTTCGATGATGGTGTTACCCTTGTGATCCGGATTCATTCCGAGAACACGACCGCGGCGCTTGTTCAGATCGCCCATAACATCGCCGGTGAACTTATCTCTTACCTTGACCTTAAGGCTGATGATCGGCTCAAGAAGAACCGGACCTGCCTTGAGGAAGCCATCCTTGAACGCCATATGCGTAGCGGTCTTGAAAGCCTGCTCGGAAGAATCGACCGGATGATAAGATCCGTCATAAAGAGTAGCCTTTACGCCGACAACCGGATAAGCGGCAAGCGGGCCCTTGGCAACGGACTCTGTAAGTCCCTTCTCAACTGCCGGATAATAGTTCTTCGGTACAGCACCGCCGACAACTTCAATAGCGAACTCATACGGCTTTGTCTGATCTTCGCTCGGCTCGAAGCGCATCTTTACGTGACCATACTGGCCATGTCCACCGGTCTGTTTCTTATACTTACCTTCAACATCAGATTTCTTGCGGATCGTCTCACGGAAAGCGACCTTCGGCTCAAGGAGCTCGATATCAACTTTATAGCGCTCTTTCAGCTTGCTCTTGATAACCTCGAGCTGCTGCTCGCCGATACCGTAAATAAGTGACTGATGGTTAGCGGCGTCAAGAACAGACTTGAATGTTGTATCTTCCGCAGCGAGCTTGCTGAGTGAGGAAGCAACCTTGTCTTCATCACCTTTCTTGACTGCTCTGTAACGCTTAACAGTGTACGGTGTGGAGATGGCAGCCTTCGGGAATGCGATCGGTGTAGCCTTCGGGGAGAGGGAATCACCTGTATATACATCACCGAGCTTTGCAAGAGCTCCGATGTCGCCTGCGAAGAGCTCCGGAACTTCCTGTGACTTATTACCTGTCATGATGTAGAGCTTGCCGAGACGTACTTCGCTCTCTCTCTGAACATCGTAGAGAGTATCGTCTGATTTCAGAACGCCGGAATTGACCTTGATAAAGCTGTACTTACCGATGAACGGGTCAGCGATCGTCTTCCAGACATAAGCTGTCTTGATCTTCTGGAAATCATAGTTAGCTTCAAAGATCTCATTGTTCTTCTGGTTGATGCCGTTCACGCTTCTCTGTGTCGGGTTCGGGAACATCTCAACGATGTCGTCCAGAAGATTGGAAACGCCGTGCAGATTGATAGCAGCGCCCATGCTGACCGGGATGATGGAGCAGTCACGGATGTTGGTTGCAAGAGCCGCAGCTACTTCCTTCTCAGAGAACTCTTCGCCGCTGAAATAACGATCCATGAATTCTTCTGAAGTCTCAGCTACAGATTCCATAAGGGATTCATGATATGTCTCAAGATACTCTTCCAGATAATCCGGAACCGGGCACTCTACCTTATCGTCTTTGTTGACGAACTTTCTTCCGCTCTGCTTTACGATGCTTACATAGCCGACGAACTTTCCGTTCTCACGGATCGGCATATGGATCGGAGCGACCTTCTTGCCGTAGAGCTCCTGAAGCTGCTCAACGATTGTACGGAAAGAAACATCATCGTTGTCCATCTCTGTTACGAAGAACATACGCGGCAGATTTCTCTCTTCGCAGAGTTCCCATGCCTTCTCTGTTCCGACCTGGATGCCGTCCTTACCGGAAACGAGGATGACTGCTGCATCTGCAACGCTGATTGCCTGCTCTACTTCACCGACAAAATCGAAGTAACCGGGTGTATCGAGAATATTTACTTTTACTTTATTCCATTCAACCGGAACGACAGAGCCGCCGATCGAGAACTTTCTTTTGATTTCTTCCTTATCATAGTCACTGATGGTGTTTCCGTCAGTTACATTACCCATGCGGTTCGTAATGCCACCGAGGTATGCCATAGCTTCTGTAAGGGTTGTTTTGCCCGAACCGCCGTGACCAAGTAAGACGACGTTACGGATTCTGTCACTAGTATATACGTTCATGATAACCTCCTAAACACAAATATGTTTTATTTTACTAGAGTTTATTCCATTATTCAAGAGCGATTCCTTTCAATTTCACGAGTGATTTCCTTCTATGTGCGGAAATTCTATTCTATTTACATATATTTTGATAAGGTCGCCATAAATCGATTACGGATTATTCCGTGCCTGCGCACTCCCACGATCCTGTAATCATCATATTTTTACTTTAACGCGCTAATCTGTTAACGTTTCGGTATTCTTGGTTCTTTTCTTACAGCCTCAATTCTGTTAAGATATTCTGGTGATTACATTATTTATTGCATTGGTCAATTTGATCGTCACCCGGAGGATAATAACGTGAAATTTGAAAATATAGGATTTATCGGACTTGGACTTATCGGCGGATCTGTTGCGAAATCCCTGCGGCGGGTCTACCCTGATATCACTATTATCGGTTATAATCGGAACCGTTCCGTACTGGATGAGGCCATTGCGGACGGCACCGTTACGGTCGCGGCGGATGAATCGCTGCAGGCATTTGCATCCTGCGACCTTATCTTTCTGTGCGTACCGGTCGTAACAGCTCTGCATTTTATGGATAGATTATCTGAAATCAGAAAACCGGGGTCTATCCTCACGGATGTCGGATCCGTCAAAGGCGAGATCCACAGATATGTCGAAACGCACGGTATGAGCAGTTATTTTATCGGCGGACACCCGATGGCAGGCTCCGAGAAGACAGGGTACGCTGCAGCCTCGGACAGACTGGTTGAAAATGCATGGTATATCCTCACACCGGCAGAAAATGTTCCCGCAGAATCGGTCGAGGGTCTTAAAATGCTCCTGGAAGGTATCGGTGCGCTGCCTCTCATCATGGACTACCGCGAACACGATAAAGTTACGGCTGCAATCAGTCACCTTCCGCATGTCATATCAGCTTCCCTCGTGAACCTTGTTCACGATGCGGACGGACCGGAAGAATACATGAGAACGATCGCTGCCGGCGGTTTTCGCGATATAACGCGTATCTCCTCTTCCTCGCCGCAGATGTGGCAGGAAATCTGCCTCTCGAATCCTGACAACATATGTGATATGCTTGATATGTATATCACAAAGCTTCTCGATTATCGAAGTGCGATCGGCAGTGCAGACTCCGATAAACTTCTCCGGATATTTACTGACTGTAAAGATTACAGAGACAGTTTTGATACAAGAGCGGGATCCGTTCAGCGCGAGTTCCGCATCTATCTTGACCTGATCGATGAAGCCGGCTCTATTGCGACGGTCGCCACTATCCTGGCTGTAAATGCCATTTCCATCAAGAATGTCGGAATTGTCCACAATCGCGAATTTGAACAGGGCGTTCTCCGCATAGTATTCTACGAGGAGGATTCCATGAAAAAGGCGATAGGCCTGCTTGGAAACAGAGGCTATACTATTTATCACGACTGAGGAAGAGGTTTGAAAATATACTTTCAAACTTTGACTATCGGGTCAGTTGACCATGAAAGCTTGGTCTCCTGACCCTGGAGGAGCATATTATGAAAATACCAATTGCAACTTCTCTCCGCGGAGAACTCTCCGTTCCCGGGGATAAATCTATCTCTCACCGCTCTGTTATGCTCGGTGCAATCGCTGAAGGAATCACGGAAGTACGCGGATTTCTGAAAAGTGCGGATTGTCTGGCTACGATAGAATGCTTTCGGCATATGGGCATTGAGATTGATGAGATCAAGGAGGAGAATCGATATACAGGTCTGCAGGAATCCGTTCTGATCATACACGGGCAGGGACTGCACGGTCTCAGGGAACCGCTCGAAGCGCTCGACGCCATGAATAGCGGGACTACTGTTCGCCTTCTGTCAGGCATCCTCGCAGGTCAGAGTTTTCATTCCTACATAAAAGGAGATTCATCTCTGCAGAAGAGACCTATGAAGAGAATCATTGATCCGCTTACTCAGATGGGATGCAGAATTGAGTCAGAGTACGAGAATAATTGCCTTCCTCTTGAAATCTACGGCGGAAAACTCCGGGCGATTCATTATTCGAGCAGCGTCGCCTCCGCACAGGTGAAATCCTGCGTTCTTCTCGCAGGGCTTTATGCGGACGGACCGACGACATTTTTCGAACCGTATCCGTCAAGAAATCATACAGAGCTAATGCTTGCAGCATTCGGCGGAAATGTGAAAGCCAAAGTGGATCCTCTGACGATGCAGCCGGGTGCAATCATATATCCGGGCACTGCACTCCGCGGTCAGAAGCTCAGGATACCGGGCGACATCTCCTCCGCGGCATATTTTATTGCAGCGGGACTCATAGTCCCCAGATCAGAGATCATCCTCAGAGGTGTAGGCATCAACGAAACGCGTGACGGAATATTGCGGGTCGCTAAAGCCATGGGAGGCAATGTGATCACCCGCAACGTACGTATGGAAGGACGGGAGCCGGTCGCGGATATTATTGTGAAGACCTCTAAGCTCAAAGGCACAAATATCGGAGGCGCCCTCATTCCTGCTCTCATTGATGAGATCCCGATTATCGCCATTATGGCTGCCTGCGCGGAAGGGGATACCGAAATCTATGATGCGGGCGAACTTCGTGTTAAGGAGTCCGACCGGTTATCGGCGATTGTTGAAAATCTGAAAAATATGGACGTCGACGTCGAGGAGACAGAGGACGGAATGATCATCCATGGTGCCGGCGGCAAGAAAAAGCGTGCAAGACGTGCACCGGGGCGTCTCGGGTATTTTAAAGGAACCGTGGTCGATTCGCTGGGAGATCACCGCATTGCGATGGCGTTCTCCATAGCCGGTCTTATCTCCGATACACAGATGATCGTGAAAGACACAGAGTGTGTGTCTGTCTCCTATCCGGCTTTTTACAGAGATCTGGCGAAGCTGGCGAATCCGTTCTGAAGTGTCAAAAAGCAGATGGGCATCTGGTTTATCCGGCTACTTTTCAGAAGCTGAGAAGGCCGACGGAAACTGATACATCCGTTCTCAAGCCGCATAAGACCGGCAGAAATCTGATCCTCCGTACTGAGGCTACAGAAAATCGGCGGAATCCTGCTTTCTCTGTTCTGAGCAAATATAACAGAATGGCAATAATCCCGTAAATTCGAATCGAAATTACGATATAAAAAAGGCTGAAATTGCTTGAGCTAATATCTCGTATAATAAGCTCACACAATTTCAGCCTTTGTGAATATTTTCATATTTTCCCTGTTGTTTCACTTCAACATGGCATTAATTATTTTTGAACTGTTACCCAAAGCAGAGCAATCTGTTACAAAATCAACATCGCATCTCCAAACGAAAAGAAACGATACCTCTCCTTTACAGCCTCCTCGTACGCATGGAGGACCTTCTCCTTACCCGCAAAAGCCGAAACAAGCATGACGAGCGTCGACTCGGGAAGATGAAAATTCGTGATAAGACCCTGCATTAGCTTGAACTCGTAACCGGGATAAATAAAAATCTGTGTCCAGCCGCTCTTCGCAGCAAGACGGTATCCTCCCTGACCATCAGGTTCAGCGGCAGATTCGATGGTTCTGCAGGATGTCGTTCCTACGCATATCACCCGATGTCCGCTCTCCCTGGTTCGATTGATGAGTTCGGCAGTCTCCTCCGTCACGATATAGAACTCCGAATGCATGTGATGTTCTTCTATCGTCTCGGCTTTGACAGGGCGGAACGTTCCCAGTCCGACGTGAAGTGTGGCATGTGCGATATTGACGCCCATCTCCTCTATTTCGCCGAGCAGTTCCTTAGTAAAATGCAGACCTGCCGTAGGTGCCGCAGCCGAACCCTCATGCTCGGCATAGACTGTGTTGTAGCGGGTCTTGTCTTCCAACTTGTGATGAATGTACGGCGGGAGCGGCATCTCCCCCAGTGAATCAAGGACCTCCTCGAAAATACCTGTATATGTAAAGCGGATCAGCCTGTTACCCTCTTCCAGAATATCCACAACCTCACCGATAAGCGGGGCTTTTTCGGCGGACCCGTCCGGACTTCCGAACAGGATTCTTGTGCCGACCTTACACTTCTTGCCCGGTTTTACGAGCGTCTCCCAGGTATCGGCGGACTTGCGTACAAGAAGCAGAATTTCCACTTTACCGAGTGTGCCTTCCCGAACGCCGTAGAGTCTCGCGGGGATGACTTTCGTATCATTGATCACGAGCGTATCGCCGGGCATAAGATACTTTTTCACATCCGTGAAGACGCCGTGTGTGATCTCACCGCTTTCGCGGTTCAGGTAAAGAAGCCTTGATGAAGATCGGTCTTCCAGAGGATCCTGAGCGATCAGTTCCTCCGGAAGTTCATAATAAAAATCAGAAGTTTTCATAGCAAAGTCTTTATTTTCTGAGCTCAATCCCTATTCCGTTAAGTCCGTTCAAAATCTTATTCATCGCAGACACAATCTCAGCCTCTTCCATCGTCTTATCCTTATGTCTGAATGTCAGGCTGTAAGCGATCGACTTGTAGCCCGGAAGTATGCCCGGTCCCTCGTAAATATCGAACAGGTTGTAGCTCTCAAGAAGCTTTCCGCCTCTCTGTTCAAGCACAGCCTCGATCTCGGCAGCAGTAATCTCGCGCGGAACGATCATGGAAATATCACGCGTGACAGCCGGATAGCGGGCGATTCCCGTGAACTTACGATCAAATGTTGCAAACGGAAGGATAGCCGGCATATCAAGAACAGCTATGTATGCGCGTTCCCCTATTCCGTAATTCTGGCAGACAAGCGGATGGACTTCGCCGATTTCACCGATCCAAACACCTTCATAAGAAATCTGAGCCTGGCGTCCCGGATGCAGATAGTTCTTAAGAACGTCCGTTGCATAAGCAGCCTTCTTCTTCAGACCGAACTTACTGAGAAGGAGCTGAACAACGCCCTTCATATCGAAGAAATCACCTTCTCCGTACATACCGAGAGTGAGACGCATACGCTCATCGGGAAGTTCCGTCAGAGGAAGTGCCTTCGGGATGTAAACATTGCCGTGCTCATAAAGGCGAACATTCTTGTTTCTTCTGTTATAGTTCGTTGCCAGAGATGTCAGGATACCGTTCAGAGAAGTCGTCCTCATGATGGAGAAGTCCTCACCGAGCGGATTTATGATCTCAATAGCATTTCTGAGTGCATCATCCTCATCCAGTCTGAGCTTGTCGAACACTTTTCTTGACTCAAAGGAATAGCAGTATCCCTGTGAAAAACCGCAGTCCTCAGCGATATCACGGGCGATTGAGAGAATCCTCATATCGAACTGAAGCTTGCCCGCAGTCGATGAGCCCTTCGGCAGTGTTGTCGGGATCTTATCATAGCCGTAGAAACGCGCAACTTCCTCGGCAAGGTCGCATGTGCGATGTACGTCCTGTCTCCATGTCGGAACGATTACGCAGCGTTTCTCAGCGTCATACTTCAGATCCACTGCTTCAAAGTATCCGATCATCTCTTCCTCAGTGAAAGATGTTCCGAGCAGCGCATTGATTTTCTCCGGCTCAAATGCAACTTCTTTCGGCTGACGTACTTCGTCATAGACATCCACTATACCGCCGACGACTTCGCCCGCGCCGAACTCTTCCATGAGTTCACACGCTCTGTTGACAGCCAGCTCGGCTGTGTTCGGATCAAGTCCTTTGTCGAACTTCTGTGAAGCGTCTGTCTGAAGGCCGATCCTCTTGGATGAGAGACGGATATTTGTCCCGTTAAAGTTGGCAGCCTCAAAGAGAACTGTCTTGACGTCGTCTGTTATCATGGAGTTCTCACCGCCCATGATACCGCCGATACCGACTTCTTTCTCGGCGTCGCAGATCATGATGACATCATGGTCAAGATGTCTTTCCTGTCCGTCAAGCGTCGTGAAGACATCCCCGTCTTTAGCGCGCTTTACAATGATCTTATGGCCGGCAATCATGTCATAGTCATAGGAATGCATAGGCTGACCATACTCTTCCATGACATAGTTTGTGATATCTACAACATTGTTGATCGGACGGATACCGTTTGACGCAAGACATCTCTGCATCCACTTCGGTGACGGACCGATTTTGACGTTCTTTACAACTCTCGCTGTAAAGCGCGGGCACAGATCTTTATCGATAACTTCCACATCGATATAATCGGAAGCTTTCTCATCGTTTCCGGTGATCTTGATTTCCGGATTGTGGAATTTCTTTCCAAATGTCGCTGCCGCTTCTCTCGCAATACCGATCACGCTGTAGCAATCCACACGGTTGGATGTAATTTCATACTCGATGATCGCGTCATGCAGACCGAGAAGTTCAATGGCGTCAGCGCCGACTTCCGTATCATCCGGGAATACATAAATACCGTATTCCGGAGCTTCCGGATACATTTCATGTGTGCTTCCCAGCTCTTCAATCGAGCAGATCATGCCGTGTGATTCCACTCCGCGGAGTTTTCCGGCTTTGATTTTGATGCCTTCCGGATTCTTATCTCCGTCACGGCTTCCGGCAACACTGCCTCCTTCGAGTACGACAGGTACTTTCTGACCTGCAGCAACGTTCGGGGCACCGCATACGATCTGCAGCGGCTCTGCTTCTCCGACATTGACCATGCAGATGTGGAGATGATCTGAGTTCGGATGAGCCTCGCAGCTGAGGATTTCACCGACAACGATTTTATCAAGGTTCTTATCGAGTTCTTCGTAGTTTTCTACTTTTGTTCCGGAGAGAGTCATAGCGTCCGCGTATTCCTGTGCGGTAACGTCAAGATCCGGAACATATCTTTTTATCCATGAAAGTGAAGTGTTCATAGGAGCTCCTTATCATTATGTAAAAGTATAGGTGAGGGAACAGACAATCAGTTGAACTGGCTGAGGAAACGAACATCGTTCTCGTAGAGAAGACGCATGTCGTCGATTTCGTACTTCAGAAGTGCAATTCTCTCAAGACCTACACCAAACGCAAATCCTGTATACTCTTCCGGATCGATACCGCACATTTCAAGAACATGCGGATGGACCATACCGCATCCGAGAATTTCGATCCAGCCGGAGCCTTTGCAGAAACGGCATCCTTTTCCGCCGCACTTGAAGCAGGATACGTCAACTTCGGCTGACGGCTCCGTGAACGGGAAATGATGAGGGCGGAATTTTGTCTTTGTATCCGGTCCGAATAACTCTTTTGCAAATACATCCAGCGTACCCTTCAGGTCTGCTAATGTCACGTTCTTGTCAATTACAAGACCCTCGATCTGATGGAAGGACGGTGAATGTGTGGCATCCACTTCATCTGAACGGAAAACACGGCCCGGTGAAATCATACGGATCGGCAGCTTGCCTTTCTCCATGACACGTGCCTGTACCGGAGATGTCTGCGTGCGAAGAAGGATCTCTTTATTAATATAGAATGTATCCTGCTCGTCCTTTGCGGGATGATTAGCCGGAATATTCAGTTTTGTGAAGTTATAGTCATCGTACTCGATTTCCGGTCCTTCAATGACTTCGTAACCCATACCGGTGAAAATGCGCTCCACTTCCTCGAGTGCGATCGTATTCGGATGACGATGTCCGATAAATTTCATCTTGGCCGGAAGTGTGACATCAATTTTCTCAGCTGCAAGCTGTTTGTCAAGGCGCGCTGCGTCTAATTTTTTCCTCTTCGCTTCCATTTGCTCTTCGATGGCGGCACGGGCGCTGTTCACCCATTTTCCTACCTTCGGGCGATCTTCCGGGGATACTGTCTTCATGGATTTGAGGACAGATGTCAGCGAACCTTTCTTGCCCAGAAATGAAACGCGAACACTGTTCAGCTTCTCAAGATCGTCAGCTGACGTGATCTCCCCGAGGGCGTTATCCAGGATCTCTTTTACTTTCAGTTCAATTTCACTCATATATGCCTCCAAACGTTTATGTTTAAAGCGTACAGGATTACTTACGCAATCTTACACATACTTTAGAATTCTATATCGTTCAGGCACAAATGTCAAAGAAAACAAATAGCTGACAATCAAAATCAGGGAGAAAAAATGAAAATTCCTCATCCGAGGAGCGTTTTTGTTCCATAGAAAACGTGATTTTCAGGACAAAAAAAGAGGCTGCATAAGCAGCCCCCTTAAAATATTCTTTATTTCTCAACACTGAAAGCATAGACTGTATTCTGGGTGAACACATCTCCCGCTTTCAGCAGAGAGGATTTATAAGCAGGATCGTTGATCGAATTCGGTACAAATTGTGTCTCGATCGCGACGGCTCCGCGATCCGGATAGAAATGTCCGTTCTTGCCGTTCGCGTCATTCAGAAAGTTTCCTGTGTACAGCTGTGCGCCGTCCGCATCTGTGCTGATCGTCAGCTTGATGCCTGTCTTATCGCCTACGACCCAGCAAGCCTCGCGGAAACCTTCACCGGCAATATCAAAATGATGATCGTAGCCGTTGGCCTGAACGAGCTGCTGTGAACCGCATTCGATATCCTGTCCGAGCTTCTTCGGCTCTCTGAAATCCATCTCTGTCCCTGTTACATCCCGGAATGTCCCGTCCGGAACATTGTGTTCGTCGAGCGGTGCGAACCGGTCAGCATGTACACAAAGGACATGGTCATTTATAAGGCCGTTGCCCTCACCGTTTAGATTCCAGTAGCTGTGATTCGTAAAGTTAGCGATCGTATCCTTGTCAGCGCTGGCTTTATATGAGAGGGAAAGTTCATTTGCCTCGGAGAATCCGAAGGTCACCGATACGTTCATCTTTCCGGGATATCCCTGATCGCCTTCAGGGCTCTCCAGCAGGAATTCAACCGAATGATCGGTTATCTCTCCTACATTCCAGATCCGGAACTGAAAACCGTTCGGTCCGCTGTGAAGGTTGTTATATACGTCATTTAACTCGAGCTGGTATTCCACGCCGTCAATCGTGATCTTTCCGCCGCGGATCCGGTTGCAGTTGCGACCTACCAGACCGCCGTAGCATGCCGGGTTCTGTGCATAAAGCTCCGCGGTATCGTATCCGATCGTCACATCGACGGGATTTCCGTCCTTATCCGGAACGATGACGCTCTGCACGACACATCCGATATCAAGAATAGTGGCGGATGCACCCGGACCGCCTTCAATCGTATAGGCTGTAACAACTCTGCCGTCAGCTGTTTTCCCGAATTCTCTTTTTGTTACCATTCTTTCCTCCTCCGGATGCCTTGTATCGAGCCGCGCTTCAGGAAGCATCTATCTGAATCCTTAAAAGTTAGATTTCTTTTGAGTGTTCCCGAGATGCCGTTCCTATGAAACTGACGCCTAGCCTATGCCAGGTGGGTAACCGCACTCGATTCGCTGTCTTCCACTGATCCGTAGATATGGCCTGACATTGATACCGACGATGTAGGAATCCCTTTAATTCAAATGTAGGTTCAGGAAAAATAGGGGGATCGCACACCCCAGGAACATAATTAATTATAACTTTTTGAGCTATTCTTGTAAAGTATCTGCACTGTTTCTGTCTATTTTCTACAGCAGTCCGTAACCGAAAAATCTGTACCCTTACACTCAACTGGTAATCCCGTTCAGATCCGTATAAAGATCCCGGGCATATGAATCGGTCATTCCGCTGATCGTATCGGTGGCGAGAAGTATCCTGTTATATACTTTCTGCCAGTCCGATTTATCGCTCACCGACCATTCGTATACCTGCAGGTAGTTTTCGGAAATCAGGGACAGGAATTTCTCCTCCATAAGTCCCGGAGGCGTCTCTCTGTCATACTGCAGCACAGCGGGTACCATCTTGTTCAGCAAATATGTAAGAATGTTATTCGCAGCGATCTCCGTCTTATAAATTGACATGGATGTGAAAGCGTAATCGTAAGCGATACCCTTCAGTGCCTTGATAAGGACCGCTTCTCTGCCGTTTATCAGTTCGCTTGAGAAGGTGCCGCTCATGATTGCTTTATAATTATCGACAAAACCGCCCGTCGCGTTGATCAGAAGAAGGCTCTGCATCTCGGACAGCCATTTCATAAGCGCCGATTCCCCGGAACTGACCTGCGAACCGGACATGGCCGCCTCGCTGCTCCTCAGCGTTCCGCCGTACGTCCCGTCCATGCGGCTCCTGCTCATCATGTAATCACCGAGCGCGCCCCACCTGTTTCTCCCGGGACCTTTTCCCTGAACATTCCCGGTATAATGTCCATCCAGAATCTCTATGAATTCAGGATCCACTTTCCGCTTCCAGAGTTCCGATACAAACGTCTGAAAGTCGAAAAATCCCTTTTTATAGGCATCTTCAATATCAGCCGTGGCGTAAGCTATATCATCCGCCGCTTCCAGAATAAAGGTTAAAGGATTTCTGCGTCCCTTCGTCCCGGTCTTTTCCTGAATGCGGGCAAACAGTTCTTCCTCGGAGCGAAAATACCCCATTTTTTTTTCGGTCACATCCTTCGCCCTGGGATTCATTTCAACGGAAGACCTCGGATACTTTATCATCGTGGACAGAAGCCCGTATGTGAGATTCAGACCGCAGCCGTTCTCAGCATAGTGAAGCTTTGACACGAGACGCAGTCCCTGTGCATTGCCCTCAAAATTCAGGAGGTCCTCCTTCTCCTGAAGTGTCAGGATATCCGTGACAGCCCGACCGTTGTAGCTGAGCCGTGGGAGATGTCTTGCGAACCATTCGCGTATCGCCTCCTCGCCGAAATGGCCGAAAGGCGGATTCCCTATGTCATGGATGAGGCCTGCGCACTCTATGACAGCCGCCACATTTCTTTCTGTCTCAAGGTTGAAAGACGGATCCAGCCTTCTGTCAATGATGGATTCCGAAATATTCTGGGCAAGAGATCTGCCGATCGAGGAGACCTCCAGACTGTGCGTAAGTCTTGTCCTTATGAAATCGCTCTTATCCAGCGGAAAAACCTGCGTCTTATCCTGCAGCCTTCTGAAGGATGCGCTGCCGATGATCCTGTGATAATCCTTCTCAAATTCGCTCCGAAGATCATTTTGCAAATGATCCTCATCCTCTCCCGCACGGTACGTGCTGAGGATCTGTGACCAACGCATCATATCCTTACCTCACTCATCATTTTCCGGATGGCGTCGCGATAAATTGCCTTCGCAGTCTCGTAAGAGTGCGCATCCTGTCCGGCAAAATTCTCCATCATGACTCCGGAATTAATTTCAAGTACTTTGAGTCCTTCCTCCGTCTCGACGATATCGACAGATGCAAATCTGACGCCTATCTCCTCATACACCCTTCTTACGATTTCGGATATCTGATCTTTCAGAGGTCCGTTTTCCAGAAGGTCCGCTCTCGCACCCTGTCCGAGGTTGTGCCTCCAGTTCAGGATGACCCGTTCGCCCTCTGCCGGTACCCGCGACAGCTCTTTCTGAGACAGATCTGTCTCAAGATCCGCATATCCGTGAATTTCCCGATCGGTTCCTTCTTCGTTTCCGCGATCCTTATATCGGAGCATCAGGCCTGCCACCGTGTGGACTCCGTCTCCGAAGATCTGCGGCCGTCTTTTTCTGTAGACAAGACGGATCTCGCCGTCGAGAATCACCGCACGATACTCGTTCTCGATCTCATAATATCTGGAGACCGCCATATAATCCGATTTCAGAAAAATACGGTGCACAGCCGCTTCCAATTCATAATCTGTGGAACACTTTATGACATTCTCTCCACCGGTCCCGAGATTCGGCTTGCACACAACAGTCTTGTATCTGTCGAGCATATTAAGAAGGTCCCGCCAGAACCCCGGAAATCCCATGAACTTCTGGTTCTCCGGTGATGCGAACAAGACATGCTCAATGTTCGGTATGCCGAACTCTGTCATCAGCTCGCTGGCCGCGCACTTGTCCTGACAGAGCATGTTGACGGAAGCGCTGTTCAGTCCGAACTGGTAACCGAGTATGACATCGTGCCTCCCGTTCTTATCGAGCCGAAAGATCCAGTCTGCGCTGTAGGATCTGAGCTCGATCTCTTCTTCCCGACAGACTTCTCTGATGATTTTCACGAAATTCGTTTCTGCATTCTGCATGTCGAAAACCCTCTGTAAGAAAGATCCCCGCTTTTTAGACATCTGAATATCTGTTGCGGGGATCTGAAATATTCCGATAACTGCTCATCATCTCATTCGCAGGCACTTTTCGCCTTGCTCATGTCGGCATCATGAAAGGACGCCGAGTATTCTCCTGACTTCATCCGGCATATTCTCCGGATCGACGACCGACTTATGCCGAATCGGAGCCGTCCGGATGTCTGTAATAGCGGCCGGCTCTTTCGTATGGCCGAGCTCGCTCAACACATCGATCAGTTCAAAGTCTGTTCTGCCTTCAACTTTATCCGGTGCGATGGCGCCGACGACGGAAACGGCGAACTTATACGGGCTTGCCGTCGAAGCTATTACCGTCGGAGTAGTATCTCCCGTCTCGGCGGCGTATGCGCGGTAAACGGCATTTGCAATACCTGTATGTGTGTCGATAATGTAACCCGTCTTCTCGAAGAGCTCACGGATACCCGCAAAATTCTCCGCCTCGGATGCAAAACCGCCCCGGAAGTCAGCGAGCTGCTCTCTCATATCAGGTGTGATTTCATACTTACCTGTCTCGGAGAGATTCTTCATAAATGCAAGATTCTTTTCCGGATCACAGCCGCAGGCTTTATAAACGAGGCGCTCCAGGTTGCTGGAAATCAGAATATCCATGGATGGTGAGGACGTCAGTATGAACTCTCTCTTTCTGTCATACTCACCCGTCATAAAGAAGTCATAGAGCACTTTATTCTCGTTGGATGCGCATATAAGCTTCCTGACCGGCAGACCCATCTCTTTTGCATAATAAGCTGCAAGAATGTTGCCGAAGTTTCCGGTCGGAACCGTGATGTTGATTTCATCGCCTTCTCTGATTTCACAGGAAGCAAGCAGCTGGCAATAAGCGTAGACATAGTAGACGATCTGCGGAACCAGACGTCCGATATTGATGGAGTTCGCGGAACTGAATTGATACCCTTTCGCACTGAGCTCCTCAGCCATCTCTTTGTCATTGAACATCTTCTTAACGGCAGTCTGGGCATCATCGAAATTACCGTTAATGGCTACGACATATGTGTTTTCACCGCGCTGTGTTGCCATCTGCAGGCGCTGGATATTGGAAACGCCTCCGTGCGGATAGAAAACGATGATTTTTGTGCCCGGGACATCGGCAAAACCTGCCATAGCTGCTTTGCCCGTGTCACCGGATGTGGCTGTCAGAATAACAATGTCATTGGTCACTCCGTTCTTGCGGGCGGAAGTCACCATAAGATGCGGCAGGATCGAGAGGGCCATATCCTTGAAAGCAATTGTCGCTCCGTGATAGAGTTCAAGATAATACACGCCGTCTTTTTTGACGAGCGGAGCGATTTTTTCCGTATCGAACTTGCTGTCGTATGCGTTCGCTATGCAGGTCCGCAGTTCTTCCTCAGTAAAATCCGTGAAGAACTTGCTCATGATCTCATAGGCAAGCTCACGATAATTCATAGAAGCCAGTTCACTGAGCGGTCTGCCGAGCTTTGGAAATTCCGTCGGCACGTATAGACCTCCGTCCGGCGAGAGACCGGTCAGAATAGCCCTGGAGGCTGTGACGGCGGGTGCATCGGAACGGGTCGACTTATAAAGAATAGACATGGCTTATCTCCTTAAGATATGTATTATGCGCGGGCTGCACGTGTAAAAGGGCATCCGCTATTCGGGTCTGATGTAAAATGCCGCTATGCAAAACGCTTGTTCGGCACGCTCATTATAACATCTAAGCTATGGGTTGGCAATGTAAAATTGACTCTTGACAGATTCCCGGTTATAGACGATAATATACGAGTTACGGGGTATGGCGTAGCTTGGTAGCGCGCACGGCTGGGGGCCGTGAGGTCGCGAGTTCGAATCTCGCTGCCCCGATTTTTTTATGCTTTAAATGCGAAAATACAAAGAGGCTGCCGCACGAAGCCTGCATAAGCGAAATACGGGAGGTTCCATTGGCAGATCCTGTCCCGATCTCGTTATGCATCTCCTTCATGCGGCAGCCTCTTTTAGACCCGGAAAGGAAATACTATATGGATAAAAGCAATCTTGCAGAGATCCGCAAGGCACTCAGAAAAAACGACCCTCCTGTAGACTGGATCTACGCCTTCTATGTAACGCCGGACAACGAACTGTCATGGCAATCTTTCAGGAAATTTCTCTCGTTCGATGAAGATGAAATGTTCCGTCACAAGGAAATCCTGAAAAAATCTATTTCGGGAAGTTTCGGGCGAGAACTGTTTTCCGTTGAACTCTCTTCCCAGGCGGAAAAACTTTTTGCTCTGCGCACGGCAGACGAACCGGATGAAGAAATCCTGGAGGAATTCGCAGGCAATATTATTGCATCTTACACCCATACCGATCCGTACTACGCCTGTCTCGCCCGCATCACATATGATGTTCCGGCTATGTCATCAGACCGCAGAAAACTTGAAGACGGGGATGTCGTGTATCAGGCCCTCCTGTTCTCCATAAGCCCCGCGGCTCTCTCAAAACCCGCGCTCGGCTATAACGAGACGTCAGGTGTTTCGGAACTCGACAGACGATGGACGATCGGTGCGCCCGCAGAAGGTTTTCTGTATCCCGCTTTCAGCGACAGGATCGGGGATCTGAACAAAGTGCTCTACCGGGCAAAGAAAGAAATAAGCGGAGAACTGTTCAATGCATTTTTCGACTCATCAATTCCCGCAAATGCAAAAGAACAGAAAGACGCCTTCAACACTCTCATGGATTCCCTGAACATTACAGTGGAGGAAGCAGCGGGTATCCAGGAGGATCTGTCACATCTGGAAGCCGAAAATGTTGCGATTCTCGAGAAAACGGACGCAAAGAAACTGGCTGAACGGTGCGGAATCGATACAACAGACTTCGATGAGTCTTACGACGAGATCATCGGGGACGTACCGCTCTCGATATCTGCTCTTCGTGACCCGGCGGTGGTCGTGGCGACGGATTCGGCAACGATCAAGATTCCTGCCGATAAATCCCGATTCATAAAGACCCGTGTGATTGACGGTGTGACTTATATCATCATTCCGGTAGACGGGGCAGTCCTTGTGAACGGAATTCCGACTGTCGCGGAAGAGCTGAAGAGCAGGACCGGTATTGAACCCGATGAGGAGGATGATGACGTATCGTCAGATAAGCAGCAGGATGAGTACGACGTGAACATACCTGCCGATAATCAGAATGATGCTGACGACGAAGATGCCGTTCCGTGGGATGAGCCGGATTCGGATGAGGATGATGATCTCATCAGCAGTTTCTTCGATTTCAACGAGGATGATCTTGGTCTCGATATAGATTGATGCATTTTTTTAATGATGATCGCTTTGCGACTCTTTGCGCGCTGGTGCGCGCAAGCGTCAGCTTGCATCTTCATCTGCGCACCAGTCGCATCCTCGCGGAGCGTTTTTATGTCATAGGAAACGAAGTTTCCTATGACATAAAAAATTCGACGAGTTCAGGGCATGAACTCGTCGAAAAAGTCTTCAAAATCTTTAAATGGGTTTTCCTGCTCATTCTCAGCATAAGGATACGGAGAAAAGATATTGTCATCAAAATCATCCGGATCATAAATATCAAGCTCAGCAAGCGTAATCAGAATGAGTACGACCGCCAGGATCGACAGGATGCCTCCGACGATGGAAGTAATGATCCCTGCAATCGACAGACCTCTCGACTGATTTTTTGAGAGAGCAATCACAGAAAGAATTATCCCTATAACTGCCAGGATCATAGCTATCGGCATGGTCCAGAACAGGACGATCGACATAATGCCGAGAACCAGACCGGCAATCGCGAATCCGCTTCCGGTATTCTGCCGTTTTTCATTTCTTCCGTAATGGTCCTGATAGGTACTCTGCGGGTACGAATTCTGATAGTACAGGCTGCTGTTGTAGTCCGTTCTCATCTGATTCGCCTGATTATATCCGGACTGCTCCGCATATGAAAAACTATCAGGATTGTATCCGGGCTGCTCTGCATACGAAGAGTTCTCAGGATTGTATCCGGGCTGCTCCGCGTACGGAGAATTTTCGCGATACATATCGCGGTACTGATTGGCACCGTCCTGTTCATAATATCCTGCGTCCTTAGGATTTTGCATATTTCCCTTATACAATTCCGATTCCTGCCCGTGTGGGCCGTTGTAACCTCCCCCGGGGTAGGAATTATTCTTAAAACCTTTCATAATGACTCCCTATTACTATAAATATCTCACATCCCGGACTCCTCTGGACAGCCCGGTGATACCTGTTCTTGCAAGCTCAGCGATCTTATAGTCACCGAGCATCACCAGCATAGCCTCAAGTTTCTGACGGTTTCCCGTAAGTTCTATGATCAGAGAATCTTTCTGTACGTCAATGATCTTTGCGCGGAAGATATCAGCAATCGCAATGATCTGGCTCCGGTTATTGGCGTCCGCCATGACCTTCACCAGAATCAGCTCTCTGCACACAGAATTGTCCGGATGAAGAACTTTAATATCCCGCACATCTTCCTGTTTCTGGAGCTGGGCCATGATCTGCATAAGAATATGCTCGTCGCCGCGGCTGACAATCGTCATACGGGAAATCCTCGGGTTAGTTGTCTCACCAACGGTCAGACTTTCAATGTTGTAGGCCCGTCTTGAGAACAGACCGGCTATTCTTGAAAGAACACCGGCAACATTGTCAACTAACAGCGAAAGAATGATCTGATTGTCCATAACCCACCTCTGATTTAGCGCAAGCAAAATGCAAGCTCCGATTTTGTTCTGCCGGGACAGATTAGATTTTATTTTACAACTTCCGTAGTTTTTGTCAATATACCGTTGTATCGTGTATATGAGCGGCCATTTTGGAAATAATATCAGCCGGCACTGAACTTAAGTCCCGCACCGGGTCTCGCGAGCGGGACTTGAATATGTTATACTGGATAGCAATTATATGAAAAACAGAGGTAAGCATGACCCTAACCGAAAACATTAAAAACACATTACAAAAACTGTGGAATGCCGATCCCCGCAGGAGTCAGATTATTCTTACTCTGCTCCTCGCTTTCATCGCATGTACGTCGATTCTCACAACGCGCCTTTTCATGTACAGGCACATTCATCAGAAAGACATATCTGCAGCGGAAGCGGCATTTGAAGAAATGTATTACCCCACTCTGGATCGCCTGTACGAGTCCGGCGATCTCGCTGAACTGCAGCGTGAAGTGGGAAGGCTGAGCATGCAGGAGGGGGCATCCGCACTCGTTCGGTGGCCGCACATATCCTATCTGCATTACTATACTCAGGGCACCATGGTCGAATATGCCTGTTCCGCATTCGCGGACGGAAATGACACGGTCCAAACTCTGAGTTCCGGAGTCTGGGCTGCATTGACAATCCTGTTCAAGCAAGACGATTTTGAAAATAACGAGAACTTCTCGGAATCGGACAGGGAGGCTGTCAGAAAATATGTAGATGAAGCTTCCCGCCTCCTTACAATTGACCTCGGCCTCACATCAGAACAGATCTACGCTCTTCACGAAGCCTGCCTCTATGATAACGGAGAAGTCAATTACGAAAAAGTTCAGGAGTATATAACGGCTTATTACGAAAGGAATCGTGTCTTCGAAATTCCCTGATAATTACGAAAATAAAACTTCTCTCTCTATCCATAATTGAAAGGACAGAATATGTATCGATATAATCTTCCGGAAAAATTCAGGGTGCTCGACGGAAGTGCACTCAAAATAATAGCATGCATCACAATGCTGATCGACCATGCAGCCGTCTGCCTGATATTCAATTCGATCCTGATGCCGAACGCCCCGATCATACAAGGCACCGATTTGTATAATCTTTATACCTTCTACAAGGTACTCCGTGCAATAGGCCGAACGGCATTCCCGATCTACTGCTTTCTTTTGGTTGAAGGTTTTTTCCATACAAAAAGCAGGTCGAAGTATGCACTTCGCCTGCTTGTATTCGGGATTATCTCTGAGATTCCGTTTGACCTGTGCATCTACAATGAGATGTGGCATCCCAGTTATAATAACGTGTATTTCACGCTGTTCATAGGGCTTCTTGTCATATGGGCGTGGGATTACTTTAAAGATCGATGGTACATCCAGCTTCCGATCGGGGCCGTGCTCCTCTATGCAGCGCACTTCTTCCACACAGATTACGGATGGAAGGGTGTCCTTCTCATTTTCATCCTCTACATAATGCACGCATGGAGAGTACCTCAGGTCGTCTTCGGACTTTGTGCCATGTCCTGGGAGCTGCCGGGTGTTATTCTCGCCTTCATACCGATCCTGTTTTACAGCGGCAAGCGCGGCCGGCAGCTGAAGTATTTCTACTATATCTTTTATCCCGGTCACTTAACGCTTCTCTACCTGCTCTCCGTTTACCTTATAAATCGTATTTGACGGAACGATACCGCGTACACAGCTCGTCGGATAGATCTGAGAATTCTTTCCGACGACTGTGCCCGGATTGAGAACCGCATTGCAGCCGATTTCTGTCCAGTCACCGAGAAGAGCTCCGATTTTTCTTCTTCCCGTCTCATAGGAAGCCTCTTTTCCCTTGATAACAATGTTCTTGCGGTCTGCCTTGATATTGGATGTGATGGAACCTGCGCCCATATGTGCATGGAATCCGAGGATCGAATCGCCGCAGTAATTATAATGCGGAACTTCGCAGTTGTTTGAAATAATGACATTCTTCAGCTCCGCAGAGTTTCCTACGACACAGTCGTTGCCAACAAGAGCATCGCCGCGAATGAAGGCAGCCTGGCGAACCTGTGTCCGCTCACCGATGATGCACGGTCCGTTTATGTAAGCCGTGTCAAAGACTTTTGCGGATTTTGCGATCCATACATTTTCAGCCACCTCGTCATAAAGATCCTTCGGCAGTGTCGGGCCGAGTTCCAGGATGTAATCATGTATCCCTGCCAGAGCTTCCCACGGATATGTGAACTGCTCAAGATACGGTTTCGCGATTGTCTCGTCCAACGTGAATAAATCTACGATTTTTACCTGTTCTTCCTGTGCCATAATAAATCTCCTCTCATTTTTCGTTTTTTGATGCCTTCTTTGAAGCCGTTCGTCTGCCGCCTCTGCCCGCATTCTTATAGTAAGCAGCTGCCGCATCATAGCACTGTCTGAGCTGCCACTGATTGTTCAGGCTCATAACAGCTGCGCACCTTCTCTCAATAAAACCACGAAGCTTATCCATGTACTCGTCCGTAGTTATTGTTCCCTCCGCGACACCTGTGAGACCTTTCTCCCAGCTTGCTGTAAGCTCAGGGTTAAGGAGGGCACGTATCGATGCATTTACCGTGTCGTACACCATCTCTCCGAGAAGTTCAGGCGTAATGATCTGTGTCTTTTTATTCAGGTTAAGATATTTGATCGTGAAAAGCTTTTTGAGTATCTCCGCCCTGGTAGCCGATGTTCCGATCCCCGATCCTTTGATCATCTCCCGAAGATTTTCGTCCTCGATAAGCTGTCCTGCATTTTCCATGGCAAGAATGATGGAACCCGAAGTATATCTTTTTGGCGGCGACGTCTCTCCTTCTTTTACACAGAGATCATTCACGTTAAGGCGATCGCCCTTCTTCAGTTTTGAGACATCAATTCCTTTCTGCGATTTCTCGCCGCCCGTGACTTTCAGCCAGCCTTCATCCACAAGCACTCTGGAAGTTGCAAAAAAGCTTTCGTCACCGAGCGTGATTGTGATGGAGGTCTTGTCGTAGACAGCAGGCGGATAAAATATCGCAAGAAATCTCCGAACTATTGTATCATACACTTTTTTTGCTGTCTGTGAAAGACTTTTCAGATTCTGAAGACCGCTTCCTGTAGGAATGATTGCGTAATGGTCTGTAATTGCCTTGTCATTGGTGTATCGGGTGTTGCCGATGTTCTGCCATTTGTTATCGAACAATATCTCTTTTGCAAATCCCGATACACCCCCCTCCTCGCCGTCGTCGATTTTAGCGATTCCCTTCAGGTTCCTGTCAATGACCTTGGCGACAGCGCTGGAAAGCACACGTGCATCCGTTCTCGGGTACGTTGTGAGTTTCTTTTCATACAGTTCCTGCGCAATCTGAAGTGTCTGATCCGGGGATATCTTGAATTTTTTCGAGCAGTCGTTCTGAAGCTCCGCCAGATTATAAAGCATTGGCGGATTTTTCTTTTCCTTCCTTCGGCTGATCTGCTTCACGTAACCTTCATAGGGATCGACCTGCTTCAGTGCGTTGATCAGGTCTTCAGCGTCCTCTTTTCTCTTGAAGCCGTTCTCCTTATAGAGCAGAGGGGACAGATGTAAGGCTGCCTCCGCTTCACGAGCGGCTTCGTCATCATTTTCTTTCTTCCCGGAAGGCTCTTTTGAAGGTTCCGGAGAGCCTATATAGTAAGCACTTCCCGACACGGCTCTCCACTCCGCCTCGATTCCGTCGAAGGTTCCGACGACTCTGTAGAAAGGTGTTTTAACAAATGCCCTGATCTCCCGCTCCCTTCTCACGACCATCCCGAGTACGCAGGTCATGACACGGCCGACAGAGACTGCGGACCACTTGCCGCCCAGATAATTCGTGATTCCGTTTCCGTACTTGAGCGTCAGTATCCTGGAAAAGTTGATGCCCATCAGATAGTCTTCTTTCGCGCGCAGATACGCGGAATCACTGAGATGATCGTAGTCTGACAGCGGCTTCGCGTCACGAATTCCCCTCGCGATCTCCTCATCCGTGAATGAATCGATCCACACGCGGCGGCGATCCTTACTCTTAACAGCGGGACCTGACATCATTTCAACGAGTCGGTAAATGTACTCTCCCTCTCGTCCCGAGTCGGTACAGACAAAGATCCGCCCGACATCATCGCGGTTCAGAAGATTTCTGACGATACCGAACTGCTTGCTGACAGACGGAATAATCTCATACAGGAACTCATCCGGTATAAAGGGAAGCGTGTCAAGGCTCCACTTTTTATATTTCGGATCATATTTTTCGGGATAACTCATCGTCACCAGATGACCGACACACCATGTTACAACGGTATCCTCGGATTCAACATACCCATCACGTCTCGGTCCGCTCACCTTCAGAGCTCTGGCAAATTCCTGCGCGACTGAGGGCTTTTCAGCAATAAATAAATCTTTGATGGATTTTTCCTCCTTAAACCTAATGAGCAGGCAGAAGACTCGCTCCTGCCTGCTCTGACATGTTATTATAGTATTCCCTTGAAACCGATTCGTCAAGATATATTATCTTATTTTGCCTCGATATAACCCAGTGCAGTAAGCATTTCTGCGGATTCCACAGCACCGCCGGCGGCGCCGCGAAGCGTATTGTGGGAGAGACCTACGAACTTGAAATCGAAGATCGTATCTTCGCGAAGTCTTCCGATCGAAACACCCATACCGCCCTCAAAGTCAACATCCTGCGTTACCTGCGGGCGATTATCTTCCTCGCAGTACTGTACGAACTGCTTAGGAGCATGCGGAAGGCAGAGTTCCTGCGGCTTGCCTGAGAAATTGACCAGGCGGTCGATCAGCTGCTCTTTCGTGGGCTTTTTAGCAAAACTTACGGAAACAGTAGCTGTATGTCCGTTAAGGACCGGAACGCGGATACACTGAGCGGAAATGATCGGGCTCTCGGCTTTCACGATCTGACCGTTCTCAATATGTCCGAGAACTTTGAGCGGTTCCTGCTCTGACTTTTCCTCTTCGCCGCCGATATACGGAATTACATTTCCGACCATTTCCGGCCAGTCCTTAAATGTCTTTCCCGCACCGGAAATTGCCTGATATGTGCTGACAACGACCTTGGTCGGTTCGAATTCTTTCCAGGCTGCCAGACACGGAATATAGCTCTGGATGGAGCAATTCGGCTTGACTGCGATGAAGCCGCGTTTTGTTCCGAGTCTTTCTCTCTGTGATTTGATTATTGCATAGTGCTGCGGATTGATTTCCGGAATGACCATCGGGACATCCGGTGTCCAGCGATGCGCACTGTTATTGGAGACGACCGGTACCTCAGCCTTTGCGTATGTCTCCTCGATTGCACGAATCTCGTCTTTCGGCATATTCACAGCCGAGAAAACGAAATCGACCATATCCGCTATTTCCTCAACCTCCTGGATATTCCTGACAACAATGTTCTTTACGCCTTCCGGCATAGGTGTATCCATCTTCCACTTGCTGCCGACAGCTTCCTCATAAGTCTTGCCTGCACTTCTTGCACTTGCTGCAAGCACTTTGATTTCGTACCAGGGATGATTGTACAGAAGCGTTACAAAACGCTGTCCAACCATACCTGTCGCGCCAAGAATACCAACACGCAGTTTTTCACTCATATCACATTATCCTCCATTTATACCTGACCGATTTGCGCGAGAAAGCTCTCGCATACGGCAAGTTCCTGATTCATGTCGCCGGGTGCACCGGTCGTTTTTCTCTGCTCAACGCAGGTCTTAAGCGAAATCGCATCATAAATATCCTGATCAAAGACTTCGCATTCTTTCTTCCAGTCTTCAAGAGGAAGATCATCCATAGCGATATCTCTCTCGATACAGGTGAGGACCAATCTTCCTATAATGCTGTGCGCATCACGGAAAGGCACACCCTTTTTGACCAGATAATCCGCTGCATCGGTGGCGTTAGTATAACCGCCGCGGGCGGAGTCCGCCATCCTGCCGTCGTTAAAAGAAGCTGTAGCAAGCATCCCTGACATCAGATGGATGCAGCCCTTCGTCGTGTCGATTGCGTCAAATGTCATCTCCTTATCTTCCTGCATATCCTTATCATATGCAAGCGGGATTCCTTTCATGACAGTGAGCATAGTTGTGAGCGCTCCGTAGACACGACCTGTTTTTCCGCGAATCAGCTCCGCAATATCCGGATTCTTTTTCTGCGGCATGATACTGCTTCCTGTAGCATAAGTATCATCCAGCTCGATAAATCTGTATTCGTTGGAATTCCAGATGATGATTTCCTCGGAAAGTCTTGAGAGATGCATCATAATTGTAGAGAGCGCGCTTACGAACTCGATTACGTAATCTCGATCCGAGACGCCGTCCATGGAATTGGCGCAGGGTCTGTCAAATCCGAGAAGCTCTGCCGTATAGGCACGGTCCAGCGGATAGGTCGTTCCGGCCAGAGCACCGCTTCCGAGCGGGCATTCGTTCATGCGGCTGCGGATGGACATGATTCTCTCCGTATCGCGTCTGAACATCTCGAAATAGGCTCCCATGTGGTGAGCCAGAGTGACCGGCTGCGCTTTCTGAAGATGGGTGAATCCGGGCATATATGTATGGACGTTGGCCTTCATAATTTCATGGACCGTCCTCAGAAGTTCGACCAGAAGATCTTTCGTCTCATCTATCTCGTCCCGTATGAACAGTCTCATATCGAGAGCCACCTGATCGTTGCGGCTCCTGCCGGTATGAAGTTTCTTTCCGGCATCGCCGATTCTCTCGGTAAGCACAGCCTCGACAAATGAGTGAATGTCCTCATATGTATTCGAGATTTCAAGTCGTCCTTCTTCGACATCCCGCTCGATGGAATCGAGACCGGCAAGGATCGAGTCGCGCTCCTCTTTCGTAAGGATTCCCTGCCTTTCGAGCATGCGAACGTGAGCACGCGAGCCCCGAACGTCCTGTCTGAAAAACTTCTGATCAAATCCGATGGACTGGTTAAAATTGTATACCAGCTGATCGGTCTCTTTGGTGAAGCGTCCGCCCCATAACTGAGCCATATGAATTCCCCTCTTTACTGAAAATGAAAACTCGGTCTTTATGCGTTTTCGTCTGAAGATATTGCATCCGCTTTGCGCCGATTTAGCATATTGCATCATTTGGCACTCAAAATGAACACAACGCTACAAGTTTAGCACAAACGACTATTAAAGTGAACCCGTGAATCCTATAACCGGTTCCAATAATTTCGCACAAATATATCCGATATTCGTAATCTTTAACAAAAATACATAGAAAATGCGGGTCAGCGCATTGAATATACACACCCGCAATAATCCTGACGATACAACCCGTATTCTTTCGACAATTCAATCGATCGGAGATATCCGCTCTTCTTTTTAAAATCCGAAGGGAGCCATTTTACACCGTACGTTTCCGCAAGCCTCATGCCTATCTCGTTGAGCTTCTGAGCATTTTTCAGCGGACTTATGGTAAGTGTGGTAGTAAAATAATCATATCCTCCCTGAGCAGCCTTCCGGGCCGTTTCACAGAGCCGCAGCTCATAACATCTGAAACATCGCTCCCCGCCCTCGGGACAGTCTTCCAGTCCTTGGGCAATCCCGAAAAACCGATCCGGCTCATACTTTCCGCGAACGAATTGTACTTCGTGCAAATGCGGCTGCTCTCGGATGAGCTTTGCAAGCTCCTCCTCTCTCTTTCGGTACTCCGCCTCATCGGTAATATTCGGATTATAATAAAAATCCGTGACATTGAAGTACCGTGACAGATATTCGAGGCAGTAGGAGCTGCAGGGTGCGCAGCAGCTGTGGAGAAATACCGAAGGTACTTCTTCGGCTTTTTCGTGCGCGGTAATTATTTTATCGAGTTCTTTTTGATAATTTACTTTGTTTGCCATCTTCTTTAGATCGAATCAGCCCTGAAACTCTCTGTAGCCGCTTTTTCTGTCGACGATATTCATGAGTTTCTCACCGTTTTGGTATCTGCGCAGATTCTCGAGAGCGATATCTACGATCCTCTCATACGTGTAGTGCAGATGATAGAAGCCTGAAACATGCGGCGTCAAAATAAGATTCGGACAATCCCAGAGAGGGTTGTCTTTTGGCAGCGGTTCCGGATCGGTAACGTCAAGACATGCACCGCCGATCTTATAGTTCATAAGAGCCTCAGCGAGGGCCTGCTGGTCAAAGAGAGTACCGCGGCCTACATTTGCAATAATTGCGGTCGACTTGATGCGGGCAATGCGCTCCGCGTTGAAAAATCTGTTGGTCTCCGGCGTTGCCGGAAGGCTGCATGCTATAAAATCAGCTTCAGGCAGAAAACGGTCTATATCCTCCATTGTGCCGGAGTCCACCATATAGGAAGCAGGCTCGACTTTATGTCTGCGGATTCCGATCACGCGGCTGCCAAGAGCGGCCATTCGTTTTCCGAACTCGGATCCGATATCTCCCGCACCTATTACAAGAGTCGTCGAACCGAAGATTCCCATTACGCTTCCTTCATCGCGCCAGATGTGTTTCTTTCGATTGCACTCATACCGGTTCAGCTTCTTGGTGAGAGCGAAAATTGAAGCGAGCATATGCTCCGAAACCGCCACACCGTAAGCGCCTGTCGAATTGCAGAGTATTGTATCTTCATGCAGGATTCCGGGCAGACAAAATGTGTTCGCACCTGCCAGATTCAACTGGAAAAGCTTCAGTCTGGGTGAAGCCTGTATGAGCTCCGGCGAGACGAAACCGATTAGGATGTCTGTTCCCATTATGTCTTCGCGGGTGACATTCTCCGTAGAGACATACCGGAATGCAGCTCCGGGAGCTGTCTCTTCAAAACGTGCCGTAACATCTTGATCGACGGGAATCGTTACCAGAATATTCATTTAAAACCTCCTGCATAAAAAACTCTTTCGAAGTCTGTCACAATTTGATATTATTATGCAAGTCTGTTTTACACAATAATATCTGTGACAGACATCATAAACACAGATTATACACCGAATAGATAAAAATAGGAAGGATAAAAAATGGATATTATTGAGCATGCAAGAGAGGTATTTGCAAATGACCGCTACGCTACGGATGTCACCGGAATAGTGATCGAGGACTGCAGCGTTAATCACTCCGTGGTCTCTCTGAAACTCGATGACAGGCACAGGAACGCAGTCGGCGAAGTAATGGGGGCTGTTTACTATACTCTCGTTGATTTTTCATTTGCTGTTGCATCGAACTATGACAGACCGATGACGGTGACACTGCAAAGCTCCATCACGTACATGAGCTCCTGCCGGGGCAATACGCTCTATGCAGAGGCGGACTGCACCAAAGAAGGCAGACGCACATGCTTTTACGATATAAATATTACGGATGATCTCGGAAACTTTGTTGCCAAGGCGACGACGACCGGCTACAAGCTGGATCCGCATTTTGAGCACGGACCCCAGAACGAAAAAGAAGACCCGTTCCGTGAACAGGTCTATCTCTATGAACAGTCTCGGAAGAAAAGACAGAAAAGTTAATTTACGCCTGTGAAGCGTTCTTTTTCTTTTTTCTTCTCTTTCCGGATTTTTTCTCGGACTGAGCCTTCCATGTCATGACAAGTTTATCGCTGAGACCGATGTCACTGGCGACAAATACCGGATCTTTTCCGAGCTTTTTCTGCTCCTCATAATTGGTCAGCGCATCGATGGCATAGTTTCCAAGTATGACACATGCCGGAAGGTTAATGATCGTCATACCACCCATCGTGATGTCTGCAATCGCCCAGACGGCCGCCATCGGCATCTGCGCACCTGCGAAGATAACAAGAACACAGAATACGTAAAAGATCGTCATGAACTTCTTTGTAGGCATTTTTTTATTATTCAGGTATGCAAGGGCATTGTCACAATAGTACAGATTTCCGAGCAGTGTCGTGAAAGCGAACAAAATCATGGCGACCGTGATAAAAATAGGTCCGATTCCTCCGAATACGGAGGAAATTGCATTCTGAACATACGGTGCTCCGGCAACATCCGGTGTATGCGCAATGCCTGTGCTGAGGCACATAAGTGCGGTCGCTGTGCAGAGAAGCATCGTGTCGATATAGACGGAAATCGTCTGTACCAGCCCCTGCTTCGAGGGATGCGTGACATCCGCGGATGCGGAGGCGTTCGGAGCGGAACCTACGCCGGCCTCATTGGAGAAAAGACCTCTCTTGATACCGAGTACAAGGCAGGAACCCGAAATACCTCCGAAGATTGCCTTGAAATTGAAGGCATCGGAAAAGATTTCAGCGAACATAGCCGGAATGTGACCGATATTGAGAATAAGAACAATCAGCGATACAGCTACATAGAAGAGCCCCATGAACGGAACGACGACCTCTGTCAGCCGCACGATTCTCTTGCCGCCTCCGAGAAGGCAGTAACCGGTCAGAAGTGCAAGGATGGTACCGATAATGAGCGGGGTGACGACCGGGTGATACCAGCTGTATGCCGCAAATGTAGACTGAAGGTTATAGGAGCAAAGCAGATTAAATCCGAATGCATACGTTGCGATCAGGAAAACAGAGAACAGAGCGGCGGGAACCGTGGAATGCATGGCAAACTCAATGTAGTAAGCCGGGCCGCCATAGAAACCGCCGTCCTTGTCAACACGCTTAAAGATCTGCGCAAGGGTGGATTCCATGTAGGCGGAAGCCGCACCGATGATGCACATGACCCACATCCAGAAAACCGCACCGGCACCGCCAAGGCAGATAGCAGTAGCAACGCCGACGATATTGCCCGTTCCGACGCGGGATGCAGTGGAGACCATGAGAGCCTGGAATGAGGATACAGATTGTTCCCTGCTCCCTTTAGGCGGTTCCAGGATCAGCCTGCATGCCTCTTTGAAAAGCCGGAGCTGAACGAATTTTGTGCGGAATGTAAAGTATAGACCGGCAACTACCATGACGATAATCAATATAGGTGCATACAAAATATCATCGATGGTATTTAACACATTTGTTATCATCTTACTCCTCCTCATCTTTTTTATATGACTTTACTACTGTAGTATATAGAATTATTTTAGCGTAGTAAAGTACAAAATTATGCATGTCAGATACTCTGTATCTTCCCGGAATACGGTTGAACTTGCCATAAGCGCCGTAATTCGATAAAATGATGCTTGGGGCACACCCTGCATGAACAAGTAAGGGTAAGGGGCTCCACGATTTGCGAATGCAACACACATCCGATTAAAAGACAGGGAGAAAAAATGAAGTTCATTTCATGGAATATTGATTCACTGAATGCTGCACTCACAGCGACAAGCGCCAGGGCACTGCTTACACGGGACGTCCTCAGCAAAATCGCTGCCGAAGATGCGGACATCATTGCGATACAGGAAACAAAACTGCCCGCAGCAGGTATGAATACGAAGCAGAAGGATGCCCTTGCCGCATACTTCCCGGACTATGACATTGCCTGGGTCAGCTCATGCGAGCCTGCAAGAAAAGGGTATGCGGGAACCATGGCACTCTACAAAAAAGGTCTCGAAGTAAAGGCGGACTTCCCGAAAATCGGTGCACCGGAACCGATGGACTGTGAGGGACGCACGATCACACTGGAGCTGCCGGACTTCTTCTTCAACTTGGTCTACACGCCCAATGCCGGTGACGGATTGAAACGACTGTCCGAAAGGCAGGTGTGGGACGAGAAATATGCGGACTACCTTGCCGGACTTGATGAAAAAAAGCCGGTCATTTCCTGCGGAGACTATAATGTCGCGCACGAGGAGATCGATCTTGCGAATCCCGCGTCGAATCACATGTCGCCCGGATTCACGGATGAGGAGCGGGCAGGATTCTCCAATCTTCTCTCCCGCGGCTTCACAGATACCTTCCGCCATATTCACGGAAATATCCCGGGTGCATACTCATGGTGGGCACAGCGCGTCAGGACAAGTAAAATAAACAATTCGGGATGGAGGATTGATTACTTCCTTGTCAGCGACCGCATTAAAGACAAGGTCCTGCGTTCCGAGATGATGGATTCCGGTCCGCGTCAGGATCACGCACCGCTTCTGCTTGAAATCAAGTAGCGCGAAGTTGAAGGCGCTTACGCGCCGCTCTCGTCGCGGCAAGAACTCCGAGGCGTTCTTGAAAAGCCTGAGACTTCTTTTAGATACAATTCAGGGGCTGCTGCATCATTCGGCACTACTATAATAAACAGATATCTGCATACAGATTCTGCTTTACAGTGTTGTTGCCGGTTGATGCCGCAGCCCCTTCACTTATTCCTAAGCTTATTTATATCGTCGAACTTTTCGGCGTTTTCGCGTATCCACTCCTCGCCTTTATCCCACCACCGAAGTTCTTCAAGAAAATGTATCTCATCATCCGAAAAGCGTTTTCTGACCGGCCTTGCCGGCACACCCGCGACGATGGTATAAGGCTCAACGTCCTTTGTGACAACAGCTCCTGCCGCCACGATCGCGCCATCTCCGATCACATGCCCGCCGAGTATCATAGCGCCGTCTCCGATCCATACATCGTTCCCGATCCTGACCGAGAACTTCGGATCATCCGGAAGCTTAACTGTCTCCTCGAATTTCTGCCTGCCTACATAGGACTCCCCTACAACGGTCTTTTCGGCAAAAAAGAGCGGATGAACAGAGACATATTGCCTGCTGGGATGTGTCACATCGATGACTCGCACCTGTTTGCCTATACAGCAATATCTGCCGACCTTCGCACCGCGAAGAAAGCTCCCGCTCGCGACATATGAACCATATCCGAGTGAAGACTTAAGGACGGAGGCGTGCCGTCCGATCGCATTTCTGCCTTCAAAGCTGCTCCCGTCTGTATGCGCACCGAACTGCACAGTCACTTTGCCCGCGGTCTTTCTATTATTCTTCATGCATTGTAAAAAGTTCTTCATATGTTTTCCTGTCATTCACTTTTAAGCAGAATGTCATTCATTGGCATGAATAGAATATCATTCATTCACATGCATATCTTCCACCTTGCGCAGCTCTGTCGAGCATACGCCCTTTGTGTGCGGAAGATACACAACGTCCACCCCAAAAGGTGCGAGATCCTTCTCTGTCTGCGTCCAGCGCGCATTTCCCTTCCAGTCGTCCCCGATGAATACGGCATCGTAATGAAAACGTTTATAATTCTCGACCTTATCGAGGGTGTCAACGATCTCACAGGCGTCGACGGCTTTGATATTTGCGACAATCAATCTTCTCTCTTCCTCGGGGATAACGGGAAGTTTGTGCTTGTACTGCGTCACCAGTTCATCGGAATTCACGCCGACTATGAGATGCTCACACAGATCCCTGGCATTGTTGAGAAGATTCAGGTGTCCGATATGGAACATATCGTAGACGCCCTGTGTATAACCTACCTTGTATTTTTTCATATATCTCAGTGTTTCTTTCTCTTTTTGCGATCCTTGTAAGTAGTTGTCCCGGACTCATTAAATCCGTTGCTGATTACGTTCTCGTACACATACGGCTTTCCGGTGCTGAGGCGGACAATACGGGAGGCAATGCTCACATTGGAATAACCGCATACAAGTCCGTCACATTTCGCGAGCGTATACATGTCCCGCATGACCTCAAGTCCCATTTTGTACCTGTGCTCATCACGTGAAGACTCCGAAAAATGCACCGGCTCTCCGTCAGTCGATCGAAAAATGTCGTCATAGCAGACGACCATGTCTCCGAAGCGGCTGCGGAACCGATCCACAGTCGCCTGCTCGTCCGTCGCCAGAAAGATCCGCTCAAAACCGTGCTCTTTCACCGCGTCCGCAACAGCCTTCATATACTGCCCGAGCGTGACGACTTTGGCGTGGTCACGGTACTCGTTATTAAAATCCGTTCCTCGGACATGGACTCCGATGCACTTCTTATCACCGAGGATATCGTCAAGATTGGAGTCTATGTATTCCCGAACCTCAGGCTTCAGGCGAATATACTTGTTATAAATAGCCGCGCGGTCCCGCATATACTCCGTCATGCGCCCGCCGTTCTCCAGATAATTCCCCAGCACGGTAATCTCACCGTCCACATTCCGGTGGCACTGCCTGTACATGGCTACCTGGCGGCTCCGGCGCGCATCCTTCACGGAAATATCCGATACGGGCTCGAAGTAGTATTCAAATGCATTCTCACCGCCGTTTATGGCATGTCCCTCATAGTAAAGGCACTCATCACTGTATTCCACGACCGGTTTCATGTGAAAGCGGTCCGCAAAATACAGCCCGTCCAGCACAACAGTGAAAAGCGCAAAAAAACCGAGCGCGAAATTCTCCGGGTAGATGAGATAAATCAGCTCATCTTTGTTCTTGTCGCCGAAGTTTTCGTACTTGATCGTCGTGGGATCATGATTGATTTCTAAAACAGCCTGACGGAACCTGTCATTTTTAAAATACCGCACGCAGTTCACTGCATAATTTAGTTTTTCATGTTCCTTCAAGTATCCGAGAACAGTTTTCCTGAAATTCATTATACGGATCTCCTGTTAATCTTCCGTGATGAGTTCGATCTCATGATGATTTCTCTGTTCTTCAGGCGGCAGCGCCATATAATCACCATATATTTTTTCCAGATAAAGCTCATACTGCTCCGGCACGCGGAAATTCACACCTTCGAACGGTATTTCCGTCTTCTTTCCGTAGATCGGGCGCTCCATGAGACTCCTGAACTTGTAAATACCCATCAGATTTATGATGTAATACCCTCTGCTGAACCTGTATCTTCTCAGACACCGGTTGAACTTTCGGATCTCATTGGTTGTATTCAGGAAACGGTCGGGATGAATCGTGCTGCCCAGTTTGATCATGGCTTTCTCAATAAAAGGCCGGTTTTTCTTATTGACCGACACCATGTCGTCAAAACAGGAAAAGAGGAACATCATGCGCCTGTAAAGAATATGATACTTTCTGATCGTAAAATGTATCTTGTTCTTCGGCATGGAATCAAGCGGGAATACATCCACCCAGACATTCCAGATCTGCTCGTTCTTTCTCGAGGTCGTCCTTACCTTGGCGCGCTTATCGATGATCTTGGCGAATGGGAAGATATAGTTCTCATCCGTATCAATCGTCAGGACCTCATACGGGTACTTGAACTCCTGACGTGCAATTCTGAGAAAGTGTTCATAGTCGGGACGAGGCATAGCTACGTCCACATCGTCATCCCAGGGGATGAACCCGCCGTGCCTTACAGCGCCGAGGAGCGTCCCGCCGCTCAAAAAATACGTGATGTCATTGGCATCACATATTTCCTTAATTCTCTTTAATATATCAAATTCCAGAAGCTGAAGTTTTCTCAGGTCGCCTTCGGCCGGTCTGACTTGGTTCTCCATAAAACGGTCACCTCTTTTTATAGTTTGTACATTTTTTTCTTGCAGTGCCTGATGCCTGACATAAACCGGTGCATCTCCAGCATGCGTACAGTACCTGACATTTTAACCCATCACTAAATCTTCTGCAAGGTCAATTGCCCGCAAACAAAACCGTTAAGGTCTTCTTTTCGACCATCTATCGTGCCATGCGCTCCCGACCTGTATAAATCCGGTGCGAGAATCGTCACTCCCGTTCAGAACGGTATTTCCGCAAATATTTCAGCACTTTCGGAAGCGCGATAATGAACCAGGTACAATACTTTTGCGGATTGCTCTCCACATCCGACACAAGTTCGGAGATATCGACCCACATAACTTCCTCTACTTCGCTTATGTCATAACGGACATCTCCGCTGTATTCTGCCAGAAATACATGATCATATTCATACTCGCTGAGCCCATCGTACTGCTGAAAATAGACAAATGAGAACAGCTCTCTCGCCGCTGCTTCTACCCCAAGCTCCTCCATGAGTCTTCTTCGTACCGCATCGGAAAGATTCTCGCCCGCACGCGGATGAGAACAGCAGGCATTTGCCCACAGTCCTCCCGAATGGTACTTATCAAATGCTCTCCGCTGTATAAGCATCCTGTCTCCGTCCACGATGAAAACGGAGAACGCACGGTGCAGCCTGTTTTCGCGGTGCACCTGAAGTTTAGGTCCGGTGCCTGTCTCTCTGTCTTCCAGATCCACAAGAATAAGTGTATCTTCCAAAATTCAGCTCCTTTAACTGAAAAGGGAACCTTTTCCATGACATTGATTTTTCTTTCAGTTCTGATTATATAACAAAAAAGCGATTCCGTGAATTCACTCATCTCATGTAATTCACAGAATCGCTTTTTCTGTCAGTCTTTATTCTTCATCGCGCAATGCTCATGTCGTGAGTCTATGATATGCGCGCAAAGTGATACTCGTCTTCATTGTAAGTATTGTTATCAAGCTGCCGCGTCTAGGACTTCTTCTTCTGCGGCCGTCTCTTCTGCAGCCGGTTCTTCTGCGGCAGCCTCCGCTTCAGCGGCAGGCGCAGCTTCCGCTTCAGCGGCAGGCGCAGCTTCCGCAGCAGATTCTGTAGCGGCCTCAAATGAATACGGCTGGATCTTTACATCATCACCGTAAATCGTTGCAAAATCATCACGCATGGAGATCGTCTCATATCCGTGCTCTTCACAAGTAGCCTTCATAGAATCCGCTTTCTCCATATTGCCGTGCTCTCTCTCGAGATCATCACACAGTACCATGTATACCTTGCTCTCATACTTATCATTATTAAAGACATACTGATCCATGGAAAGATCACCTGAGCTGTTGCCGAAAGAGAGGACCGGAACCTTGCCGATTTCAAGCTCGATCTCGCTGACCTTGTTCATCTTGATCGTCTTGATCAGAAGATCGCCGCCGAGCACGACCGCGTCGTCTTCCTTGTACTGATATTCAAGACCATCCTCCTCCCCTTCGCCGGTAGCTACCATGCTGTAGCTCATACCGATCACGCGGTTCTCGGGAATCGGAAGCTTGTTCTCAATCAGGGCGCGGACGACCGTTCTGTCGGAACCGCTGACGATGTAGCACTGGAAATCGTTGGCGTCCAGATACTTGACCATGGAGACCATTGGCTTGTAGAAGCCTTCGCCGCGTGTAAGATTGGTAAATCCGTCCGCTTCGCTCTTCATGAACTCTCTTGTGTATTCCTTGAGCTCATCAATCGTCATACCTGAGTACGCCTGGCCGGCGTATGTAGCATGTTTCAGCTCATTTCCCTCCGGCATCTGTCCGGTTGCTATTCCCTCTTCGAGGGCTTTCGCAAATTCCTTCATGTCTTCCGGAGCCTCATAGGTATCATCATAGAGTGCTCTGTGGATGAACATCATATACTCGAAATAAGACGGATACAGCTCACCGATGATCGTACCGTCGAGATCGAATACGGCGATTCTGTCTTCCACCGGGATAAAATGCTCGGATTTTTCATCCGTGACATCCGCAACATAAGCCTCTATGGACGCGACGACCGGTGAACCCTCGGTCCAGTACTCGAGTTCATATTTCTCTTCTTCAGCTTTCGATGCATCCGCACCCGATTCATCTGCCGGAGCAGCGCTCTCTGTCGCCGCAGCCTCTTCCTTTACGCTTTCCGTTGTGACTGTACTCTCAGCCGCTGCATTATCAGCCGGCTTACTTTCTGTTTTGCCTGTGCTCTTAGCACCGCAACCTGCTGTTGCAAACATCGCACATGCAAGAATGACTCCTAAAATTTTTTTACTCATGTTTCTCCTTTCTTTCTGTACCGAAAACTGCCTTCCGCTGATTCCTGATCGTTTCGATCAGGATCCTGTCGGCAGGCAGCCAGTCCACCGAATCCAATTCCGCATACGTCAGCCATTTAGCCGCCTCATGTTCCCGAAGAACAAGATCTCCGCCTATGATTCTGCACCAGTAACAGTCCATGGAGAGATGAAAATTCGGATAATCATACTCGACGGTCCTGATAAGATTCTCCACCAGGACAGAAGTTTCAAGCTCTTCTTTTATCTCGCGGACCAATGCTTGCTCGGATGTCTCTCCGGTTTCTATCTTTCCTCCGGGAAACTCCCAGCCATCCTTATACTCACCATAGCCGCGCTGCGTCGCAAAAATTCTGTTACGGTCGCGTATAACGGCTGCCACGACGCGAATTGTCTTCATGTGTGCCTCCTCTTTATCGGCTGTCTGGTTCAGAATATCATATTATGTCTGAAAATAGACATCTGCTTTTCAGATTTCTTGCCCGCATACGGCTTCCCCGAAAGACCCGACGGTACTTTCGGGCATTGTAAGCTAAGATACAGGAAAATCACCCCAGCACATCCCCGAGATCTGCTTCCTCAATATTGTGTTTCTCCGCAAATCCCGTAAGGAAAAGTGTGAGCGCACCGTCTCCGGTGACGTTGCATGCCGTTCCGAAGGAATCCTGCAGAGCGAAAATTGTAAGAATAAGAGCCGTACCTGTCTCATCAAATCCCAGAACGCCGGTGATCAGACCGAGGGACGCCATGACGGTACCGCCCGGAACGCCGGGAGCACCGATAGCGAATACGCCGAGAAGCAGGCAGAACAGAATCATCTTTCCGAGAGGCGGAAACTCTCCGTAAAGCATCTTGGAAACAGCCATAACAAAGAATGTCTCCGTCATTACAGATCCGCAGAGATGAATATTTGCAAAAAGTGGAATTCCGAAGTTTACAAGGTCCTTTCTGAGCGTAGGTACAGCTTTACCTGCACAGTTCAGAGCAACCGAGAGTGTTGCCGCGCTGGACATGGTTCCGATCGCAGTCATATAAGCCGGTCCGTAATACTTCAGGACACCCATCGGATTCCTGCCGGAATATGCTCCCGCGATTCCATAGAGAAGAGCCAGCCAGATATAGTGCCCGATAACAACGATCACTATGATGATCAGGAAGATCGGCAGCTGTTTCGTGATCGTTCCCTCATAGGCAAGCGTGCAGAACGTGGTTCCGATCAGGATCGGCAGGACCGGAATAACGAAATTCGTAACAATGCTGAGAACGATCTGCTGGAACTCCTCCAGTACATTCGTTATGGCCTTGCTTTTGTTCCACGCAGCCGCAAGACCGACCATGACAGAGAAGAACAATGCAGACATGACTGACATGATCTGCGGAATCGTGAGCTCAAATACCACCTTCGGGAGTTCCTTCAATCCGTCCACTTCAGGATTGATGTTCAGGAACGGCAGAATTGTATATCCGGCAGCTGTCGCAAAAAAAGCAGCGCCGACTGATGATACATACGCAATGCAGAGCGCAACGATCAGCATGGTCGAAGCATTATTACCGAGCCTTGTGATCGACGGTGCAATGAATCCGATAATGATCAGCGGAACACAAAAGCTGATGAACTGGCTTGTTATGAATTTCACTGTGACAATTATATTGAGAAGTGCATTCGCTAATCCTGTCCCATCCGCTGCGCTGAGTGCAAGTCCGCTGATGATACCTACTGCCAGTGCTACCAGAAGCCTGAACGGCAGACTGTGCACGAAACCTTGTTTTTCCATGATTACCTCCTAAATTTTTCACAGACAGGAATTGACGTCTACCTTATCGATCATGACGTTCAAAATCTCTTTGTCTGTCTCTTTCATGCCGATTTTTCCGATATATCCCATATTCTTGATCGTCATCTCGACATCATTCTCAACAAAACCTTCTCCTCCGAGGAACTCCTTCTGGCTGATACTCATGTAATGCGCCAGCAATGCCGCGTGTACTGAGGATGCGATCTTCGCAGCACAACTGGGCTTTGCACCGTCACAGACGATTCCGCCTACGTTACCGAGCGTATTCGTGATTGTTCCGCCTATCTGCTCATACGTTCCGCCGGACATATATGTGATAGCGGCTCCGGCACCGCACGCTGCACTGACCGCACCGCAGAATGCCGAAAGAGAACCGATATAATGCTTAATATAAATCGACACCAGATTAGAGACGAGCAGACATCGATACATCTTCGCTTTTGACAGATGCAGACGTTCTGCATACGTAACGACCGGCATCGTAACAGTAATTCCCTGATTTCCGCTTCCGGAATTGATAATGACCGGCAGCGGACATCCGCTCATTCTGGCGTCAGACCCCGCGGCCGCTCTCGCGCAGGCACAGCATTTTATGTCATCGGTCCAGTTTTCCAGAAGTGTCTTTCCTACTCTTGCGCCCCAGGGATTGTCCAGACCTTCCTGTGAAATAGCCGTATTAAAGCGTACCTGTCTTTCCAGAGTCTGCTCCACATCCGCGAGATTTACCGTATCGGCATACTCTATGATGCCTCGAAGTGTCATCTTTGTGCGAGCTCCTTTCGGAAGACCGTTCTGATCATCCTGTCCGCTTGACTCGGCAATAAAGACTGTTGTACCGTCTTTCTGGATCTCGGTTATGTCTGTGTGATGTTCTTCAATCGTGACTGCGGCTTCATGATCTTTCGTCCACATTTCTGCTTTAATGTACAGATTCGGGACATTTTCCGCCAGCTGCACGTCACAGATACCAGCTGCGACCAGTTCACGCGTCTTCTGACGCGCTTCGTCATCAGCACCGGCTATGACTTCCAGCATCCTGTCGGCATTTCCTCCCACAACGCCAAGCACAGCCGCAGCCTCGATACCCTTCTGACCGCCGGAATTCGGTACAATGACCCCCTTGACGTTTTTGATCATGTTTCCGGAACATGTGATCCGGATATGATCCGGCATCGCTCCCAGCTCCCGGTAAGCTTTAGCTGCGGCATATGCGATGGCAATCGGTTCCGTACAACCCATGGCTGCCACAAGTTCTTCTTTGAGAATTGTTGTGTAGTTCTGTGATAATTCTTCGGTAAGATTCATCAGCATTCCCCCCCTTTCTGATAGTTTTATTTTCCGGGTTTTTTATCATATTGAAAGCTCATCCGCTCTAATCCATAGACAGTAAAAGTCTGTCCGTTGACACTGATCAGACCGTCCTGCCTCATGGCAGCGATTTCCCTTAACAGCGCGCTTCTGTGCACGCACAAGTACTGAGCCATTTCCGTCTTATTCATAGGAATCGTTATCCTGTGATTATCCGGTGTGTGGTTGGCACGGTTGGCATATTCCAGTTCTTCTCCCAGGTATGCAAGAATCTTCTCTCTTATTGTGGTCCTGGAGATCGCATCGATTTTCCGCACCAGTCCCGCATTTGTTTTTGATAGGCTTTTGAACAGATTGAAGATCAACCTGCTGTGGAAAGGGCATGAATTATTGCAGACGTTAAGAATCCTTACGACCGGAATATACATGATCGTACACTTTGTCATCGTCCTGAATCTCACTGTCGATGCATTATCCTTTATCTCCGAAAAGATCTCTCCGAATAGTTCTCCTTCCTTCATAAACGTTATCAGACTCTGGTGTCCGTGCTCATCCTCTTTGATCATGGCAACATTGCCCTTAAGAATCAAACCTGCATCGGCGATGTCCCTGTCAGCAGGCGCGAGAATTATATTCTTGGAATAGTTTTCTATTTTTGCACCGGCACAGTCCAGCACCGCCGCGAGATCCGACGGCGATATGCCTTTGAAAAGGTCATAGTTGCCGATCGTTGAGTAATAACTTGAAATTTTCCTCTCTCTGCTGTCTGCCATAATAGATCCTCAGCGTCCTCACCCTCTCATATGGGCTTCATATTCCTCTTTTGTGTTGATGTTAGTCAGCATATCCTCGTAACGGGACCCTTTCAAATCCACGTAAAGAATTCGAAGTTTCCTTAGAACATCCCGGAGTCTGAAGTTCCTCTCTTTGATCTGTTTTGCAAATATCTCCGCTGCCCGCACACTGTATATTGCCGTAAGGGGATGTATTCTGTCATCCGACACAGCGACGACCCCATCCCATTCTTCAAATGCATCTTCCGTCGAGACCTGCTCCAGTCTTTCGAGCAGAAACAGGTAGAGTTCCGCTTTTATGCCCGGAGTGTCACATGCGCTTATCATAACAGCCTTCCTGCGATCCTCTCCCGCCTGACTCAGCACAGCCTCAAGTCCGCCGATAGGACCGCAGCCCGGATACCGGTCCGTAACGATCCTGCAGCCGTCTATCTCAATACAGATTGTATCACCGTAGGACAGATAAATACAATCTGACAGTGAAAACATCTGTGATGTGATCTGTTCCGTGAATGTTCTACCTTCCGAAGTCAGTAAAGCTCCTTTGTGCTGTCCGTTCATGCGTCTGCTCTTACCGCCGGCAAGTATTGCTGCCGCAAAGTCATTACGAATCCGTTCTTTGTCCGTCTTACGAGGACTCAGTGTCTGCTCCACGATCGCATCGGCGATTTCCCGAATTGCCGTAAAGGGAAACACTTTTTCACCCGGAAAAGCTGTGTCCGAAAGGTCCGTGACAATTCCGAATCTCCCCTCCGATACGGATACCGGCTCAGAAGATATCATCGATCTCACGACCTCTATTTTCGGAAGAGCCGTATTTTTCAACCCTTCAATCAGGATGATATCCGCATCCGGGAACAAAGTCATAAGCTCCTTAACCTGCTCCTGCTCCCACTGCCGCATCCCTGCACACGGATCCGCAAAACCGTCTTCGTTTTCTTGCGGTTCGGGTTGCAGCCTGTGTATGAAAATGCGCTTTTCCGAAAATACCGCCGTTCCGCAGGCTCCCGCCTGAGTGAACCTGCTGCTGTCCGTACCCGGCAGATCACAAGTGAAATCATGACCGTCATGCTTTATGACTGCAATTGTCATACCCCTGCGTGAGAACTCCCGTATCAGTTTCTCGATGAGTGTCGTTTTGCCGGAATTCTTCACGCCGCATATGAGACACACAGCACAGCTTTTTAACTTTTTCACATGCACCTCCCACATAGAAGAAAGCAGGGCAGCCCACACATTCAAAATCTTACAGGAGAATGACCTCAACTCTCTCTCCCGGATCAACTTTCATGGTACCTGCCGGGATGACGATCATACAATTGCATCCGATAAATGACGATAATACTCCGGAGTCATTTGAGCCGGAACTCCATGCATGTCCGTCCTTATACACACCGCGCACATATCTGGTCACCGGGCTTTTCTTAGGAAAACCGCTGTCAAATACAGCATGACTCTTTCTGATCTCAAGATCGCTTCTACCGGTCATTTTGACAAGAAGAGGTCTTCCGAGCAGATGCAGGTTCGCAATCGCACCGTAAGGATTCCCGGAGAGCGCGAGGAACGGTTTCCCGTCATATAAGCCGCACAGAGTCGGACTGCCGGGTTTCAGGCGAACCTTCCAGAAAAGCCGTTCTACACCGAGAAGGCGAAATACGTCGTGCATGATGTCTTTCTTTCCGACAGAAACGCCTCCTGTGGACAGGATCAGGTCAGCTTTCCCGGCATGTTCTCTGACATAGGACGCAGCCTCTTCTGGATCATCCCGAATCGAAACATAGGAAACAATCTCAACACTCCAAAGTTTCAGCTGCGCTATCAGCATATGCAGATTGGAATCATAAATCTGACCCGGGCCAAGAAACTCTCCGGGGCTGACCAGCTCTGTTCCGGTTGACATAACGAGGACCCTCGGCTTTCTGTATACCGTGATTTCCCGGATGCCGTTACCCGCAAGCACGCCGATCTCGGCAGCCCCCAGCTGCTGCCCTGCCTTCAGGATAGTCGTTCCCTTCTTAAAGTCTTCTCCCTCATAGCAATAATTCTGCCATGCCTTAAGCGACCGGTAAATCTTTACTGTATCCATTCCGTAATCCGTATCCTCCTGCATCAGTATGCAGTCAGCTCCCCGCGGAATAGGTGCTCCGGTCATGATTCTTATCGCGGTTCCCGGTCTCACTTCCCTGTCAGACCAGCCGCCGGCATATACCTGATCAATCACTTTCAAAGCTACAGGATTTTCCTTCGATGCGCCGACCGTATCTTCTGCACGGAGGGCATAACCATCCAGCGGTGACCGCGGGAACGGAGGCTGATTAATTCTCGCAGTTATGTCCTGTGCGATTATTCGCCCTGCAGCGTCATCGATTGTAAGCTTTTCCGTCTCTGTGACCGGCAGGCAGTTCTCCTGCAGCAGTTCCACAGCCTGTTCAAGTTGTATCGCTTCCATATAGTGTTATCCTTCCACGGTTTTATATGCTATAAGAAAAGAAATTTCCCATAACATGAAAAAAGTGACGCCCACGAACACGCGGACGCCACCCCTTAAGTATCTCAATCTCTGAACTGCTTCATGAATAGCATTCTGCTCAGCATGACGAGAACGTAAAAGACAAGACCGCTCGTGAGGAAAATCTGCAAACCGGCCAGCTGTGAAACAGCGTATGCAAGTCCGCTTCCGGCCTCTGTGAGGTATCCGGCCATTTTCTGGGTCGCAACGATTCCTATTGCCATCGGGAAAGTGAGTCCTGCGTATCCCGGATAAAACTTGAAAGAGAAGAAATCCGGAAGTTTAAAAATGATAAATGCCAGTGAACACAGAACACATATGTACATGAAACCGAGAAGTAACGCGTTCGGCGTTCCGAAGACATTAATCAGACTGACTACGCAGAGACTGCATGGAGCCAGCAGAATCGCCATCGTATGATAGGTCGCCGGTTTTATCTCGACATTGAGAAGGCGCCAGATCATGATCGGCAGCATTATTACATAGATCAAGCATCCGTATATTGTGATGACAATAAGCAGAGGTTTTGCGTTCATAGCCCCGCCCGTGACACAGGCTACCATGTAACCGTTAAGGGTCACGAACCAGCTGGGCATCGTTGTCATGATATTCCTCTTAAGGAACATATTCAAAGCTATAAATCGAATCAAATGTACCGTGTGAATGATTACAGCCACGAACCATACGAACTTTCCGATCATAGCGAGAACCGGCATTTCGAAGTTCGTACCGATTTCCAGATAAAAACTGCCCAGAATCATCATACACATTGTCAAAGCTGCGTAGAGGCTGCAAGGTATGACCTGACTGTACTCCGAAAGGAATGTGCGGGGAAACAGGATGATTTTCAGAATATAACAGATAATGAAAACTGTCCCGCATGCCATACAGAGATATCGGAACCAGACGAAGCCAAGTCCCCCATAGACATTGCTGAGTGTAAGCAGGGACAGAAAAGTAGCGATTGCGGGTACCGGTATTTTCTCAAATCTACTCATAATTGTATTCTCCTTATGCATGCTGCACAATACTCCGGTGAAGCATTGTGCAGCGCAGCGTATCAGTCGGAAGGGGGATTTCCGTTCTCATCTTCGTAGTAGAACTCAAAGTTGTCTTTCATGTGGAAGAAATCCGAGTAATCGATATCCCACAGCGGCTTCTTTACCTTCGTGACATCGATATTTCTTGCAATCAGCTGCTGAAGAATTCCGCCGTAAGAGATGTCGTTCTGAAGCAAAGCACCGATGATTTTTCCGTCTTTGTGTACGATCTTTTTGTAAATTCCGCCTTTGTCGTAAATCTCTACCTTTATTTCCTTATCTTCCGGATCCGGATTTACATTTCCGAGAGACATAGTAAAGATACCGAGGAAGCTCATCGTAGACTTCGAAGCGAAGAAGTCGGTCATTTTTGCGGGATGACCTGCCATATTGCTGGCCGCAATCGTACCCTCTTTAACAGCTACCGGCCAGATCGGACTTGTTCCGGAAACATCGCCGGCTCCGTAGATATCCGGGTCATTGGTTCTTCCTGTCGCATCATACACAAGTCCGAATCTTGAGAGCTCAAGTCCTGTGTCCTTCAGAAACTCTACATTGGAACGCACGCCCGCTGTCACGACAAAGTAATCGCAGGGAATTACCGTTCCGTCACTTAGAACGACGGCCGTGATCTCATGGTCATCATTGATCGTCACTTCGCTGACACCGACTCCGTAGTGCTGCTCAACCCCTCTCTCCGCGAACGCATCAATGTAAGCTTTCGCGGCTCTCTCATCAAGCTGCTTGTTCAAAAGCCAGCCGGCAAAATCGCACAGTGTGACTTTGACGCCGAGATCCAGGAAACCGCATGCGCAGTCTATACCTACCAGACCGGAGCCGAGTACAACTATGTTCTTCTTTGTTTTTGCAACTTCCTTCAGAACCTCAATATCGTCAATGTTCCTGAACCCGATCATATTCGGTGAGCCTGCCATATTTTTGATCGGCGGGAAAAACGTGTGGGAGCCTGTGGCAATGAGGAGCTTGTCATAAGGGACCTCTTTTCCGCTTGCGAGCAGGACCTTATGTCCTTCGCGGTCCAGCCCCACGGCTTCCTCGCCCTTCATCCAGTTCACAGCATATCTATCTTCAAAATCCGCCTCCACAAAACGAAGTCTCTCCTTCGTCCGATGTCCTCCCAGATAGGCGTGCAGGATGCAGCGGGAATAGATATCTTTATCCTTTGAGATCAGCGTGATTTCTGCATTTGCATCTCTTTTTCTGAGCTCGCGCACACCATTTGTTCCGGCAGCGGAGGAACCGATGACTACATATTTTTTTACATCTGCCATATCAGTTCACCTCCACCAATGTAATAGCATGCATGGGACATTTTTCCACACACATGGGATTTGCGGTCTTGCCGTCCTCACTTCTGTGGACGCACATATTGCATTTCATGATCTCAAGATGACCGATACTGTCCGGTTTAAGAACACCGTAGGGACATGACATTACACACATATAGCAGCTCGCGCATTGTTCCTTATCGTAACATACATAGCCTGTCTCAAGATCTTTCTTCATCGCTCCCGTCATGCATGTGTAGGTGCATTCCGGATGCTCGCAGTGTCTGCAGAAAATCGGTGCCGGATTCGTGCCACTGTCGATAACAACACGGTTTCTCGCGTCACTGCTCTCGCTTTGATGACTTACGATACATGCCGTTACGCATGTAAGACATCCGATGCAGCGGCTGCGGTCAATTTTAATTCTTTTCATATTTTTTCATTTCCTCCATCTGATTCCTTATTCGATTCACTTTTTCTCTCGATCGGGTCCGCCTGCTTTACTGCGTGATTTTCTCGAATCTGCAGGTAGCGCCCTTATAATTGGGTTCTCTGGAGTACTTATCATAACTTGACGGCGTCAGCTTATTGCATTCGATATAATGGATCGGCGCATAGAGCTGATTGTAAGGAACGTCATCCGTTATCTTTACATGGAAATCGGCATTCTGCCCATTAACCGAATAGACGCGCACTACATCCATATGATGAATGTCGTTCTCCTCGGCCTGCTTTGTATTCATGAACAGATAGGCCTTCTTGCTTGATACATCTTCCACAAAGCGGACTTCCTTCGTTCTGCTCTGTGTATGCCACTGACCTACCGTGCCGCGTCCTGTATTGAAAATGAGCGGGAACTCCTCATTCGGCACATACGGGTTCGGCTGCGGCTCCTCGAACACGAAATTCGCTCTCTGATTCGGCGTGAAGAACTTACCGTCGGAGTAAAGCCTTCTCTCCTCGGCGCTGAATTCCTCCTCGCGCCCCGCCGGGTACGGCCACTGGATTCCGTGTGAATCGGTAAGACCGTCCCATGTGACACCTGAGAAATCACACGGTTTACCTACAGAGATCCTACGGAGCATATTAAAGCACTCTTCCGGAGTCTCCCACCGTTCGATTGCCTTCCCCATTCCGAGTGCTTTCGCAACGCCCAGTATACATTCATAATCGGAAATCTCGTTCTCGCCTCTCTTAAGGACCGGCCTCATTGCGGACATACGTCTCTCAAGATTGATATAAGTGCCGGCCTTCTTGATACCCGGAACAACAGGGAAGTATACCGTGGCATCCTCTGCACTCTCGATTGTGTCATAAATGTCCTGAACAACGAAAAGCTCGAGTTTCTTTGTCGCTTCCGCAAAGGTCTCATTATTGGTCCAGCTGTGTCTCGGGTTCGTACACAGGATCCACAGACCTTTGATTTCACCGGCGTTGATGCCTTCCACGATCTTGTTGTAGGGAATCGTCGGCTTTTTGGCCATGAGATCCGGATCGATTCCGATAATGTCAGCGAGCCGTTTTCTCTCGTTTTCATCCCCGAAATCTCCGCCGCCGAAGAGGCATGTCGTGTTGGAGAACAGACGGGATCCCATCGCGTTACACTGGCCTGTGATGGAATTGCCGCCGGTTCCCGGCTTACCGATGTTGCCGGTCATCAGAGCAAGATTCATAATGCCGTTCGCTGTCCGAACAGCCTCATATCCCTGATTGACGCCCATCGTCCACCAGAAGGATACCTTCTTCCCGTTGTGGATCAGATCGACAAGCTCCATAATCTGTTCCTTCGACAGACCCGTATGTCTGACGCCCCTCTCGAGCGTGAAGGCTTTGACAAATTCCGCAAATTCTTCGAAGTGATTCGTATGTTCCTCGATGAACTTGTGATCGATCCAGTCATTCTCGATGAGAATATTCGAAATTGTATAAATGAGATACAGATCGCTTCTCGGCGTAATGCCGTACCAGTAATCCGCGTTCTTTGCCGTCTCGCTTCTCCTCGGATCAATGACTATGACCTTATGTCCGGGTACCTTGTTCTGCTGGACTCTGCCCCAGATGATCGGATGTGCGACGATCGGATTGGAACCGATAAAGATAATGGTATCTGAGAGTTCGAGATCCTTCAGCGTATACCCCGGTGCGTCATAACCGTACGTCATCTTGTGAGCGACAGCGGCTGAAGCCATGCAGAGTCTCGTATTTCCGTCAACGTTAGTCTGAAGATAATTTCTCATGACATGTCCGAAGATAGCGAACTCTTCCAAAGTAAGCTGACCGGTACTTATGCCGGCAACCGACTCTCTGCCGTATTTTGCCTGAAGTTCCTTCAATTTGTCAGCCACATAGCGGAATCCCTCCTCCCAGGGAACTTCCTTCATCGTGCCGTCTGCCTGTCTGATCTTGGGAAGCGCATCCGGTTTCACGGTCGTCTGTTGCTTGGACAGCGAAATTCCCTTGATGCAGCTAAAACCGTCATTGACCGGATAGCCCGGTGTCGGAACGGTCTTCACGATTCTGTTGTCTTCCACGTAAAAGTCTAAATTGCAGTCGATCGCGCAGAAGTTACAACATGATTGGACTTTCTTCATGCAGATAATCCCTCCTTCTTACTCATGCAGAGCGTGCCTCAGACATCACTCTTCCCACTAAAACAAGCTCGGTGTCAGAATAATACTTTTGGCACTGCAATCACAGAATAGTGCTCTGAAACACGTCTTTGTCCAGCAGATATGTCAGCTGAACAAGTTCATTTACTTATATCAATTCTACCATATCCACATTTTTAAGCTGTTGCGCATGCAACATTTTTAGTTATTTTCGCATTTCTGTTGAAGTTCATAACAATTGATTTATGCATATTTCCCATCGTAATTTCTGACATAAGCCTTAATGAACTTTATCTCGTCACCCTCTTTGGCAGGCCTGACAGAATACGCCCTTTCTTCATCATCTCTTATCTTTATCTACAAATTCGAGCGTAACCACTGCAAGTAACGAAAACGCTGCAACAAATATCAGCAGATGGAGCCAATTCATAAGTATATTCTCGGTACTGTGTTCATAATCCGGATGATAGTTCATCTTAGTCGCTCTCTTCCGGATCTGATTCCTGATTTTATTCTTCCCGACCAGGTCCATTGCCTTCCCGACTGTCGTCACAACAACAATCTCCTTGGCTCTGAGCTCATCCAGAGATTCGTCCGTTGCCAGATAATCAATGATTTCTCCAAGCGTTGTCTTCCCGCCGATCTCCATGTCTTTGTACTTATCCATGAAATCAGCTTCTTTCATTATGATAAGAATATCACCGACCGTTCTGAAACCGGTCAGATTCTCTGCACGCAGCTCTTCAAACTGATCGGATGTAATGAGCTGATCGATGATTTCGCCAAGCGTCACGTACGTGCTGACTTCTGTTTCACGGAGATCCCTAATGGATTCATTATCCGTTTCACGTAGAAGGTCAAGTATCTGGCCGACAGTCATTCTCACCTCAAATTCCATGCCTTCGACTGTTCCGAGCATTGAGTTGATCGAACCGTAGGGCTTGCTGTTCGTGTCCGTCTGAGCTGCCATTGCCTTGAAGCCCGGACAGGCTACCGTGAGATCAGTGAGTATTTTCACCTCTTCAGGAAGCGGAATCATGCCGCCGGAGAAAATCAGCTGGCAAACCAGCATAAAGGGCATAATTGTCATTGCGATCGTTGTCGTACGGGCTATTGTCGATATCCACAGCGAAAGCATATCAGCCGCGTACGTGATAAGAAGCACTGTGATACCGAAATCAAGGAGGAACCATTTTGTCAGCATTCCTTCACTCGGATACTTCACTCCCACAAGATATGTGACCGCCAGCGTGATGATCGTCTGAAGCAGACATAGCACGAGCTGATACAGCATATGTGCTATGATGTAGGAGCTGATATGCAGACCGGAACGGTGCTCCCTCTTAACTACATCACGTTCCCGGCAGACTGCCTGTATGGAATTAAATGAACCGTTCCAGACACAGATACATACCAGGACAAATGCACCCGTCATCGTTCCTTCCATTGTCACCATGAAGTAGCTGCTGATGACAAATCCGACAATACCGCCTACGAGAGCTGCCATCGGCAATACGATCCAGTCGCGCTGATAGATAAAGAGCCTGAAGAACTTTACAAAAAAGACCCCGATCTGCTGAAAGCGGCCGCAATGGCGAATTGTGAGATGTCGTTTGGATGAATTTATTTTTTTGTCAGCCATTTGCCACCTCCGCATACTTGAGTACAAAGTCGTCCGCGAGGCCTTCACCGCCCTCATCTTTCTGATTGATGAGTTTCAGGATTTCTTCCATTCTTTCACACTTAAAGAATTTTCTGGCATCAGCAATGCTGCCGTAAAAAGCGAGCCGGCCTGTTCGAGTGGAATCCTTTGCAAGAACGATCACGTCATCTACAAGATCAATTATTCTGTCGGGATTGTGCGTTATAGCTATAACAATTTTTCCTGAATCCGCGATTTTCCGAAGCCGGACAAAAAGTTCCCGCGCCATGACTCCGTCGAGACCCGAATCCGGTTCATCCAGCATGAAAATAGATGGATTGGAAATCAGCTCCATGGCAATCGACAGACGCTTCTTCTGACCTCCGGAAAGTTTCTCGACTTTGTATTCCTTCACGGGAGTGAGCCCGAAGATTTCAAGGACATCATCGACCCTTTTCAGCCGTTCATGAAGAGGTATATCGATAGAGAGCCTTAGTTTTGCAACATCGCGCATCGTACCGATCACCGTATCCTTGTTCCGCATGATCTCTGACTGCGGCACTACACCGACCTCATAGAGCATATCCTTATACTGCGTATAAACATTATGTCCGTTCAGCATGATTTCAGCTTTCGCTTTTTCATAGCCGTTCACTGCATTCAGAAAAGTCGTCTTTCCGGCACCTGAACCTCCAAGCAGAACGACAAGGTGTCCTTTCGGGATAGCCAGATGAATATCCCTGAGCAGCATGTTCTTGTGCAGGAATTCCCTCACACTCCTTTCCTGCAGGTTGACCGTCAGGCCCTCGCTCATGACATCTGCGCTGCCTTCTGTCGCAAGGCGCTTCATCTCAGCAGCAAGATCCTCCACTTCCCATTCCGGCTGATATCGCTTGTCATATCCCCAGACGAACATCGGAATGACAACAGTCGAATCGAAAATGCAGAGAATGAGCCACGTCTTTTTGACCCCGTACACCTCTACAAATCCGGAAAATACGCGCAGAGTGTAAATCGTGCGCATAATGGCAACAGACATCAGGAGCGGAAGAACGAGGACAGACAGCGAAATATTTCGAGTCTGCCTCAGATATACTTCGGCTGCTGTGAGAAATGAGATGGCGACGCCGGTCAGAGAATAAACACGTCCTTCCGGCTCACGATTGGCACATCGTGATAACTGGTATTCGCACGCCCACGGAACAAGAGCCCACGCGGGTTTCAGACCTGACTTTTTAAGAAGCCCCCATGCACCTAACATATACAGAATTCTGAGGGCGATGTAAGGCGGCTCAAGAGCATTAAAGTAAACAGCAATTATTAGTTGTAGAAAATTGACCATAAAGCAGCTCCTTAAGTACCAGATAGAACAGGTAAATGTGATGTTTAACTACTGACGTTATTATCATTATATACGAAAATAAACAGAATTCCATAATTTACGAGGGGCATTCGCAGATAAAATAAAAGCCGACGCCCTGTTTTGAGAAAAAACTATCCTTATCCGGATTCCCTTTTACTCTTTCAAGGCATCGGCTTTTATTTTACTTATTTAATCTCTGACGCAGAATTCTCGCTTTAGCGCGGCGCGGCAAGAATGCCGAGGCGTTCTTGATTCTTTGGGTATCACTGGCTCGATTGAACAATGCCTGCCAGCTGCTGTGCAATTTTACCATGCACCTCAGCAACCGGGTGTGTACCATCCTGAAGGTACTTATTCACATCCATCTTTTGCCGCTGACCGTTCTCGGTCATAAAGTATTCAAAATCTATGTACTGATATCCCGAAGTCATGACCCATTCAGACATCTTTCGATGCGCAATGGTCTTAACCTGTGAGTGGCCTGAAGGCGGTACTGTCATAAGGATCGGCGTAATGCCGTGTGCTTCGGTGAGTGCGATCATCTCCCTTATATTTGAAAGCCATAAATTGTAATTGTCATCATTCATACCGAATTCAAGCACAAGATACTTCGGATGATAGGTATCCAGATAATAATTTTTCAGCCACTCGACTCCTTCGGCGGACTTGGCACCACCCCTGGCGGAGGCTGCAATGCTGTCCTGCAGCAGTTTCTCTGCCTGAATGACATAACTGTTCTCGTAGCCCCAACCAAGAGAGGCTGCTTCCGTGAAACTGTCTCCGATTATGCCAACCAGCTGTCCTTCTCCCGATGTATATGTCTTTAATGAACTTTTTTTAAGTGAACCGCTCACAACACGCGTTTTCACAATGCCCCATCCGCGTCCTGCTTCGAATTTGTACTGCGCGGAAGCACGCTTGCCGGATGCAACATCGAGCAATTCACATTTTGTATGGAATGCGTTCGACCGGGTCATTGTAAGACAGTACTCATTTCCCGCGCGCAATGTAATCCCTTTTTGGGAAAGTGAAATGGTTTTGAGGGCAGGAAGATCCTTTGAGAAGGAAAAAGTTGAAAATCCCTTCAAAATCGAGAGCGTATTTTTCTGAACATCCAGACGGATTCCGCTGCAAATCGTATCGTCTTTAATGTTATCTTCTTTCGTAAGGCAGATGACCGTAGTGTTCGTATTGGGGATAAAGGTCCACTCGTAAACGCCGTCAGATGTATATGTTTTAACAGAATTCGATAGGACCTGTCTGTTCTTCCATGCTGTACCGGTCTCCTCCAGAATGAACTTCTGCGAATCCATACAGCAGGCCGGATAAAGGACGTATGAGTCCTCCATCCTTGTCACAGCAAATCCGGATACTGCGCTCACGATGGAATATGTACCGTCGCCGCAATCCTTAATTCTCCACATTTCGCTGTCTAATTTATCCACTGCCTTATGGATTGTCAGCGGAGAAGTGCCTTTTTCCCCTTCATAGAGGGCAAAGTTTATGTTGTGTGTAAGGATCTTATAGCGTCCGTCTCCTGTATAGGTAAAGTGGAATTTCTCACCGTTCCCGGTCTTTTGAACGATTGCCAGCCCATTCACCGCATTGGTCCCGCCAAGCGCAAGGGAAGATCCGCTCTCACCCGCAGGTCTGATATAAAAGGTTTTCGCCGCAAAATAAGCCTCAGGTGTATCCGGCAGTACATTGGAACCGTCCGCACGGAGGCTGTATGTCAATGTACAGTTTCCCTGATAATTTCCCTTTCCTTTCAGGGTGACCGTACCTGTCATATTTTCAATATCGGTCGCGTATGTCACGGAATAATCCGTTCCGGCTTTCAGCGTCATGCCATACATGGACACCTTGACAGCAGGCTCCTTAAACGCCTTGGCTTTATAATCGAAGTCAGCTGTCTTTTGGTAAGAATAACTCACCATAGCGCCGCGAATATAAGGCTTTGTCTTAAGAAGATTCCATTTGCTTCCCGTCTTCCCTGTGATGACATTTGATGCGGACGCAGTTCCGGCTGCACAGAGGTAAGTCCCCGTCCTTTTATTTTGAATAAGGTAAATATCCCCTTTTTTTGTAATACTCCATAAAAAGAGGTCGCTGCCTGTTTTCTTCTTCTGAACGATACCTGCTCTGACCTTTGTATTCTCAGGCATCAGACACTTTTTCGAGTGGTAACTCTCGATTGTGTAGTATCCTTCCCCGGCATGATTCAGACTAAGCAGACGGACATTTGAATCAATTTTCGACCCCATCACAATCTGAACGCCGTCATCTGTGCCGTTATTTTTGATGCCTATACAGGTATTCGCATTACCGCTGACACTGAGTCTGTATGTTCCTTCAGGGACAAGGTACTCGAAAATGCTTACCGTACGCCGAATAGTTCCGGTGTAATCGCCGGTTCCGGTGAGTGTCAGTTCTCCTGTATCTCCATTATCCTTAAAGCTGACAGTGTAATCAGTACCTTCTACAAGGGTATAGCCGTACAATGTAATAACAGCTTTCGGGATAATTACCTGACCGTTGGCGCGCTCCGCGGATTCAGGGCACTTAACATCTACCATTGCACCGCCGAAAATCTTAGTTGTAGGTATAATATCCCATTTTGTCCCGGACTGACTTGTGCTGATATTGGCGCCGATTTCGTCAGCTTCAGCATAAAGACCCATATTTGAAGAATCAAAAAGGATCCATGCCCCATCTTCTTTCTGTACTGTCCATTCGACAGGTTCAGAGACCTGCTCCGCATTACCCGAACCGTCTGAAGCGAGGTAAAGACCGGTATGAAGGCTTCTGAAAATGCATTTTGTACCGTCTTCCGTATGAGATACCTCAAATATTCTGGCGTTAGATCTTATGAACTTCCCCATCTGAACATTTGTGTGTTCAGCGCTGGAATTTCCTTTGATGCTGACCATGGCCGTATGCGCCTCGTCAGAAATAAAGTAAAGTCCCGGTTCAAGCGGACACAGGTCAGCCGGCGTTTCCGTACTGTCAGTGTCTGATGAATCGGACATGCTTTCATCCGTTCCCGGTATAGAATTACCGTCCGTCACGTCAGAAGTGCTCTCATCCGGAACACCATCGAAACTTTCATCTGTAGTGCTTTCAGTGCTCTCATCGAGAGTATTCCCGACAGCTTCCTGCTCGTCGGATGTGCCGATATTCTGTTCTTGAATGTTTGCCTCGTTGTTTTCAGGATCAGAGTATTCGGAAGAAAACACTTCTTCAGTTACATAGTCTGAGATATTCTCTGATCCTTGCACAAAACATACGCTCCCATTCATGAGAAGCGTTATGACTAATATGGCACTGATAATTTTTTTCATCTGTCACTCCTTTAACTGCTGTCTTTTGCCTCTTTCAATTATTTCATCGCTTTTACGGACAGAGATGAAAAATTGGTTTTTCGAATACTTCCATACTTGTTTCATGTTACTTACTAAAACTTCCCACTTCATTTCTACATTACAGTCGATATCATTAAAAATGCAATCGGAGCGGCGTCGCCTGGCGGCCGGTACGTTAACTGCAAGAATTATCCTTCATTTATGAAGGATAATTCACTCAGCAGGGATTACATCCCTGCTGAGAATCCGCTGAAAGCGGTTGCAGTTTATGAGCAAGTAGCGAAGCGGATTGCGAATTTCCCGATTCAGCGTAAGCGCCGAAAATTTATTAGTACCGCTGCCAGCGAGACCGAGCGAAAGCGTCCCGACGATGCATTTTTAAATGATGTGACTGATAAGAAACCTCATGTGGGAAGTTTTAGTTACTTATTTGTCTCTTCACTTTTACACCCCTCATTAACGTTAAGCAAGCTTTTTTTGTAGAGTAATAATATCATCTTACAATATTATTATCAATATGACACTCAGGCTTGATTTTTCGTTGATTTTTTCATTCAAAACACGCTCGCCGGATCGGCTCGGAAGCTTATGCCGTCAGCTGAAAGAATTCCGGAACAGCTCTGTTAACACGCACCTTCCTATATGCTATACTGTCTTAAGCAGCATGTTTCGCAATTAAAAGTCTCAGCTACACAATGCTCCACTGGAGCATTGCTACGCATGCTTAGGCACGGCGGATCGCTGCCGCGCATTAAGGAAGGTGCTTCGCACCATGCGCGGCGCGGCAAGAACGCCGAGGCATTCATGATTTATCAGGAGTTATGCTATGTCCATACAAAATGTCACGATCATCGGAATGGGTGCCCTCGGCACCATGTTCGGAACAGAAATCCAGACAAAACTCGGTCAGGACCACGTCTCCTTCCTCATGGATAAAGAACGGTTCGAAAAAAACAGTCAGAAAACTTATCTTGTAAACGGTACTCCTGCCGGCTTCAGGCTCATTACACCTGATATGGCAAGCCCTGCCGACCTGATTATCGTATCGACCAAGGCGACGGGTCTCATTTCGGCTCTCGACACGATGGAAAGATCGGTCGGTCCGAATACGATCATTATCTCGGCCATAAACGGAGTCCGCAGTGAGGACATATTGATTGACAGGTTTGGCAGCGGTCACGTCATTCACGCTGTCGCACAGGGAATGGACGCCACGTTCTTCGACTACGAACTCACTTTTCGCCAACCCGGCACCTTCTGCCTCGGAATCATCGATTCTTCCATGCAGGAGAAACTCGATGAGCTCACTGCCTTTTTCGACAAGATCGGTTTCCCTTACACCTTAGAGGCAGACATCAAGCACCGCATCTGGAGCAAATTCATGCTGAACGTCGGTATTAATCAGGCCTGCATGGTCTATGGCACGGGATACGGCGGGTGCACAAAACCGGGCAGCGAAGCTCTCATGGTTATGGTTTCAGCAATGCGAGAGGCCAAACTTGTTGCAAATGCCGAGGGAATAAACCTGACAGAAACCGATCTTGCAGATTATGTACAGCTTATGCGGTCACTGTCTCCCGACTCCATGCCTTCCATGGCCCAGGATCGGATAAACAAAAAGCGATCTGAAGTGGAAGAATTTGCCGGCACAGTCATTCGTCTTGCGGACGAACACGGTTTTCTTGTCCCAACTAACGAATACTTATATCGGAGAATAAAAGAAATCGAGGCGGAATTCGCATGAATTCCGCCTCATCTGCGTAAACCTGTCATACAGCTCTTACCTTAGCTGAACGAGTCCCGATTATCTGAAATATCCCGTATGACGAATCCAAAGAAACGATCCGCTAAAGAACTGTTTTAAACTCATCCGGACGTTATCTGCCGAAAAATATTCAGGTCCTATAAACTCACCCGGATGTTATCTGCCGAAGAATATACGGATCCTTTATTTTCTGATCCTCCGCAAGAAGCAGTATCTTCGAGAGAATCTCCGCCGTCTTCGGATCGTCATCGATAAACGGAAGAAACAGCTTTCCGCGCTGCTGAGAATGTACCGGCAAGATGTTGATCATGCCTCCGCTCTCCTTGTGAATCACTCCGCTTCCGAGCTGAATGTTATAATTATCGTGAGTTCCCTTAATGTACGCATGAGAACCCTCGAACGTCACGTTGGTAAGACCGAACAGCTCCATGTTGAATGCACATATCGCGCGGCGCATCTCAATCGTCGAATGGCTTGTCTCGGGATCCACGCCGCCGACATGGGCTACGCTGACTACGAGATCTACATCGCGCATGACCTCCGAATACATAATGTCCGGAATTTCCGATATCTTTTTCTGCTTGCCGGTCTTTCTGTCATAGAACGAGACAAACTCAAGCGTCGGACTCTCTGTATCCGCCGGCGAGAACCAGTCTGCAAGAGCATAAATCGTTGCGGCAATGTTCTGCCGGAAGAAAACTTTCTGGAGACCTTCATCATAATCGGCTACCCATCCGCGTCCCTTAAGTGTCGCAACGGTCTTCTTCGGCTGGATCTGATATCCCGCGAAAAGTCTCGAATCCGATGCGTCCTTTTCTTCCTCCAGTTTCGGATAGAACTCTCTGAAGACCTGCTTGAAGGGCTGCTTTATGCCCTCTTGTGTCTGTTTCACAAAGAACAGCCGCTGGAAGCGTGCAAGCTCGCCAAGCCTGTACAGTGTGATGGGATGCGCGACATATAACAGAGTATCCGAATCGAGCGATGGGTCTGCGTCTCTGAATTCTTCCAATGTGCCTATGATACGGACACTGCTGACAAATACCAGTCTTTCGAGTATCCCCGCCGTCACCGGATTCCGGCACAGCTCAAGGAGCTCTCCGTAACTGTATGCCTCCTCTTCCTCCATAGCGTGCTCGAACATTGCGGTACACCGCGAATACTGTTTCTTGAGCTTGGATGCAAATTCCTTAATATCTGCGAACGTCTCGTCTTTTTTCAGCGGTGCAGGCACAGATTTCAAAGCCTTGCCGCTGTTTGCCTTATACACGAGAAGTTCAGCCTTTCCGTTCGGATCGACTATGATTTTAGCTGTATAACCGCTTATCTCCACGCCGTCGAGATATTTCTGATTCTGTGAAACAAGTTCCGTCTCCATCGCAAGAACAAGCCTGAGGTCATCAGCATATCCGGCCGTAGTCGCCATGTTTTTCAGCGCATACTGTACACTCATGGCTTCACTCTGCCTGCGCTGTGCGCCGAACTGCTTACTTTCCTTAAGAAACTTCTGCAGGAACTCATAACGATGCAGCTCATCCTGCCTGTCTTTTATCGGGATCAGGCCATAGCTCATCAGGAGGTCTTTATTCCGTTTGTCGCATATTTTCTTCTCGAGCTCGTCCCGATCTACCTTACCGGTCGCCGCATCAGCATATTTTCTTGCGCGCGTGTGCTTGCTGCCGTCAGCAATATACTTTGCCGCCTTATAGAGAAGCGAAAAATTCTTCTCGCCGAGCTTTTCATAGACCTCAAAGAACCAGTTCGTGTCGAAACACCCGTTATTCAGTTCTTCCGTCGAGAGCGGGGTATATCTCGCGATCACCGCCTTCTTACGGTCGTCGAACCGCTCGTTCATATGCGCCATGAAGTAATAGCATCCGCTCTTAAATCCTTCCATTCCTAGGACCTCTTCGGTCATGTCAAGCCACTGCGGCGCATACATGGCTACTTCGATGAGGCGTTCTTTCGAGATCTTGTTCGTTTTTACTGCCTTTGAAAGATCTCCCGCAGATTCCGTCGCAAGCGGATAACACACTTTCAGCAGATGGCTCAGGCACTCCTTCTTGCCATTCCCATTGGTATAAGAATAATAAGTATTTCTGTCCAACGGGTCTTTCCCCAGAGCAAGCAGGATCTGCATGAGTCTCGGAATACTCTCTATACGGGGGATTCGCGAGACTGCTATTGAAAATACTGTCGGCGTATCTCCGCGTACAAGCTCCACATCCAAAATCAGATTAACGAGTTTCTCATAGACTTCAAAGCAGATCTTATAGAAGCGGCACTCCGTATCAACCGTCCGTTTTTCCTCATCCACAGGCGCGTATACCCGGAGATTCCGGATTGTATAGATCGAGATATTCGACCGGAAGAGCTCTCCCAGCTCGCTGACTGCAAAACGAAGTCCTATTTTCTCAAACGCCGCCTTATAAAGAAAATCTTTCGTGATGATTCCCAGCTCATACGCCTTCACGTAAGCGAACATCGAAAGGATATTACGAGTATTATTCGTGTAATTTATAGTCGGTTCATGCGCGTCGAACTGATATACCTGATCCACCTGATAAAGCAGCGGAAATACTGCGCTGAACTCATCATCGTTTTCGTAATGGCATGCGCGTGTAAGTATAGAGCGGTATTTATTTGTTCTGAGGAAGCATATCGTAGGCCGCTGCTCGCTGCCGTACGTTGCATAACGGGATGGCGCCTTCTCCATCCAGCGAATATTCTCGGGCAGACGGATAGCCATTACGACAGCTGCCCGTGCAATCTCGGACGGCAATACCAGATTTTTCCTGCTCGCAATGATATCCAAAATCGTCAGGTACAGGCTGTGACCGCCGTGACTGCTTACGTATTTTGGATCATTATAATGATAGCCGGACCAGGAATCGCCGAATATTGTCCTCTCCGCTTTCCGGTAGGTCTCCACATCTTTTACATCGGTCTCATCGAACCCGGTTTGTATCGCATAATACAGACTGAAATAGACTTTCGGATCTTTGATGATCGTGTCATACACCTCGTCCCAGAGCTCAGGGAAGGGATATCTCCTCCAGGTCTCGCCGCTGTACTCATAATTCATGAGATACAGCCCGTTCTCAAGCAGCTGCTTATCTCCGTTCGCGCTTTTATACTCGAGTTTTCCGTGCTCCACAACAAAAGCCCGAATCTTGTCAAAGTACCGATCCAGCTCATCTGTGCTCAGGCAGAAGAAACTTTTAAGAAGATCCTGTTCACTCTGTGTCTTTTCGTTATTCACTCCGATTAACTTCTTCAATAATCCCGCTGCAAGTCCGATCCCTGTCTTTTTCCCGGAAGCTTTTCCCGCAGTTGCAATGTGATCGGATGACCCATCGCCTATTACATCCATATAACAGGGAGACGGCATATATTCCTCCGCCGGATCATAGAGTCCGTAACCTGCTGTATTTAATATATCGGCTGCACCCGTACTGCCGGCGATCTCCGAGTAAAGGACCTTCTCCTTGTCCGTGAGACCATCGCTGTCCGGAATAACCTCCAAAAGGATGGCCGAGGCTTCTTTTTTAGCCTCTTCGCTCTTATCACTTCGCCTTTTCAGCATGTCGAGTCCTGCAAGTCGAATCTGCTCTTTATTGGAAGCAAGAAGCCTCCGGATGCTTTCTATAACATCCGTCTCACCCTGCTGTTCAAGGAGTTCGATGACATGCCGCCTCGTCTCCTCATTCTTAAGGCGCAGATGGCTTTCCAACCTCTGCACATCTTCCTGTGTCAGCGGTAGCTTTTTAAGAAGTACCCATGCACAATTCCTCGTGTAACTCTCCTTGTCCGCCACATAGTCAATCAGTGCATCCTTCTGAACTTTTGTCTTCGGGTCGTGAAGAAGAACACAGACAGAATTCCAGCGCGTATTGTAATAAGAATCTGTGATATCCGTAAGACGTACACAGACTTCGTCTATCAGATCCTGATCCTGGAGAGCAAAGGAAATCATGACCATTCTCTGTGTGAGATCACTCTTGTCAAGAACTACACCGTACCAAGGAAAAATCATAGGCGAATACTCTATCTTTTTCTTCTTCATGCTGTCCGCCATATTTTTCAGGATTCCGTAATGAAGCCTTGCCTCCTCCTCACATTCAAAAATTTCATTGATTGCCAGGGGCGTTACGTACAGGTCCTGATTGTATATGCTGTAGACATGTTTACCGTTCTCATCTTGAATGCAGCCTCGAATGATAGTATCAACAGCGTCATGATAAGTGGGCATAAAAGCCGCTGCCATCTGGAGATCATCGGGATAGGTCTCAATCATTTTCTTTGAAGCTTTTTCACTGAACGGGGAATACTGCATATAGCGGTTATAATAGGAAATAGTCAGCCGCTGGTTCCTTGTTCCGCTCTCCACGATTTCCATCATACGATCGATCGCATCGCGCGCTTCATAAAATCCCATCGCCCAGAGACCGGTCACAATTCTCATGCTGTCGTCGGTCCGGGTCATCTCCAGAGCTCTCTCCCGATCAATGACAGCCTCGCTGATATCTTCAAGAAGTTTGGCCGATATCCTGTCCATAGATTCGGGATTGCATATGCCTGTCCAAGTGGCTATTGCTCTCTTCACTGCGGAAAATCGCAGAAGATCATTTTCCCGAATCGTCTGCAGTATAGTAAGGAAAGCTTCTGCCCTGCCGCAGTCCGCATTTTCACAGATTGCCTGACGAACTCCTTCCTGCAGTCTTGCGGCTACCAGGAACTTTGCAAGGAGATCATGAAGCTCTGTATTACGGGACTTTACGATTCCGCGTATAAGCGGTACCGTGACCATCACCGTATTATTGTCGCTGAGGATGGCTTCCCGCACAGCATCTAAGACCGCAGTATCATTCCGGTCGATTCTTGCCGCCAGGATATCCTCGAACTGCACCATATGAAGCTTCCTTGCAAATGTATCGCTGCGCTTGAAATCGAGAAGCTCGGAATCGATCGGCGTATCGCCGTGACCCGTGCGTTTTTCGGTCAGATACTCCAGGGGTGTAATGCCGTATATCCCGAGTACCTTATATCCCTGCATGAGTCCGAACGCATCCAGCATATGCGCCGCGGGATCTGCCGTTCTCACAGTCGGGCGGAACAATGACCTTGAATATTGAAAATATGCGAACTGATCCAGCATATAGTCAAAATCCTCTCTGTACAGTTCCGGGACGAGAATGTCTATAATTTCCGGACATTCCTTATAGAGGATCTCCCTCAAAGTCAGCTTTCCCGCTGAAGCTTTCACTTTTTCCCGTCCCCATTTAGTGATGACAGGGAAACCACAGTGCGGATAATCACTGAAATTGAACACCTCATCAAAAAGTTTCCTCTTTTGTTGTGAAAGACGGCCTATCTGCTTTTCGTGTATTCTGTCCCACTCTTCGTGCTTCTCTTTTTCCCATTTCAGCCTGGAATTATAATCGTACGCCATGCCTGCCTCCCTTCATTATGTCCTTCTGTCCTAAAGTTCTCAGCTCACCGCATTTGCCGACAAGAAAACTTTGTTCACCACATTCGCCCGGCAAGAAAAACAAGCCGTACGAAGGTCACTTCACTCTGATCCTTCAGCGGAATCTGCTCCTCTTTATTCATATACCGTTTGCCGTCCGCAAACAACGCGACTATCCCGTCATCAAAACACTGCAAAGCGTTCCTGACGGCTGCTTCCGCGTCAGCTTTACGGTCGTCAAAAGAATCACCATAGGAAACCTTTCCGCTCTCCGCCATTCCGTTCAGTTTTTCTTCAAGTGATTCTTCATTCTGATTGCGTAAAAAAAGACGCAACAATTCCGTTGCATCTTTTCGTTCGTTGTATTCTCTCACATTTTGTCGGACTGTCTCCTCAATAAACTCTCCCACAGTCATAAGTCTGTCCGGATATTCGCAGCACCGCTGGATGACCGCAGCCTTTTTGCGCGATGCACTTCTTACATTGATTCTGATCTTCATAGTACTCTCTTTTATATGATATCTGTTCTCCAGTTCGCTTCTCCGCTTTCCGCATACCTTGTAAACATTTCGGCATAGGCTTTCGGCAAAAGATCCTTTGCCAGCAGTGTCCCGTCTTTGTCCGGTATTTCTTCCACCAGGTGCCCCTGTGAATCTTCAGGCTCCGGAAAAAGAATGTTCGTACTGCCGACTACATAAAATCGCCCGTATAGGTAATAACCATAGACAGCAAACCCGTCTTCGGTGGGACCGTATATTATAGCATCCTGCTCGATCGATTTTACCTTACCGATCCACGAATAACCCAGCTGTGTTTCAACGTCGGAAAAAACTGTTTGCAGCTGTTCAATCGGAACCTTCATTCCGGGCACGGCCTGCATTTCAGGGGTCACTTCGTTAAAGGTCTTGCTGTTGCCACCCATTCTCCACAGGCATATGCTTTCTATCAAAAGCATTATCCCGGCGATAACAGATGATTCGCTGAAATGCTTCAAGATTATTAATACAAATCCGAAAAGAATTATGAGAGCAGCGGCCCCCCTGAGCTTTAAAGCAGTTTTCTTCGAACTCGCCGGCACATCAAACGAGAGTCCCAGACGAAAGAAACCGATACAAAAAAGGAAGGCGGATACTCCAACGATCAGATAAAAGAAAGCATTCATTTTCTGTGGTATCATGAACAAAATTCCATAAGATGCAATAAGACATATAACATCATAAATCTGTTCTGTGTTTACCGAAGTTTTCTTTTCTCTTTTATCGCTCATGTATCCGCCCTCCTTCAAACACTATGATACACCCATATCTGTTGTCAGCTTCTCGGAGATTGAATCTCCGAGCTTGCTGGTCCGCCGCGGGAGTCTTTCTCTGCTTCGCGGGCGGAAAAGCAACCTTGTCCGGATACAGC